>NZ_CP102845.1:2850000-3181000 GCF_013307435.2 Microvirga terrae
CTGAAAAGCTGCAGCGGGTTCTATCGTCGGCCGAGGCCGACTTTCCGCTCGTCGAACCACCTCTCCTCGTGAATATTCTGCCCACAGACGCAGCTTCGCCCGTCCGCTTCATAGTGCAAAATATCCAGCAGCCGCCTCAGCATTTTCACGCATGCCGGCGGGAGAAGGCATATAATGACTGTCTGAAAATCGATCTCCGACAAACGGCCCGGATCGTTCGAAGAATCCCGAGGGGGCGCATTCGGAGGAAGTCATGGCGACCATCTATGGGGATGACTGGCCCAATCTTCTCGACGGAACGTCCCGTCAGGATGTGATTTACGGCTTCGGCTGCGACGACGATCTCTACGGCTTCGGCGGAAACGACGACATCTACGGCGGCTGGGGTTATGACATCCTCGTGGGCGGCAACGGCAACGACTACCTGAACGGGGGAGATGGACCTGACGACCTCCATGGCGGATCGGGCAACGATAATCTCATCGGCGGCTACGGATTCGACTTCCTGTTCGGGGACAGCGGAAACGACCGCATTTCCGGCGGGGCGAATTACGACAACCTTTACGGAGGTTCGGGACGGGACTCCCTCTCCGGCGGATCAAGCGACGATCTCCTCAACGGCGGTTCCGGGCAGGACAGGCTGACTGGCGGAACCGGTGACGATGCCTTCCAGTTCACGCGCGGTTCGTCGGGCATCACCAGCGCAAGCGCGGACACGATCACGGACTGGAGGCCGGCAACCGACTGGATCGCCACGAGGATTGCCGGAACGTCTGCCAATTACCGCGAGGCCGCCACGAGCGCGGTGTCCATCGAAGAGGCGGCATCCCAGGCGGAGACGACCTTCACGAGCGCCAGCATCTCCCATGTGTTCCTGTACAATGCCCAGACGGATACGGGCTATCTGCTTTCCGATCTCAACAACGACAACCAGTTCGAGACGGGGGTCATTCTGACGGGGGCCGGCAGTGCCGCGGACATGAACTACCGCTACATCATCAATCTCTAGCCCATCGTGTGAAAAGCGCGTCGATCTTCGGCCCGACGCGCTTTTCAGGAATGGGGTGCCGAAGCGCACCCCCCGATTCGGGTGACCCGCCGTGACGGGGTGACCCTTGCCGGCAGTCGCCGGCGGGACATCAGCGCGCCCGCAACGGGCAGGGTCAATAATTGCAGACCTGCTGACGCCGGATGACGATCCGCCCATAAGGCCCGACGATGCGGCGGCGTACCCAATAGCAATCTTCGCCTTCGGCAACGGCCGCCGGGTAATAGCCATAATACGGATAATCGTAGCCATAGCCGTAATACGGATAGCTCAGCGCGCCGAGTGCCAGCCCGGCAGCCACGACACCTCCGTAATACGGGTAGCCGCGGTAATAGTTGCGGTAGTACGGATAACCGCCGTAATAACCCCGGTAATAGGGACGGTACCCGCCAGCCACCCGGCCGTAATAGGGAGCACGGAAGCCATAGCCCGGCCGTCCGATGGCACCTACCCGGAAGTCTCCACGGCCAAGGCGCGGCCCAGCAATCGCCCCGCCTCCGAAGCCGCCTATTCCTCCCCGAGGGATGAACATTCTCGAACCACCGAAGCCCCCGCCTCCGAACCCGCCGCCCCGGAAAGCCCCGCCTCCGCCAAGCCCTCCTCCCCCAAACCCGCCGCCGCGGAACCCGCCTCCATGGCTACCGAAGCGCTGGGCAAAGGCATCGGCTGGAAAAAGGAGAGCGCTCGCTGCGAGCGCCCCGATCGCGAAGAGAATCCTGTTCATTGCCGTCCTCCCGTCGGTCGGCTCGCATGCGCGAGGTGTGGGGCAGGAACCATCAAAAACAGGATTGTACATCTCTCCCGCGAGGCCGCTTGATCGTTCGGGACAAATTTCGCAATTCCCGACGATGGAACGTGCCACCCTGGCGAATTCTTGCACCCCGTTCCGCAAAGCCTTGACACCCGTCGAATCCGGGAGCGAGCCCATTCCCTCCCCGTCCCGCCTCAGCCGCCCTTCACGGCTCCGGCCGTGAGCCCGGCAACGATCTGACGCTGAGCCACGATGGTCAGGACCAGGACCGGCAAGGTCACGATCAGGGCGGCGGCCGCCAGAGGTCCCCAGCTCAGCTGCTCGAAGGACAGCATGTTGTAGACGGCGACCGGCAGGGTCCTTGTCTCCCGGCCCGCCAGGACGACGCCGAACACGAAGTTGTTCCAGGAGAAGATCACCGCCAGGATGAACGCCACCGTGATGCCCGGCTTGGCGATCGGCAGGGCGATGTGACGGAAGACGTGCCACCGGCTGGCGCCATCGATGACGGCCGCCTCTTCGAGCTCGAGCGGCGTCGTTTCGAAATAGCCGATCATGATCCAGATGACGATCGGCACCGTGATCACGAGGTGGGCGATGATCTGCGGCAGAAGCGTGCCCATGAGCCCCAGCCACTGGAAGAGCAGGAACAGCGGGATGAGATACGACAGTCCAGGGGTCATGCGGGCGATGAGCACGACCACGGCAGCCTTGGTCGCCTTCATTCGAGCGATGCCATAGCCGGCCGGCACGCCGATCAGCAGGGCGAGTCCGGTCGCAGCGCCGGTCACGATCACGCTGTTGAGGAAGAAGAGGCCGAAGCGATTCGATTCGAACACGCCCGTATAATTCTTCCAGGCGAAGCGCTCGGGAATCAGGATCGGCGGATAAGCGGCGTTGTCGACCTCGAACTTGAGCGACAGCGAGATCATCCAGAGGAAGAACAGGATCGCGGGCGAGACCAGCACGAGGCCGACGAACAGCAGGCCGAGCGAATGGGTGACTTTTCGAAGGTTCATGCTCATCCCTGAACGTCCGTCCATTTCGTGCGCTGCCGCAGATGGAGCATGAGGAGAGACAATGCGATCACGATGGCGAAGAACACGACCGCGATCGCCGATCCGTAGCCGACGTCGTAATAGGCGAATGCCACGCTGTAGAGATAGAGGTTGATGGTTTCGGAGGCCGTGCCGGGTCCACCCTGGGTGATCGCATAGATGATGTCGAAGCTTTTCAGGGCGTCGATCGTCCTGATGATCACCGCCACCATGAGGAATGGGGCGATCATCGGCAGCGTGATGTAGCGGAACTGCTGAAGGATCGTTGCTCCGTCGATGGAGGCGCTCTCGTAAGGTTCCGTCGGAATGGCCGCGAGACCGCCCAGGACGATCAGCATGACGAGCGGCGTCCATTGCCAGGTCTCGACGAGAACCAGCGATGGGATCACCGTCGAGGGATTGAACACCCAGGCTTGGGGCCCGATGCCGACCAAGGACAGGAGATAGTTCAGCACCCCCAGCTGCGGATGGAACATCATCGTCCAAACCAGGGCTACGGCCACGGGCGTGGCCATCATGGGCATGACGAACACGCCGCGCAGAACGCCGCGGAAGGGCAGACGGGAGTTGAAGATGAGAGCGGCCAGGGTTCCAAAGATCAGCGGCAGGATCACGGCCAGCACCGTATAGACCAGCGTATGGCCGACGGAGGTCAGGAAGCGCTCGTCCGACGCGAGGCGCAGGTAGTTGGACAGGCCGGCGAAGCGCCTGGCTCCGCCGACTGTCCATTCATGCAGGCTCATCCAGACGGTGAAGACCCACGGGAACACGATCACCGACCCGACCACCGCGACGGCGGGCACGACGAAGGGCCAGTAGATGCTCTTCGGTCGAGCGTCCGGGGCGGGTGCCGCCCCTGCCATCGAATTGGCTAAGCGCTCAGCGATGGAGGACATGGACATGCTCCACGATCCCGATCGTGTCCCGTCCGGCGCGCATCAGGCCTTCTCGCTGCGCTCGAGGATGGGCTTGAACTGCTCCGTGGCCTTCTTCATCTCGGCGGCCGGATCGCCCCCGCCCAGAAGATTGGTCAGGCCGATGCCGATAATGTCGCGGAACTCGGTCACGGGCTGGATGACCGGGAGGCCCAGCTTGCTGATCTTGCCCGATTCGACCACCGCATCGATCCACGCCGGGGGCATCTTCACGCCCTTGCGGGTCTCGGGATCGTTCAGGATCGACTGGCGGAACGGCACGCCGCCACCCGCCTGCAGCAGGCGAGCACCCATCAGCTTCGAGACCGCCCATTGGCAATAGAGATAGGCTGCCTCCTTGTTCTTACTGGCGGCCGTGATGCCGATGCCGTCGCCGAAGGTCGCCGAGGCCTGCGCCTTCGGTCCGCGCGGCATGACGCCGTAGCCGACCTTGCCGACGACCCGCGACTTCTCCGGATCCTCCAGCGGAGGCGCGAAGCCGACGCCGTCGAGCCACATTCCGATCTTACCCTGCAAGAAGGCCGACTGGCATTCCGACCAGTTGAAACCGGCCACGCCCTGCGGGGCGGATTTGGTGAGAAGGCGCTGATACAGCTTTGCGGCTTCGATGCCTTCAGGCGAATCCGTCATCAGGTTGCCGTTGGCATCGACGGGATCGACACCGTGGCCGAGCAGGAAGCTCGTCCAGACGGGAACGTTGGCGTTCTTCAGGCCGCGGGCGACGAAGCCGTAGGTGCCCTCCTTCGGATCCGTCAGGGCTTCGGCGGCCTTCACCATTTCCTCGAAGGTCTGCGGATAGGCGAGCCCCTTTTTGGCGAAGAGGTCCTTATTCCAGTACACCAACCAGTAATCGACAGAGAACGGCAGCGACAGCATTTGCCCCTGCGGGTTCTTGGCATAGAGCAGGCCAGCCTGGGAGAAGTCGCTCTCGGTGAGGCTCGGATCCGTCAGTTCCGGATTCTTCATGAAGCCGCTGATGTCGGCCAGCCAATTGGCCTTTTCGAACTGGCGCTTCTGGACGTGATAGCTGATATGCACCACGTCGAAGCTCGGGCTGCCCGAGTTCAGCTCGATCACAGCCTTCTGCCGCTGCTGCTGCTCCGGCGTCTGCTCCGACGAGACTTCGATTCCGGTTAGGTCGGTGAATTCCTTTTCGTATTTCTGCAAAACCTCGCCGCGCGGGCTCTTGATCAGGTTCACGCCGATCTTCGTGCCGGCGTATTTCTTCCAATTCACGTCCGCAAAGGCTGGCGCCACGCCGCCGAGGCCGTATGCGGCGGTCGCGGCCGCCGTGCTTGCGAGAAATGTACGACGCGTAAACGATCCGCCTGTGGCAGCCATGATCACTTCCTCCGTGGTTGAGCTTAACGGTCCCTTCGGACTCATTTCAGTGCTTGCAACCGATTAAGCACCATGTAACATGTTAGTGTCAACACAGCACTTGCTCGGCCACAGGTCGAAGCTGTTCCTGGAGGCTCCCGTGTCGCTCAGCTTCGGCATCAGTCCTGCCCTCGTTACCCCCTTTCTTGACGGAAAGGTGGACGTTCATCGCCTTGCTTCGCACGCCAAGGATTGCCTCGCCCGGGGCTGTCGGACGGCGACGCTGTTCGGGACAACCGGTGAAGGCCCCTCCGTTGGCGCGACGGAGCGCGAGCGTGTTACCAACGAGATGATTCGACATGGGATCCCGGCCGAGAAACTGGTGGAAGGCGTGATCGCCTGCTCGCCGGAGGAGGCCGCGTCCAGCACGAGCCAGGCGCTGCGTCGCGGGACCCATGCGGTACTGCTGGCCCCGCCCTTCTACTTCCGCCCTGCCCCAGACGACGCCGTGTTCGATTGGTATTCGGCCGTGTTCGACGCCATCGGCGCCGATCTCCGCGACATCATACTCTACCATATACCCGGCATGACCGGCGTTCCCCTGTCACACGCGGTCATCGCACGCCTGAGGGACCGGTATCCCGGCGCCATCAGGGGGGTGAAGGACAGCGCGGGCAACGCCGACGCCACATTCGCCCTGATCCAGGCCTTTCCCGACCTGGACATCTTGGTCGGCGACGAGACCTATCTGGGCCGGGCTTGCGCGGCGGGTGCCGCGGGATCGATCTGCGGAGTGGCCAATGTTCTGCCGGAGGCTGTGATCGACCTGGCGGAGAACGGTCGGGACGATCCGCGCATCGTCGCGTTGGTTCAGGAGATCTGCCGCCACCCTATCGTTCCGATGGTAAAGGCGCTCGTGGCCCATGTACGAAACGACCCGGCGTGGGCCATTGCTAGGCCCCCGCTTCCGACGTTGGACGAACGGACGACCACACGGGCGGTCTCGTTGCTCGAGCCGTTCGGGCAAGTGACCAAGGCCGTTGCATGAGCATGGCTCGGCCAGCCCCTCGCACGGAGATCAAACTGCGCGAGCGGGCCTATGACGTGTTTACCGAACAACTCCTGCAGAGCCAGATTAAGCCCGGGCAGTTCGTGACCCAGCGGGAGTTGGTCGCCCTCACAGGACAACCTCTCGGCGCTATTCGTGAACTGATCCCCCGGCTGGAAGCGGAGGGTTTGATCGTCACCGTCCCGCAACGCGGGTTGCAGATCCTGCCGCTCGACATCACGCTGATCCGCAACGCCTTCCAGTTCCGGCTTATTCTGGAGCGGGAGGCGATCGCCGTTTTCAGCCAGACGGCGAGCGACGCTGCAATCACACGGATCGAAGCCGCCCATCAGTCGATCGTCGATGACGCACGGTACGGCCTGACCGAACAACTCGTCGCCATGGCTCAGCACGTCGACCGGGAATTTCACGAAACGATTATCGACGATCTCAACAACGAGATCATCTCGAAGGCCTATCGGGTGAACTGGATCAAGGTCCGGCTCATTCGCCAAAGCGAGACGAGCCTCGACGAGGATCTCGTGATTCCGGTGATGCGGGAGCACCTCGCCATCATCGCGGCCATGAAGCGGCGCGACACGGCGGCGGCCGTGGAGGCCGCCATCGCTCACGTCATGAACGCTCGGGCGCGGGCGCTCAGGCTCGAATAGGCCATGAACCAGAAGCCGGTGATCTGCCTTGGATGCGCGTTCTGGGACACCATCTTCAAGATCGAGCGAATCCCCAGCCACGGAGCCAAGGTTCTGCCGGAGAAGGCCGTTCAAGCAGCCTCCGGGATGGCGACGGCCGCCGCAGTCACCATCGCCCGCCTTGGCGGCAATGTCGAACTCTGGGCGCGTGTCGGACGCGACCCCACCGGCGAAAGCTTCCTGCACGACTTGTCCCGCGAAGCTGTGCGCATTGATCGAATCCGCAGGGTTGAAGGCGCCCGAACGGCCTTTTCGACCATTCTCGTCGACAATGAGGGCGAACGACTGGTGGTGCCCTACACCGACCCGTCGCTCGACCCCGGTCCAGGCTGGCTGCCGCTCCACGAGGTCGCCGATGCCGCTGCCGTCCTGGTCGACATGCGCTGGCCCGAAGGGGCAAGGGCGTTGCTGGCCGAAGCGCGCCGTCGCGGGATTCCGACCGTGCTCGACGCGGATGTCTCGCCTCTGGAGGTGCTGCGCGAAATGATCGCGCTGGCCGACCACGTGCTGTTCTCCGAACCCGCCCTGCTCTCCCTGTCCGATCGCGGAACACCCAGCGAGGCGTTGCGGGATGTTGCGGCCGGAATCGAAGCGAATGTGGTCGGAGTGACGCTCGGTGCCGCCGGTGCCTTGGTGTGGCAGCGAGGCGATATGGTCGATAGCATCGCCACGATCCCGTCAATCCCCATCCGCGCCGTGGACACCTTGAACGCGGGGGATGTCTGGCACGGAACCTATGTCTACGGACTGGTCAACGACTGGGATCTGCCGCGCAGAGTGCGGATGGCCAATGTTGCCGCCGCCATGAAGTGCGAGCATTTCGGGGGGCGTCTCGGCTCGCCGACGCTTCCGGAGCTTCTGGAGCGAAGTCGCACCTCAGTCTAAGAATCGGCCGAAGCTCCCGTGGGGTTTCTGCGCTCGAGTTCGACGAGCAGCCCACTGTGATCGAGGTCGCCGGCGTGCTCGATCAGCCCTCGGAATAGATCCGCCGTCAGGGCGGTATAAGGCAGGACCTCGAGGTCGATTCTGTCAGCCGCGTCGAGGGCGTTGTCGAGATCCTTGAGATGAGTGACCGAGCGACCCTTGGTGACGAAATCGCGCTCGACCATGCGCTGGCCGTGCAGTTCGAGGATGCGGCTTTCCGCAAAGCCCCCACGAAGAGCCTCCCGGACCTTGGCCGGGTTGGCGCCGCCGCGCTGTGCCAGCAGAAGCGCCTCCGCGACCGCGCCGATCGTCACCCCGACGATGATCTGATTGGCAAGCTTCGCGAGCTGCCCTGCCCCGTGCGGCCCCACATGAACGGGTCTGCCCATGATCCTGAGGATCGGCTCGACCCTGCTGAAGGTTTCGGCCTCGCCGCCAGCCATGATCGCCAGTGTCCCCTGCTCCGCCCCGGTGGTCCCGCCGGAGACAGGCGCGTCGATGTGATGGACGCCACGCTCCTGTAGGTGCCGGGCGTGCTCCTGAGCCTCTGCGGGCTTGATGGAGCTCATGTCGACAAGGATCGCTCCGGACTTCAGGGCTTCCGCCACACCGTGGGAAAACAGTACATCCCTGACGATCTTGCCGTTCTCGAGCATAAGGATGACAACATCCGCGTTGCTCACCGAATCGGACGCCGTCTCGGCCACGTGTGCGCCGAAGGCGCCAAGCGCCTCGGCCTTTTCGCGCGAGCGGTTCCAGACCGTCAGCCTATAGCCCGCGTCGAGCAGACGCCTCGCCTGGCGCGATCCCATGAGGCCGATGCCAAGGAACGCCACGTTGGCGGATGGTGATGGGGTCATCGAAAACTCCTTCAGTGCGGCTCGCTCAGGTTTGAGCGGCCCCTCGCAATCACCCTCAGGCGACGGCCGATGAGGCCTTGGGCTTCACCAGACGTCCGAGCGCGGTGCTCAGGAGCGGCCCGAACGCAAGCACCAGACCGATCAGCATCAGGGTCGTGACGAGACCGTTCGACCAGAAGATCGACAGCGATCCGCGCGACATGATCATGGACTGCCGGAAGGCGTCCTCCGCCTTGTCGCCGAGCACCATGGCCAGGACGAGCGGCGCGATCGGATAATCGAGTTTCTTGAACAGGTATCCCACCACACCGAAGGCGAGTGCCAGCCAGAGATCGAAAGGTCGACCCGCGACCGTATAAGCGCCGATGAAGCACACGACGACGATCACCGGACCGATGATGGCGAACGGAATGCGCAGGATTGATGCGAAGAGCGGAATGGTGGCAAGCACCATGAGCACGGCCACGATATTGCCGAGATACATGCTGGCGATCAGGCCCCACACGAAGTCCGGCCGTTCGATGAACAGCATCGGTCCGGGGTTCAGGCCCCAGATCATGAGGCCGCCCATCATGACGGCGGCCGTTGCGGAACCGGGAACGCCGAGGGCCAGCATCGGCAGGATGGCGCTGCTGCCGGCGGCGTGGTCTGCCGTCTCCGGCGCCACGACGCCTTCAGGCTCGCCCTGCCCAAATCCGTCCTTGCGGCGCGACAGACGCTTGGCAAGACCATAGCTCATGAAGGAGGCGGCGGTCGGCCCGCCCGGGGTGATGCCCATCCAGCAGCCGATGGCGCTGCTGCGCAGAAGCGTCACCCAGTAGCGCGGCAGGGTCGCGATCGTCTTGAAGACGTCACGGATCTTGACGCGGGCACGGATGCCGTCGAAGCGCAGCCCCTCCTCCATGGTGAGCATGAGTTCGCCGATGCCGAACAAGCCGATCACCGCGATGAGGAAGCTGATGCCGGAGAGGAGTTCATTGAACCCGTAGGTGAGGCGCAGGCCGCCCGACACCGTGTCCATGCCGACCGACGCGAAAGCGAACCCGAGGCCCATGGAGACGACGGTCTTGAACGGAGACGCGGCCCCAAGCCCGATGAAGCTGGCAAAGGCCAGGAAGTAGACGGCGAAATACTCGGGTGAGCTGAAGCGAAGCGCGAACTTGGCCACCCAGGTCGATAGCACGGTGATGAGGATCACCCCGACCAGGGCGCCGAAGCCAGCCGACAGGAAAGCGAGCGTCAGCGCCTGGGTCGCCTGGCCCTGACGGGCCATGGGATACCCGTCGAATGTCGTCGCGACGGATGAAGGCTCCCCGGGAATGTTGAAGAGGATCGACGTCGTCGATCCGCCGAAGAGCGCGCCCCAGTACATGCTGGTGAGCAGGATGATCGCCGCAACCGGATCCATGGTGAAAGTCAGCGGGAGGAGAAGCGAAACACCGTTGGGAGCACCGAGCCCCGGCAGGACGCCGACCAGGATGCCCAGTAGGACGCCGACCATCATGAGCATGACATGATAGGTCGTCAGAGCGACCCCGAAGCCATGAAGGAGTGAAGCGAAATTTTCCACGACCTGTCTCCGTCCGGATGGGGGCTAGTAAAGGCCCAGAGCGGCTTCGAGCGGACCCTTCATGAGAGGAACCTGGAACGCCACCTCGAGCACGAAGTAGAAGATCACGGCTGCGGCGATGCCCGATGCGATGGAAACCGCGAGCCGGTACTTTCCCTGCACTCGCATGACGAAGGCGAGATACAGCGCCGTCGCCACGTAGAGGCCGAGGAGACGGGCTACCACCACGAAGGCCAGCATGGGCACGAAGAACGATGCCACGCGCTTGGCCTCCTCCTTGTGCAGGAAGACCGATTGCAACCCATGACGTCCGACCGTCGCACGGACCAAATTGCCGATGCTGGCAGCGACGACCAGCAGGCCGATGTAGAACGGGAATGCCCCGGGCTCAGGCCCTGCGTCTCCCCAACCGATCCCGAACTCCAGAGCGCCGACGACCGCCGCGAGCCCAAGGCCTGCGGTCAGTGTGGCGGTTCCGATCTCAGCGCTGAAACGAGAAATCATCGCGTCCGTCCCGGTTCGATGGATGATGCATGCAGGAGGAGCCGGCGGAGCTGTCCTCCGCCGGCCGTTCACATTCTGCCGTTAGCGAACGACCCAGCCTTCACCCTCGAAGACCTTGCGGTTCTTGGCGTCGTCGGCGGCGATGAAGCTTTTCAGATCCTGACCGGCCAGGAACTTGTCGGTCTGGGAGGTGCGCTCGATGTATTCCTTCCACTCCGGCGTCTCGCTCACCTTCTTCAGGACGTCGGCGTAGAACGCGACGGCCTCGGCCGGAACGCCGCCCGGCAGCCATACGGTGCGCGGCATCTGGAACTGATCGATCGGAATGCCTGCTTCCTTGCAGGTCGGGATGTCCGACCAGCCCATCGTGGCTGTGACCTTGACGCCGCCCTGGAGGCGGGTAGGGCTGAAGACGCACAGCGGAGTGATCGCTCCGGCCTTCCACTGGCCGGCATTCTCGTTCGGATTGTTGGTGTTGGAGTCGATATGCCCGCCGGCAAGCTGCACACCGGCCGCACCGCCGCCCTGGAACGGCACGTAGATGAACTTGGCGCCGGTCGCATCCTGGATCAGGCTGGTGAGGGTCTGGTCCGTGTCCTTGGACTGGCTGCCGCCCATCTTGAAGGTGTCGGGTTTCGCCTTAACGGCTTCGATGTAGCTCTTGGCATCCTTGTAGGGAGAATCGGCCTTGACCCAGAGCAGGAACTCGTCGAGGGCCATGGCCGCCACGGGGGTCAGCTCATCGGGCTTGTAGGCGAGCTTCGCGACGTATGGCAGGAGATAGGCGTTGTTCGTGCCGAAGGTCAGCTTGTGGCTGTCGCCCGTCGCGACCTTCGTATAGATGAAACCTTCCGCGCCACTTCCGCCGCCCTTGTTGGTGACGACGATGGGCTGCTCCATCAGCTTGTGCTTGGCGATGATAGACTGCACGACGCGGGCGAAGTTGTCGGTGCCGCCGCCGGGTGCCGACGTGACGATGAATTCGACCGGCTTCGTGGGCTTCCAATCCGCCTGTGCGAAGCCGCTGAATGTCACCGCGACGGCCGTAGCTACCAACCATGAAGTCTTCTTGAGCATCGTTCTTCCTCCCTGTGATGTTTCCAACCGATGGCGTCGGCTGTTGGAACTGGCTGTTCTAGGAATTGACGGCTGACAATCTCGGCTGCTCTGCCTCCGAACGGCGGGCGCGCACTTCAGCGCCCATGCGGATGGCGAGAGAGAGAGCCTCTCGGCTGGCGCCGAGATTCGCGATGCCGCGGCCGGCGATCTCATAGGCCGTGCCGTGAGCCGGCGTGCAGATCGGGAACTCGAAGCCGCCGATCAGCGTCACGCCGCGGTCGAAACCCATTAGCTTCATCGCGATCTGACCCTGGTCGTGGTACATGGTAAGGACGGCGTCGAAATCGCCGTTCTTGGCGCGCAGGAAGACCGTGTCCGACGGGAAGGGTCCTTCGACCGTGAAGCCCTGAGCCTGCGCCTGACGAACGGCCGGTTCGATGATGTCGATTTCCTCGGTGCCGAAATTGCCGCCGTCCCCGGCGTGCGGGTTGAGGCCGGCGACGGCGATCCGCGGCGGGTTGAAGCCCGCAGCCCGCATGCACTGGTTGGCCAGCGACAGCGACCGTAGGATCGCTTCCTCGGAGATCGCGGCGGCAACCTGCGACAGCGGGATATGGGATGTCACGCGGGCGTTCCAGGTCTGCCCCAGAACATTGAACTCGCTTGCGGCCACTGACGTCTTGAGAACGTCGCGTACGAAACGGATCTCGTCGTCGTATCCGTCATAAGCAAGGCGCATGGCTTTCTTGTTGAAGGGCGTGAAGAACACCGCATCGGCGCGACCGGACTGGGCGAGCAGCAGGGCACGGCGGAAGTTCTCGGTCGCGAAGACTCCGCCTTCCAGCGTGGCCGTGGCAGGCACAACCCGATCCGGGCTGAGATTCTTCAGATCAATGAAGACCGGGCGGCTGGCGTGATTCGGGATCGCCTGCTCGGACGCGACAACCTCCACATCAACGGCGACACCGGCCACCTTGGCGCCGCGCTCCAGGATCCGAAGATCGCCGAAGATCACGAGGTCGGCGCCGGAGCGGAACTCTTCTGACGCGATGAGCTTGGCAGCCAACTCGGGGCTGATGCCGGCAGGATCGCCCATGGCGAATGCGACGGTCGGCTTTTCGGATGGGGTCGGCAACGATGGAGCGCTCACAGCAACCTCTTCTCGGGATGACGACGGAACGTTAACATCCGTAAATTTCGTACGCAAGTATGCTGCATACAGAATTTTGTTTGCGACGATCTAGAGAAAGGTTGTATAGAGGGGTCAATCCCCGTGAGGATCTGTGGAAACACGGCAAAGTATGGAACGAGCCATGGCATCTGAGGCCACCCCCCTGCTGATCGACGACCTCGATTCGCGTGGGCCCATCGTCCGCCCTACCCTCCACGACGCCATCGTGGCGCGGGTTCGCGACATGATCATCGAAGGCGAGCTGTCTCCGGGAACCCGCCTCCACGAGGGCAACCTCGGCAAGATGCTGGGGGTCTCGCGCACACCTTTGCGGGAAGCGCTCAAGTTTCTGGTCAGCGAGGGATTGCTGGAGCTCTCACC
The DNA here is from genome assembly GCF_013307435.2 of Microvirga terrae. Classification (NCBI taxonomy): domain Bacteria; kingdom Pseudomonadati; phylum Pseudomonadota; class Alphaproteobacteria; order Hyphomicrobiales; family Methylobacteriaceae; genus Microvirga; species Microvirga terrae. The sequence continues at coordinate 2,863,340 of NZ_CP102845.1, forward strand.
CGGGCGAGGCGCGGTCGTGCGCCAGTTCAGCGCGAAGGACGTGCATGACAGTCTGATCGTGCTGGGCAATCTTGAAGGTCTTGCTGGGCGGTTGGCCTGTGAAAACGCCACCGATCAGGAAATCCGCGAGGTCCGGCAGCTGCATGACCATATGATGGACATGTATGAGAAGCGCGACCGCCTTCCCTATTTCAAGCTCAACCAGAGCATCCACTCGTCGATCCTCCGGCTCTCCAAGAACGAGGCTCTGGCCTCGGTGCACAACGTTCTGCAGGCCCGGCTGAAGCGCATCCGCTACATCGGCAATGAAGGACCTGAGAAATGGTCCGGCGCCGTGGCCGACCATGTCGAGATGATCGAGGCTCTCGAAGCGCGCCATGCCGACCGGCTGTCCACGATCCTGAACGCCCATATGCTGAAGACTTGGGAGCGCGTCAGGCACGCGATCTGATAGCCGCTCCCATTCAGTCACCATTCATTGCGAGGGCCCGGACATGAGCCATGAGAACCAGATTCGCGAGATGATCTGCCGATTCGGGCGGTCATTGTTCGAACGCGGCCTGACCGCCGGATCCTCGGGCAACATCTCGGTCCGTTTGAGCCACGGGGGCTGGCTGACGACGCCGACCAACAGCTCCCTGGGCTTTCTCGACCCGGCGCGCTTGAGCAAGCTTGATGCGGACGGCCGTCTCGTCGAGGGCGATGCGCCGACCAAGGAACTGCCCCTTCATTCGGCGCTCTACGCGACCCGCCCGGATGCAGGCGCAATCGTTCACCTGCACTCCACGCATTCCGTCGCCGTTTCGATGCTGCCGGACATCGATCCCGCAAATGCCCTGCCGCCCCTGACGGCCTACTACGTCATGCGGGTCGGGCGGACAGCCCTCGTTCCCTATTACCGGCCGGGAGATGCGGCCGTGGCCGATGCGATCCGAGGCCTTGCCGGACGCTACAGCGCCGTTCTTCTGGCCAATCACGGCCCCGTGGTGGCTGGCAAGGATCTGGAAGCCGCTGTCTATGCCACTGAGGAATTGGAGGAGACCGCGAAGCTGCGCCTCCTTCTTCATGGGCTCAACCCTCGTCTTCTGACCCGTGCCCAGGTGCGGGACCTGGTGGCTCACTTCAAATTGGACGAGGCGATCGCCGAAGAGACCTCCGACGCTTCTCAGGACTGCTGTTCCGCGTCGCACCACCCCTCCCACAAATGCGGATGAACCGATGCCACGCTTCTCGGCCAATCTAGGCTTCCTTTTCACCGAGCTTCCCGAGATCGACCGGGTCGGAGCCGCGGCCGCGGCCGGGTTCAAGGCCGTCGAGATGCATTGGCCCTACCAGGTGCCCGCTGAGGAGATGCGTGCCGCCCTGACCCGCAGCCAAGTGACCGTGCTTGGACTGAACACGCCAGTCGGGAACGCTGCTGCGGGCGATTTCGGGCTCGGAGCCCTGCCGGGTCGCGAGAGCGAGTTCCAGAAGGCCATCGAACAGGCGGTTTCCTACGGACATGCGATCGGCGCGTCTGCGGTCCACTGCATGTCCGGGCTGGTCGCCCCTGATGCCGCCTCGGCGGCCGAGAGAACCTTCGTGGCCAATCTGAAGCTGGCTGCCGACAAGGCCGCCCAGGCCGGAATGACCGTGCTCATCGAACCGATCAACCACCGCGACAAGCCGGGATACTTCCTGCACACCGTCGAGCAAGCCGCGTCGATCATCGACCAGGTCGGGCGGCGGAACGTGAAGATCATGTTCGACTGCTATCATACCCAGATCATGCAGGGCGATCTCACGCGGCGGCTCAAGGACTTCCTCGACGTGATCGGCCATGTCCAGATCGCCGCGGTGCCGAGCCGTGCTGAACCGGACGAGGGCGAGATCGACTACCGCACCCTCTGCCGATCCCTCGACGATATGGGATATGGCGGCTGGATCGGCGCCGAGTACAAGCCCCGCGGCCGTACGGAAGACGGCCTCGGCTGGCTGTCGGCCTGGAGCGAGCCTCAACCCTCCTCGAACGCCAAGGGAGCCGCGGAATGAAGCTCGGGTGTATCGCCGATGATCTGACCGGAGCGACCGACCTCGCTCTCATGCTGGCCCGGGAGGGGTTGCGGACCATCCAGACGATCGGCGCGCCGCGGCCGGAACTCGACCTGTCGGGAGCTGATGCGGTCGTGGCAGCGCTGAAATCCCGGACCATCCCGGCGATGGAGGCCATCGATCAATCCCTTGCCGCCGCGCAGATCCTGAGAACCGCCGGCGCCGAGCACCTGTTCTTCAAGTACTGCTCCACTTTCGATTCCACTGACGAGGGCAATATCGGACCGGTCACCGACGCGCTTCTCACCTTCACGGGAAGCGACTTCACGCTCGCCTGCCCGGCCTTTCCGGCCAATGGCCGCACGGTCTACAAGGGCCATCTCTTCGTGAACGGGGTACCGCTGCACGAAAGCAGCATGAAGGACCATCCGCTCACCCCGATGCGGGATTCCAATCTCGTGCGGGTTCTGCAGCGCCAGACCAAGCGGCCGGTTGGGCTCGTCGCCTACGAAGACGTGGAAGCCGGTCCGGACGCCATCCGGGCCGCCTTTGCGCGCGAGAAGGCCGCCGGCCACCAGATCGTGATCGTCGATGCCCTGAGCGACGACCACCTTCGGGCCATCGGGCTTGCGGCTGCCGATCTTCCCCTCATGACCGGAGGATCGGGGGTCGCGATGGGGCTGCCTGCCGCCTACCGGCGGGGCGAGCGCAACGCCTCCCCGGCCTCCACCGGCTTCGACGCTCCTGCCGGCCGCAGCATCATCCTGGCCGGCTCGTGCTCCAGCGCGACCCGCGCTCAGGTCAAGGCCGCGATCGAAGCCGGGATCCCGACGCTCCGCCTCGACGCGCTGGACCTCGCCTCAGGGGCCATGACGGCGGGCACGGCCCTCGACTGGCTGAACGCGCAGGCGACGACCGGACCGGCCCTCATCTACTCCACGGCGACGCCCGAGGAGGTCCAGGCCGTCCAGAACAGGCTCGGGCGCATGAATGCCGGAGAGATCGTCGAGCGGACCCTCGCGGAGATCGCGAAGGCGCTGCCCGGCCTCGGCTTCACCCGCCTCATCGTGGCCGGCGGCGAGACGTCCGGCGCGGTCGTGAACGCCCTCGATGTCGATGCGCTGGCGATCGGCCCCGAGATCGACCCGGGCGTCCCGTGGACCCGGTCACTCGCGGGGATCGACCTCGCCCTCGCCCTCAAGTCGGGGAATTTCGGCACCCCTGACTTCTTCCTGAAGGCCTGGACCATGCTTCGGTAGGGCGGCGGCCCAAGAGAACGATCCATTCGGCGGCACATGAGACCGGTGGCGACCGCTTACCGGAACGGGAGAGATGCGCGATGAACTACCATGATTTCTATGCGAAGGCTGGCCGCCCGGTGGAGACCTGCGTGGTCGGCACGGGCGGCTTCGGCCAGAGCTTCCTGGCGCAGGCTCAGCGCGTTACCTTGATGGATGCTCGCATCGCCGTCGATCTCACGGCCGAGAGTGCAGCCGCGGGCCTGAAGGCCGCCGGCATCGATCCGCGCCGGATCCACATCTGCGAGTCGGCCCGTGACGCGCAAGCCGCCTGGGAGCGTGGCGGCTATATCGCCACAAAGGACCTCGCGCTCGTGTCCGATCTGCCCTTCGATGTGGTCGTCGAGGCGACCGGGCAGCCGCAGGCGGCCGCCCGTCATGCGCTGCTCTCGGTCGAGAGCGAGAAGCACCTTGCGCTCGTCACGAAGGAGCTCGACAGCGTGGTCGGGCCCGGCCTCAAGGCTCTGGCGGCCGAGCGCGGCCGGGTCGTCACGACGGTCGACGGCGATCAGCCGAGCCTGCTCATCGGTCTCGCCACCTGGGCCGAGGTGATGGGCTTCCACATCGTCGCGGCCGGCAAGTCGAGCGAATACGACTTCGTCTTCGATCCCTCCTCCGGACATCTCGCCAGCAACGAGCGCTCCGCCGAAAACGTGGACCTGAACGCTCATTGGACTCTCGGCGCACGGGACGTCGATGAGATCCTCGCCGCCCGGCACCAGGCCATCGCGGGCTTCCCGCAGCGCGCCGTGCCGGATCTGTGCGAACTCATGGTCGTTGCGAACGCTACCGGCCTCCAGCCTGACCGTTTCGACCTCCACGCGCCGCTCGCGCGCATCAGCGAGGTTCCGACGATCTTCTCGCAGCGGGACGACGGCGGCATTCTCTCGGGCACTCGGCGCCTCGACGTGTTCCACTGCCTGCGCAAGCCGGACGAGGTCAGCTTCGCGGGCGGCGTCTTCGTGGTCGTCCGCTGCGACGATGCGAAGAGCTGGGACATGCTGGCCCAGAAGGGACATATCGTCAGCCGGACGGGAGCGAACGCCATGGTGTTCCTGCCGCGGCACCTGCTCGGCCTCGAGGCCGCCACCAGCATTCTCGATGCCGCCGTCCACGGGATGTCGGGCTACGGGTCCGACTACCAGCCGCGCTACGACCTGATCGCCGTCGCGACCGAGAACCTGCCGGCCGGCACGGCCCTGGCCATGGGCGGGCATCATCATACGATCTCCGGCGTGACCGCCGAGTTCCGGCCCGCCGGGCCTCTGGGGACAAGCGCACCTGCCCCATTCTACTTGGCCGCCGATTGCCGGCTGGCGAATTCGGTCTCAAAGGGCCAGGAAATCCGCATGAGCGATCTCGAGCACCCGGAGGGATCGGCCCTGACGCGACTGCGCCGGGAGCAGGATGCGCGCTTCTTCGGACACCGGTCGTAGAGACAATCCGGGAGCGCACGACCGATGGCCTTTCTGTCCCTCCTGCGGCCCGACCGCTTCACCATCGCGCTCGTGGCGACTGCGGTCGCCGCGACGATCCTTCCCGCGACGGGTGCGGCGGCTCCCATCCTCAAGGTGGTCATCGTCGGGTCGATCGCGCTTCTGTTCTTTCTCCAAGGTGCGCGCCTTTCGCGACAGGCGATCATCCAAGGCGCTATCCACTGGCGCCTGCACCTGATGGTGTTCGCCGCGACCTTCATCCTGTTCCCGGTCCTCGGGCTGCTCACGAAGACCTATCTCCAGTCCTACCTCGCGCCGGGTATCGCGCTCGGCATTCTCTACCTGTGCCTTCTACCGTCCACGATTCAGTCTTCGATCACCTTCACGTCCATCGCCGGGGGAAACGTCGCGGCGGCCGTGTGCAGCGCATCGGCCTCGAACGTCCTGGGTGTGCTTCTCACGCCGCTTCTGATGGGCATGTTCATGCAGACCCAGGGAGGAGTGTCGTTCGGGGCCATCGGCGAGATCGTGCTGCAGATCCTCGTTCCGTTTCTTCTCGGACATCTGCTGCGCCCCTGGATCGGATCATGGGTGGAGAAGCGCCGGACGCTCACGAGCCTCGTCGACCGCGGGGCGATCCTGCTCGTCGTCTATTACGCCTTCGGCGAGGCGGCCGTCGAGGGCCTGTGGCATCGGCTGGCGCCGCGCGACATGATCGTCCTCGTCCTCATCAGCTGCATCCTGCTTGGCTTGGTGCTCGTGACGACCACCCTGGCAAGCCGGCTGTTCGGTTTCTCCACCCGGGATGAAGTCGCGATCGTGTTCTGCGGATCCAAGAAGAGCCTCGGGAGCGGCGTTCCCATCGCGAGCATCCTCTTTCCGGCCAGCATGATCGGCGCGATCATCCTGCCCCTGATGCTGTTCCATCAGATCCAGCTGCTGGTCTGCGCCGTCCTGGCGCGAGCCTATGCCAAGCGCACGGCCCAGGAACCGGTGCCGGCCGAGTAGACCGGAGGCCGATCCCGGACAGGATCAATCCGCCGCCGGCTCGATGACCAGTTCGAAGGTGACGCAGACCGGATTGTCGCCACGGACGATTTCTCCGCCGAAGATCCGGCCCTGGATATCGACGACATCGATGTCGAGACTGGCCTGCGGCAGGCCGTCGACACTCGTCACCCTGCCCCGGCGAATGAGAACCTCCGTGGCATGAGATTGGACCCGGGTGCCGCCAGAAAATCGAACCTCGTTCAGGCTGCCGATGCCATAGACGTTCGCCGCATGGATTCCGCGCTGCGCGCAGATCGCCTCGATCGCCAGGCTGATGTCCTCGTTAGGCCTGACCTTCGCCAGCAGGACACGAAAACTGGAATCTCCCGCGATTCCCTCGGCGAAAGGCGCCGGCTCGAACAGGGTAAAGTTCGTCTCCTGATCGGGCAGAGCGTCAAAGGTCGCGGACCGCGAACCGATCCCGGTCACGAGGATCGGCTCGGCGACGATCGTCGCGGGCCCGAGCATATGGCCCATCTGCCGACCGTCCCGTGAATTCCAGACACCGTGGCAGTGGATGAACGGCCTGCCGTCGCGCCACCCGACGATCGCGCAGGCGCGCTCGATCTCGACCACGCCATTGGGGGCGAAGGTCTCGCTGTACCAGGCCGCATGAAGGTCATCCGGAGATGCTGCCGGCATGACGAACTGGAACGGCTCGCAACGTCCGCCGCGGAACTCCACGAAACCACCGCCGCACCCGGCATCGGCGAACCCCTTTGCGATGGCGGCATCCACGGCCTGGCCCGGCTCGAGGGTGAAGCGCAGCGGAACCGCAGAGCCGGGGACGGCGGACGTGCGCTCCGGGGCGATCGGGCCAGGGTGACGAATGATTCTTCGGGCCATCCTCAACCTCGGGATAAAGCGTCAGCGCAACTCGGATACGGCGCAACTCTGACCGCCGTCGACCGGCAGGCAGACGCCCGTGATGAACTTGGCCTCGTCGGACGCGAGGAAGACAGCCGCATTCGCGATGTCCCAGGCCGTGCCCATCGTGCCGAGCGGCACGGCCGCATTGCGGGCGGCTACCATCTCGTCGACCGAGGCGTATTGCCCGGAGATCTGCTTGTAGATCAACGGCGTATCGATGAGTCCGGGCATGATGCAGTTCGCCCGGATGCCCTGGCGGGCATATTGCATGGCCAAGGCGACCGTGGCCTGATTGACCGCCGCCTTCGTGGCGGAATAGGCGAAATAGGGGTAGCCGGTCCAGCGGATCGCAGCCAGCGAGGAGATGTTGACGATCGCGCCGCCGCCCTGCCGCAGCATGTGCGGGATGACGGCCTTGGAGGTCCGGTAGACCGGTCCGATATTAAGGTTCAGGGCCGCCGCGAACTGCTCCTCGCTCAACTCGACCGGCCCGCCCATGTGGGTCACGCCGACGTTGTTGTGCAGGATGTCGATCCTCCCGAATTCCGCCACCGCGCGCTCCACCGCCCTGCCGATGGAACTCAGGTCGGTGACGTCGGCGGCAACCGCGAGGGCCGTGCCGCCTTCCTGGCTGATGATGGCGGCCGTTTCCTCGGCCGCTTCCTGGACGAGATCCACGCAGGCCACCCTCGCGTCCTCGCGCGCATAGGCGACGGCGGCGGCCTTCCCGTTGCCCCATCCCGGTCCCGAGGATCCCGCGCCGAACACGATGGCGACCTTGTCCTTCAGACGCGTGCCCATCTTGCGCTCACTCATGTCCGTCGCGGGCAGCCGCATTCGACGCAGGGTCCAGAATGCCCGCAATGGAGAACCCGCCATCGACGCAGATGGTCTGCCCCGTGATGTAGCTGGATTTGCGAGGATCGAGCAGGAAGACGGCTGCGCCGGCGATCTCGTCCGGAGAGCCGTAGCGGCGCTGCGGCACGGCTGTCATCCAGGCAGCGCGCACATCGGGCGTGTGGACCTCCTGGACGAGCGGGGTTTCGATCGGCCCGGGCGCGATGGCGTTCACCCGGATCCCGAGAGCGGCCAATTCGACCGCCATGATCTTCGTCATGGTGATGACGCCGCCCTTCGAGGCCCCGTAGGCGACGCGGCCCTTGTTGCCCATGAGGCCCGACACAGACGCGATGTTGACGATGGAGCCGCTGCCGCGATCCCGCATCCGTTTGGCCGCTTCGCGGGACACGACGAAACTGCCGATCAGGTTGACCTCGAGCATCCTGCGGAAGAGATCGACGCTCGTCTCGAGGGCTGGCACGTCCCTGCCGATGCCAGCCGAGTTGACCACGCCGGTGATCGGTCCGAACTCCGCCTCGCAGGCCGCGATCGTGCGGACGACGCCGTCCTCGTCGGCCACGTCCATTCGCTCGAACCGCACCCGGTTGCTGGACGGCGAGAGAGCCTCCCTGCACCGATCCAGGCTCTTTTGCTCGAGATCCGCCACGATGACGCGCCAGCCCTCGGCGAGAACGGCTTCGACGACCGCGAGCCCGATGCCTGATGCTCCTCCGGTCACGAGCACTGTGTGCGGCTGCGCCATGGTTCTCTCCTGTCAGGTCTCACGAGCGGGGGCAGGCTTCCTGTCAGATCCCGCCTTGCGGCGGCTGGGCCAGCGGCAGGGATCCACGCTTCTCCAGCTCCGCCCGGATGTCCTTCTTCGTGATCTTGCCGTAGGCCGATCGCGGCAGCGCGTCCCAGAAGAAGACTCGCTTCGGGAGCTTGTATCGGGATACCTTGCCGTCCATCCAGGCGAGAAGGTCGCTTTCGGTCGAGTCCGCCCCCGGCCGCAGCACGCAGACGGCAACGCCGACCTCGCCCCAAGTTCGATCGGGCACGCCCACGATCGCCACCTCGGCGACAGCCGGGTGCGTCAGGATCTTCTCCTCGATCTCGCGCGGATACACGTTCGAGCCGCCGGAGATGTACATGTCCGACGCGCGCCCGGTGATGTAGAGATAGCCCTGCGCATCCACGTGTCCCAGATCGCCAGTCCGGAACCAGCCGTTCCGGAACGCTTTCGCGTTGGCGTCCGGGTTGTTGTAGTAGCCGGCGAAGACGGCCGGCCCGCAGACGCAAATCTCCCCAGTCTCCCCGGGAGCCACTTCCCGCCCCTGCTCGTCCTGGATCGAGACCTGCATGCCCGTCCGCTCGTAGCCGCAGGTTCCGACCTTCACGTCGGGACCATCGTCCGGCTCGTGGAGCGCCGGCGGAAGCACGGTGATGTTCCCGGTCACCTCGCCCAGCCCGAAATACTGGACCAGCACATTGCCGAGCTTCTTGAGCGCATGCTTCTGATCCTCGCGGTACATGGGCGCGCCGGCATAGATCACATAGCGAAGCGAGGAATGGTCGTACGCATCCACGGAAGGATGTTCCGTCAGAAGCTTCACGATGGTGGGAACGGTGAAGAGATTGGTGATCCGCCACTGCTCGACGAGCCGCCAAGCCTCGTCGACATCGAAGCGCTCGCCGGGCAACAGCACGGTCTTGGCCGCCCGCGCCACCTGCGTGAGCTGGTGAACGCCCGCACCATGGGACAGGGGCGCGACGACGAGGGACGCGTCCCGGTGGGTCGTCCCGGGCATCAGGTCACAGAGGTGGTTCGTAACCACGAACGCCATCTGACCGTGGGTCAGAACGGCCGCCTTCGGTCGACCCGTCGTGCCGGACGTGAAGAAGAACCAGCACGGATCGTCGTGCTCGACCGACGCCACCGGCGCGCTCTCTCCCCCGTGCCGTTCCACGAGCGCGTCGTAGTCGTCGCCGAAGCCGGATGCCCCGATGGAGATCACGAACCGGATGTCGGGCGCGGCCTCGGGGACCACGGCTGCGTGATCCGGGAAGTCGCGGTGGCAGATCAGCGCCGAGGCGCCGCTCGACTGGGCGAGATAGGCCACCTCGTCGGGCGTCTGCCGGAAGTTCGCCGGCACCCAGACGGCTCCGATCTGGAAGCAGGCGAACATGGATTCGAACATCTGGTTGCAGTTCTTCGACTGCACCAGGACGCGATCGCCCTTCCCAATCCCGTTCGCCGCCAGGGCGGCAGCCATCGCGTCGACGCGACGGGCGAGTTCGGCCCAGGTCCAGCTCGCCCCGCCCCAGACGAAACCGATTTCGGCCCCGTGGCGCCGGGCCGCCTGGTGCAGGAAGTTGGCGAGGTTCATGACCCGCTTCGACACGGGCACGACGCCTCCCGCAGGGGTCTGAAGAGAGGCGATCATGGGCGGCGTTTCCGAAGACCGATCAAGCCGGGGCGTGCCATCGGTGAGTTTCCTTTGTCGAACGGCGATGTCCATCATCCTCGCAGGGCGCACGATACCATCAGAGGAACGCCGTCGAGATCCACGGGACGGTGGCGATGATCACGAGACCCGCGACGAGCGCCACAAGATAGGGCCAGATCGCCCCGATCGCTTCGTCGGGCGACACGTTGCCGATCTTGCACGCGAGATAGAAGCCGATGCCGATCGGCGGCGTCATCAGGCCGATATTCATCGCCGTGACGATGACCATCGCGTAGTGGATGTCGTTGATCCCGAGGCTCTTGGCGATGGGGAACATGAGCGGGGCCATCAGGACGATGGCGGGCAGGCCCTCGAGCACGCAGCCCAGGATCATGAAGACGACGATCGTCAGGGCCATGAAGGCGATCCAGCCTCCGGGCAGGCCCGTCATGATCGATGCAAGACTCTGCGCGACGCCTGCCTGCGTGATCGCCCAGGCCATGGCGAGAGCGGTGCCGAGGATCAGCAGGATCGACCCGGTGAGCGCCGCGGTCTCGACCAGCATCCCGTAGAGCTTGCGCCAGCCGATGCCGCCGTAGAGAACCACGCCCACGAACAGGGCGTAGATGACCGCGATGGTCGACACCTCGGTGGCGGTCGCGACTCCGCCGGCGACCGTGCTGCGGATGAGGAACGGCAGGACGAGCGCGGGCGCCGCCACGAGCAGCGTGCGGCCGATCAGGGATGCCGGCGCCCGGCGGACGCCCTCCATGCTCTCATGGCGCGCCTTCCAGCGGGCTAGGATCGCGAGGGCGGCGAGCAGAACCATGGCGACCACGAAGCCGCTCGTGAACAGGCCCGCGATCGACACGCCCGCGACGGATCCCAGGACGATGAGGACGATGCTGGGCGGAACGGTGTCGGCCATGGCGGCGCCCGTGGCGAGCAGCGCAATCATCTCCCGCGGGCTGTGACCGCGCCGCTTCATCTCGGGGAACAGGGCCGGCGCCACGGTGGCCATGTCGGACACCTTGGATCCCGAAATACCCGACACGACGAAGAGCGACCCTAGCAGCACGTAGGACATTCCGGCCCGCACATGGCCGAGGAGCGACGCCAGGAAATCCACGATGGCCTTCCCCATCCCGGTCGCATCGAGAATGCAGCCCAGCAGAACGAAGATCGGAACCGACAGAAGGATGATGCCCGACATGCCCTCGTCCATCCGCCCGATCATCACGAAGGTCGGCACCTGCGTGGCGAAGGCCAGATAGCTCAGCGTGCCGATGCCGAAGCAGAATGCGATCGGCACCCCGGCGGCCAGGCAGACCGCCACGAAGACGACGAGGAACAGGATGATCTTGGCGCTTCCCATCCTGACCAGGGACGGCGAGGAGAACCACAGCACGGCGGCAGCCACGGCGATCAGGAGAGCCGCCACGACGAGATCGCGCCATGACGCGTTCTTCAGCGCATATGCCAGAACGATCGCCAGCATGGCCACCATCCCGAACGGGATGGCCGCAACGCGGAAGGTGTTGGGAATATTCAGCGCTGGCGACGTGATGTACCATTCCTCCAGCGCGTAGTCGAAAGCCGGCACCATCAGGGCGAGAAGGAAGGTGGCGATCACCAGGGGCGCGAAGGCCCCCATGAAGGCCTGAGCCCGCTCCGGCATCTTGTGCAGGAACAAAGTCAGTCTCAGATGCTCGTTGCGGTCGAGGGCGATCGCCGCCCCGAGCATGGCGAGCCACAGGAAGCAGATGGACGCAACTTCGTCGATCCAGACGACCGACAGCGAAAACACGTAGCGCGAGGTCACGCCGGCCAGCAGCAGCACCACGATGGCGACGAGCAGGCCGGACGCGATGATCTCGACGGGCCTCAGGAAGCGCGATCCGGCGCGAACCTCGTCGCTCTCGGCGACGATGAGCGGTTCTGAGGCGGGAAGTGCCTGGGCGGAGGATGTCATGTCCGAACGTTCCCTACGATTCTCCGGGACGCCGTGGCGCCTCACGGCCGCACGATCGCCTGATCCCTGCGCCCGCGGGCGCAGGGATCCCGGTCCAAGGCGTGCTAGGCCAGGGACCCGGTCGCCCGCTCGAGGAGCGCCCATGCTTCGTCGCCATACTTGCCCTTCCACTCCGAGTAGAAGCCCGCCTTGCGCAGCTTGTCCCGGAAGGGGCCCGGATCGGGCTGATTGAAGACCATGCCTTTTGCCGCGAGTTCCTGCTGCAGGTTGCCGTTCAGCTTGGCCACGTCCTCGCGCTCCTTCAAACCCGCGGCGTTGATGTGCTTGGCGACGATCGCGCGCACATCCTCCGGCAGCCGCTCCCAGGCGCGCCGGTTCGCCAGGAACCAGAAGCCATCCCACATGTGGTTCGTCAGCGAGCAGTATTTCTGCACTTCGTTGAGCTTCGCCGTGGACACGATGGCGAGGGGGTTCTCCTGACCGTCGACCACCTTGGTCTGAAGCGCCGTATAGACCTCGTTGAAGTTGATCGATGTCGGGGCCGAGTCGAACGCCTTGTACATGGACGTCCAGAGCGGCGAGACCGGCACCCGGATCTTGAAGCCCTTCAGGTCGTCCGGGGTATTGATCGGCTTCGTGGACGAAGTCGTCTGCCGGAAGCCGTTGTCCCAGATCTTGTCCATGACCACCAGGTTCGCCTTGGTGATCTGCTGGCGCACATAGGCGCCGAGGTCCCCGTCCATCGCCTTCCAGACGGTTGCGTAATCCGGAAACGCGAAGCCGATTCCGTTGATGGATGCCGCCGGGACGAGAGTCGACAGGATCAGGCCCGACAGGGTGAAGAATTCCACGCCGCCCGAGCGCACCTGGCTGAGCGTATCCGTGTCCGACCCCAGTTGGCTGCTCGGAAAGATCTGCAGATCGAACCGCCCGTTCGTCTCGGCCTTGATTGCGGCCGCCATCTCGCGCGCCCGCGCATTCATCGGGTGGGAATCCGGCAGGTTGTTCGCGTATTTGTAGGAGAACTCAGCCTGCTGAGCCCGCGCGATGAACGGCGCCCCAACGACTGCACCCGCGACAGCGGTTGAGCCGACAGTGAGCAGCCGGCGGCGAGACAAGATCATGTAACCCTCCTGGTCGGGTCCCCAGGACCCTCATGTTTCCTCAGAGCCAAGGTCCATATATCGGACCTCCCTTGATTCAGGACACGCCGCTTGCCGGGCGTTTTCATTGGCCCCTTAGGAGGCACTCTGATAGGATCGCTTGTCAATGAAAAACTGCCGCCCGGGCTGAATCCCGGGAAGGCGGTCATCGAAGGTCCATATATTGGAATACGAGAAGAGCATTTCCGCCAAGATCGCCGTCCAGGGCATCAGCAACCCGTCGTCCCACGGGGCACAGGCGATCGACCGGGCTGCGACCTTGCTGCTGCTCGTAGGCCGTGCGGGCCCCTCCGGCGCCCGGCTGTCTGAACTGGTCGAGCAATGCAGCCTGTCGAAGCCGACCGTACGACGCATGCTTCTCGCCCTCGCGCGGGCCGGTCTGCTCGATCAGGACCACGAGACCAGACGGTATTATCTGGGCCCGGAGATCCACGTTCTCGGCACGCTGGCGAGCGCCCGATTCGGCATTCATTCGATCTCCGTCCGGTCCCTCGTGCGGTTGAGCCAGCGAACCGGCGACACCGCCTTTCTTTCCGTGCCGCGCGACGTCTACTCCATCTGCGTCCATCGAGAGGAAGGTCCTTTTCCGATCAGGGTCCACGCCCTTCATGCGGGAGATCGCCACCCGCTCGGCGTAGGGGCAGGAGGCTTGGCCCTGCTCGCCGCCCTTCCCGATGACGAGGTGGAGGACGTGCTGGCCGCCAATGCGGACGTTCTTGCGGAGAAGTATCCGCCTTTCTCGCCCTCCGTTCTTCGCAATCTCGTTCAGGACACCCGTGAGAGAGGCTATGCCCTCAATCCCGGGATGCTTCTCCCGGACTCCTGGGCGATCGGGGTTCCGATTCATGGCCCCGACGGCAGACCGGTCGGGGCTCTTTCCATCGCAGCAACGGCGAGTCGCCTGAGCCGGGAGCGGCAACTCGAAATCGCCCCACTGCTCAGGAAGGAAGCGTCGTCGATCGAGACGAAGCTGGCCGAAACCGATCCCGCCGAGAAACAAGCGCGGGTTCGTCGCATCTCGCCGTGACGGGGGCCCGCGCGCAGACCCGAACGGATTTCGAACGCCGGGCGATATCAGTGAAACACGGATCCGGTTGTAACTGGCGCGGCCCGCTGGGGCCGCTCAAACGATGCGCCATCTGGCAAGATGAGCATCAGTCATAAAAGTGCATTCCACTATTCACGTCCGATGCTTGTCTTATGATTTTCGCGTCCTGATCGAGCAAGATGAGGACACCGCCAGCGGGTCGCGAGCTCGCTGGCGGTGGGAGGGGACGGGTCGTTCCGACGCAGACCGGAGCGGGTCGAGCTAGAGTCAGACCGCCCCTCTCTTTTCCTCGTGGCCTGAACGGATACCCGGGCGTGATGGCCCGCATGACAAGCCAAGGACGCGGAAAAGATGGATCATCCTATACCACAGACCGCCGGCATCGACATTGCCAAAGATCAGCTCGATGTCTGTCTCTGCCCCGACGGGGCCACGCGCCACTTCCCCAACGACGCCAAAGGCCATCGCGCCCTCATCGCTTGGCTGGCCGCGTACGCCATTCAGCGCGTGGTCTTCGAGCCGACCGGCGCCTATCACCGCGGGCTGGAGCGCAGTCTTGCCAGTGCCGGCCTGCCGCTGGCGAAGATCAATCCCCGCCACGCCCGCCGCTTCGCGGAAGCCCTGGGACAGCTCGCCAAAACCGATCGGCTCGATGCGGCCCTGCTGGCGCGTTTTGGAGCCCTGCTCGAGCCTCCCACCCGGCCCGTGCTCAGTCCCACTCTGGATGCCATGAAGGAGCTGGTGGTGGCGCGGCAGGCGCTGATCAAGGACCGCACGGCCGCTCTCAACCGGCAGAAGGTGGTCCGCTCTCCCTTGTTGCGACGTCAGCTCGACCAGCGGCTGCGCCAGATAGTCCGCCACTTGGCTGCGGTCGACGCCCAACTTCTCAGCCTGTGTCAGGCGGATGCGGATCTCGCCCCGCGTCTGGCCATCCTCATGAGCATTCCCGGCATTGCTCAAGCCACGGCCGTGAGCCTGCTCGTCGAGATGCCTGAACTCGGCAGCCTCGATCAGAGCCAGGTGGCCAGCCTCGCCGGCTTGGCTCCGGTGGCGCGCGACAGCGGAACCTCGCGCGGTCGCCGCACGATCCGGGGCGGCCGCGCCCATCTGCGTCAGGCGCTGTACATGCCAGCGCTGGTGGCGGCCCGCTTCAATCCGGATCTGAAGGCCAAGTACCAGGCCCTGCTCGCGGCGGGCAAGCCGGCCAAGGTCGCCCTGACGGCCATCATGCGCAAGCTCATCATCCTGGCCAATGCGCTCTTGCGAGATCAGCGAAACTGGTCCCCAAAACCCGCTTGATCAATACGGATACTCTAGCGTCTGTCCGGCCCCTTTTCGATGATACTGCGGATTCGAACCGCCAGGTCTTCGATGGCGAAGGGCTTCGTGATCATCTCCATGCCGGGCGCCAGAAAGCCGGACGCGATGGCGGCCTGCTCGGCATAGCCGGTGATGAAGAGCACCTTCAGGTTGGGGCGCACCAGGCGGGCGTGATCGGCGAGTTGGCGGCCGTTCAGGCCCGGCAGGCCCACGTCGCTGACGAGCAGGTCCACTCGCTGTTTCGATTCGAGCACTTTGAGTCCGGACGGACCATCCACCGCCTCCAGGGCGTGATAGCCAAGATCGGCCAGCACCTCGAGGATGAGCGACCGCACGACGGGCTCGTCCTCGACCACGAGAACCGTCTCGCCCTCTTCCGCCCGATGGGCGTCGCTCAGCCCCGACGCGGGCGCTTCGCCTTCCAGCTCACCCGTATGGTGGGGCAGATAGATCTTGACGGACGTTCCCTTCCCGACCTCGCTGTAAATCCTGACGTGCCCCTCGGATTGCTTGGCGAAGCCGTAGACCATGGAGAGGCCGAGCCCCGTCCCCTCGCCGATCGGTTTGGTCGTGAAGAACGGATCGAAGGCTTGAGCCAGAACGTCGGCGGGCATGCCCGTGCCGGAATCGGACACGCTGATCGTCACATAAAGCCCAGGAGCGACATCCTGCTGGGAAAGCGCACAGAACCGATCCAAATTGGACACGGAGGTCTCGATCGTGAGTGATCCTCCCCCCGGCATCGCATCGCGAGCGTTGATCGCAAGATTGAGAATCGCGCTTTCGAGCTGGTTCGGATCGCAGATCGTGAGAGGCAGGCTCTCGGACGTGACGATGTTGAGCTGGATCGATTCCGACATCGTTCGCCGAAGCAGATCCTCCATCGACAGGACGAGCCGGTTGGCATCGACAGGCTTCGGATCGAGCGGCTGCCGCCGGGCAAAGGCGAGAAGGCGGTGCGTGAGCGCCGCAGCGCGATTAGCCGACGTCGTCGCGGCGCCGATGTATCGGTCGAGTTTCTCGAGGCGTCCCTGCGCCATGCGGGACTGGAGGAGATCGAGCGAGCCGACGATGCCCGTCAGCAGGTTGTTGAAGTCGTGCGCGATGCCGCCGGTCAACTGCCCGACGGCCTCCATCTTCTGGCTTTGTCGAAGCTGCTCCTCAAGCTGCTTGCGCTGAGAGACATCGCGTCCGACGCTGTAGAACACATCCCCGGCTGGAGCAAAGGTCCAGTTGATCCAGCGGCAGGATCCGTCCTTCGCCTGGACGCGAATATCGAAGTCCTTGACGGCTCGCCCGCTCTGCAGCGCCTGGAGCAGGCTGTTCCCCAGCGGCTTATCCTCTTCATAGATCCAGGTATCGATCCGGGTTCCGACGATCTCGTCCTCGCGATAGCCGAGTACCTCCGTCCAGGCCGGGTTCACGGCGTTGAGCAGTCCGTCGGAGTCGCACACGCAGAACAGATCGCTGGAGAGGCTCCAGAGCCGGTCACGCTCCCGGGTGCGCTCTTCCACGCGGCTCTCGAGACGTTCGTTGAGCTCGCGAAGCCTTGCCTCGGACTGCTTGGCGACCGTGATGTCGTAGACGACGCCGATGAATCGCAGGCCTGCCGTATCTGCATCGCGCACATACTCGCCGCGCCGAGCCAGCCACCGGGGCTCCTTGTCATCGGCGCGCTTGATCCGAAACTCGACATAGGAAGCGGTTTCGCCCGAGCTCGGTTCGACGATCGGACGATCGCCCGGCTCGACCAGAGAGTTCACGGTGCGAATGGGAAGGGCATTGCTCGGATGGAGCCCGAGCAATCGGCAGAACTCCTCCGAGACGTTGACGGTCGCGTAGCCCTCCACGTACTCGAACGTTCCGACGCCGCCCGCACTCTGGGCGATCCGGAGACGCTGTTCGACGTGCTTCTGCTCGGTAATGTCGACGACGACGCCGGTGAAACGCACCGGCTGGTCGCTCTGATCGAAATGGCAACGCCCCCTCGCAAGGGCCCATTTCACCGAACCGTCCGACCCGAGGAGCCGGTACTCCTTCGAGAAGATCTCCGCCCCATTGAGAATGCCGCCAACGGCGAGACGAACCCGTCGACGGTCGTCCGGATGGATCGACTTGAAGAAGTCCTCGACGGGCAGGCCTTTTTCCGCCTCGACGGGATCGAGATCATGAAGAACCGCGAACCGCGCATCTGCCGTGAAGCGTCCCCGAGGGATGTCCCAGTCCCAGGAGCCGCCACTTCCGGCCACTGTCAGGGTCTGGCGCAGCCTCTCGTTCGTCTGACCCAGCTCTCTTTGGCTCGCCTCGAAGGCAGCCTGCATCGACCTCGACTGATGCGCCTCCGTGACGTCGACCTGTGTCGCGAGGAAGAACTGAGGCTCGCCGGTGGAATCGCACACGGGCGTGATGAAGAGATGGTTCCAAAACTGAGAACCATCCTTGCGCCGGTTCAGCAGTTCGGCTGAGACCGCCCGGCCGCCGGTGACCGCTTCCCGGATCTGCGCGACCGCCTTCTGGTCCGCGTCGGGAGCCTGGAGGAACCGACAGTTTCTGCCGATCGCCTCCTCGGGCGCGTAGCCTGTCACTCTGGAGAAGGCGTCGTTGACGTAAACGATCGGATTGTCGAACGCCCGCGGATCCGTGGCGACCATGGGCAGCCCGGACTTCTCGAACGCAGCGAAGACCGGCCCGGCCACGCGTCGCAATTCGTCCGCGGCCAGGTCGATCGCCTGCTTGGCTTCGCGCTGGGACAGGATCTGGGCGGTCATTCTTGGCAGGGTCTCTTGAGGGAGATCGTGAATGCCATAGCCTAGGCCTCGTCTCCGATCACACGATCGATGAAGCTTGCGATGAGCTCCTTCAATGCGGCAAGCGACGGCAGATCCATCAGCATGGCGATATAGCCTCGGATATTACGATTCCGAATTGAGAAATTGATATAGAGAAACAGAACCAGCCCATCGTCCGGCTGATTGTGCTCAACGGTGAAGAGCCGGGTTCCGTCGCCGCGGATCACTTCGGGCAGAGAAACGCTGAGGGATCGCTTCAGCATATTCGCCATGGTGGCGAGGCAGCCGTTCAGGATGATGTTGCCCGTTTCGGCAAGAGCCTCCTGCTCCATGGCGACGACTTCGTCGGGTGGCACGTCGTTCCCAATGATCGCCTTGATGAGGTCGAGGCTGGTGGCTTCGGGAAAGATCAACAGAGCCCGGCCTGAGAACGCGCCCTCGAAGCGCTGCTGAATAGCCACGAGGTCATCCGTCTCCCGCTCGCCGATCAACCGGGCGGCGTGATGAGGTGCCATGAGCTCGATGGACGGCACCGAAAGGAGCACCTCCTCGCCGATCATCTTGCGCAGGCTCGAGGCCGCGCGGCTGACCCCGATATTGACGAGTTCCGTCAACGCATCGTGTTCGAGTTCCGTCAGAGCGATGTCATCGTTCATCATGACGGCGTGCCACCCGATCGCAGGCGCAGCGCCGCTCCGGAAATGAATCCTCTGAGCCCGTCCTCGGTCAGAGGCTTGCTGACGAAGGTGGCATTGACCTCCCTCGCCCGCGCGATCACCTCGTCCTGGATGTTGGCCGTGATGACGGCAATCGGCATGGTCGGATGGATGGCGCGCAGTTCAGCCGCGAGTTCAAGACCATCCTTCTCCGGCATGTTGTAGTCGATCATCGCAAGATCGATCTTGCGATGACGGATGATGTCGAGGGCGTCCTGCGCGTTGCCGGCCTCGATGCGCTCCCAGTCAGGCTGCAGCACAGCCAGTGCCTTGCCGGCAACGATGCGTGCCAGCTTGCTGTCGTCGACGATCAGAACAGTTGTAGCCACTCAGATGCTCCACCAGCGGGTTCGGATTGTCCGGACAGACCAGCTCATTTTTGAGAGGAAAGGGTTATTTGCTCTTTTAGAGTATCCGAAACGAATGACAACCGGTCAGCCCTCCGTGCTCCCGGCCCCAGACGTTTGAGCCGCCGACAGGATCGGGACCATCCAGGTCCGGACGAAGGTATCCTTTCCTTCTCCCCTGACGGATGGCCGCAGGGCCAGTAGAATCTGGAACACCGCCGTATGGAGGTGTCCGGCATCCGTCAGATCCACGACGCGGCCGCGATCCTCCTGAAGCCACCGGAGCAGCGGCTCCGCGTCCTCGACACGGCAATCTCCTTCCAGCAAGATGGTATCGCCCGTCAGACGCACGCTCATCCGATCAGCTCCGGGATATCGAGGATCATCAGGACGCTCCCGTCTCCCATCAGGGTCGTGCCGATGACGCCCGGGAGGCCCGCCAGCAGACCGGCCATGGGGCGCATCAGAATGTCCAAGCGCCCACCAAATCCGTCGACCGCGATGCCGACCCTCTCGCCCCCGACCCACATGACGAGAACTTTCGTGCCGCCTTCCCCATCCCTTCCCCGAGGAATCCGAAGAAGATCCGTCAGCCTGACCAGGGGTATGGTGCGGTCGCGCAGGACGAAAGCCTCCGCCCCCTGGATGGGAATGATGCGCGAGGCGGGCAGATAGGCGGTTTCCAGAACGCCCTCGATGGGAATGCCGTAGGTCTCGGACCCGACGTGCACCGTCATCACCTTGGTCATGACCACGCTCAGCGGCAAGGAGAAGCGGATCGTCGTCCCGTGCCCGGGACGGCTCTGCACGGCCACCTGCCCGCCGAGCCTCTCGACCGCCGAGCGGACGGCGTCCATGCCGACCCCGCGGCCGGACAGATCCGTCACATCGGAGGCGGTGGAGAACCCCGGAGCGAAGATCAGGTCCGTGACTTCGGCGTCGCTCATGGTTTCGATACGGTCTGCCGGCGCGACACCCCGCTCGTGAGCGGCACGACGCACCAGCTCGGGGTCGATGCCGCGCCCGTCGTCGCTCACTTCGACGACGAGACGATCGCCATCCCGGCGGGCCCTGAGGACAATCCTGACTTCGGCGGGCTTTCCTGCTCCGAGGCGGACCGCCTCCGGCTCGCCCCCATGAGCGACGGCGTTGCGCAGGACATGGAGCAGAGGCTCGGACAGCCCCTCCGTAACGGACTTGTCGGCCTCGACGTCCTCGCCTTCTATGGAAAACTCCACGAGCGTCCCAAGCTGGCCGGCGCTCTCGCGAACGGCACGCGGGAAGCGCCGAAAGATCTCACGCATGGACATCATGCGCACATCCATGACGGCTCTGTGCATATCGGCGACGAGCCGGTCGATGGTCGCCTGGCACGCGGCGACGCTCCGCACGAGATCCTCTCTCGCCCCGGCCCCATCGCTCATGGCGGCGACGTGCGCCAGCTCGTTCTTGGCGATGACCATCTCGCCGACGAGATCCGCCAGCCGATCGACCCTGGCCGCATCGACACGCAATGTCCGTGAACTGCCCGCCACGGCGGAGCGTCCCTCGCGCGTTGCGGATCCATCGCGTCCGGCTTCAGCGCCGCCGGCTGTGTCACGCCCCGTCACATCGAAAATGACGACCTGATCGGGAACGAAGCGGAATACGGCCTTCACAGCCTCGTACCCGGCCGTGGACAGGGCCTCGAGACGGAGATTGCAGGCGAAGGGATCGATCTCGGCCTCGGGAGGCCAGGGCGCCTGGTAGGTCGCCCGGACATGGACGAGATCGGGGACCGATCGCAGGAGCGCCAGGGGATCATCGC
This sequence comes from Microvirga terrae, assembly GCF_013307435.2. Classification (NCBI taxonomy): domain Bacteria; kingdom Pseudomonadati; phylum Pseudomonadota; class Alphaproteobacteria; order Hyphomicrobiales; family Methylobacteriaceae; genus Microvirga; species Microvirga terrae. Next base: position 2,884,474 of record NZ_CP102845.1, read on the forward strand.
CCGCGAAGAAACAATCGGCCCGCGGCGTGTACCGGATGGCGGTGCGGGGGACGCTGTTCTGCAATGGATCGGCCCGGCGGGAACCGGCTGCCAGAAGGTCCTCGATCCAGCCGCCATCCGCATCCGAAATTGCCGGACCATCCGGCGCGGCCTCACCATCAAGCTGTGAGCGGAGCGCTCGCGCAAGACGGTATCCCTCATCTGCGGCATCCGGAGGCAACAGCCCGGTCTGCTCGATGGCGGCGATCCAGCGCTCGGTCTGCCCGACGCAGTCGAGGAGAAGGTCGATCACATCGGCGTCGATCTCGATCCTCGCCCGAGCGCCCTTGAGGGCGCCCAGCAGATCCTCGGCGGCGTGAAGCGCGAGGCCCATGGGTGCAAAATCGAACAGGCCGACGGAGCCTTTGAGGGTGTGGACCGCGCGAAAGGCGCTGTCCAGGTGCGCAGCGACCGACGGTTCGCGCTCCAGATTCAGGAGATCATCGGTCGCCTGCTGAGTCAGTTCGCGCGCCTCGACGACGAAGTGCTGCAGAAGATCGTCCATCACGATCCCTCCGGCCGTTGATAGACGATCGCATCCTCGAAGCGGCGAAGCCTGAAGCGCTTCGAGATGCGGCTCATCGACTCCGTATGACCGAGGCAGAGATAGCCGCCCGGATTCAGGGCATCGTAGAGATTGTTGGCGGTGCGTTCCCGGGAGCCATCGTCGAAATAAATCAGAACATTGCGACAGAACACCACGTCGAACCGGCCCTGAGCCGCGACAGAAGCGTCGTCCACCAGATTGACCGATGTGAACTTGACCGATTCCCGTAGGTCCCGGATAAGCCTGCGCTGGTCATCGCGAGGTGGTTCGAAATACCGATCGATCACGTGAGACGGCAGACGCGACAGGGCGCGCTCCCCGTAAACGCCCTCCTGGGCTTTCAGGAGCGCCTCCGTGTCGATGTCGGAGCCGACGATCTCGATATGGTAGGCATCCACCATCGGCCAGTTCTCGAGAAGCCAAATGGCGACGGAGTACGGCTCCTCGCCGGTCGAGCATGGCACCGACCAGATCCGCACGAGATCGCCCGGCTTTCTGTTCCGCACGATGTCGGGCAGGAGCGATCGGCCCAGGCAGTGCAGCTGATGCTCCTCGCGGTAGAAGTACGTCTCGTTGACCGTGAAGATGTTGATCAGGTGCTCGACCTCGCTCTCGCTGGTCTGAAGATACGAGAAATAGGCCGGGAACGTGCGCATTTCCGCGGCGGACATCCGGTCAGCGACGCGCCTTTCGATGTAATACCGCTTGCTCTCGCCGAAGGTCATTCCGGTCCTGCGGTAGAGGAACTCGCACAGGCGACGGATCTCGTCCGAGCTCAGCGAGATCTCCGACGCCTTCCCGGATGCGGCAGAGCTGTTCGGCGACGACTTGCTCATGCGCGCCCGGCCGTGTCGATGATCCGCCCGGCAATCTGCTCCAAGGGAACGACGATCTCGGCCCCTCCCCGGCGCACGAGCTCGCCGGGCATCCCCCACACGACCGCGCTCTCCTCCGCTTCTGCGATCGTGCGGCCACCCAGTTCCCGGAGCCGCGTCATGGCGTCCGCGCCGTCGCTGCCCATGCCGGTCATCAGAACGCCGATCAGGCGCGCCGATGCGAAATGCTCCATGGCGCTGTCGACCAGGCGGTCCACGCTCGGATGCCAACGGTGTTCCGGAAGCGACGGCGCGGCCATGACGACTGGCCCGTTTGGGCGAACGCCGATGATGACATCGGCATCGCCCTTCCCGATATAGACGTTGCCGGCCTTGAGCGGCATTATCTGCGTGACCTCGACCACGTCCAGTGCGCAGAGCTTGTCGAGCCGCCGTGCCAAAGGTCCGGTGAAGGATCCAGGCATGTGCTGGGCGACCACCACTGGCACGGAAAAGTCGGACGGGAGTCCCGACAGCACCGTGTCCAAGGCAGGTGGTCCACCGGTCGAGGCTCCGACGAGCACAAGCCCGTACGCGGACGGCACTGCGCTCCTGGTTGTCGAAACTGCTGGCTGAAAAGTGCGGGCCGTTCTCCGGACGACGCCGGCGGGCTTTCTGGTCAGGCCGCTTCTCAACCGCACCCGCTCGGCCAGTCTCAGGCTGCCCGGGAGGCGCGCCCGCGACGCGGCGCGAACCTTTTCGATCAGTAGAGGGGCGAGAGTTTCGATCTCCAGCGAAACGGCCCGTTTCGGCTTCGTGATGAAGTCCACAGCGCCCAGATCCAGAGCCTCGAGGGTGACGCTTGCTCCTTCCTCGGTCAGCGACGAGACCATCACGACGGGACATGGGCGCTCCAGCATGATGCGGTCGAGACAGGTCAGACCATCCATCTCCGGCATGTGGACGTCGAGCGTCACCACATCGGGCTTGAACTCGCCAAGCTGCTCGAGAGCCTCCACGCCGTTACGGGCGAAAGCGATCTCGAAACTTCCCTCGGCGGTAAAGACCGTGCCGAGAAGGCGCCGCATCAAAGGAGAATCATCGACGATCAGCAGTCGCGTCACGGGTCGACCCGATCGAGATGATCGCTGCTGAAGGAAGCGATCAAGTCCTTCTCCGCCCGGTCCAGAAGCTCGTGCGGATCGAGCAGGAGGATCATGCGCCCCTCCGTCTCGATGTTGGCAATGCGGTGGACAGTCTGGCCTTCGCCCGCTGCGAGTTCAGGTGTCGGGCGAAGCTGGTCTTGGGGAATCCTCAGCACCTCCGATACCGCGTCGACGATGAAACCTGCCTGCAAATCGTCGATCGTGACGACGACGATCCGCTCGCGCCGCCCTTCGCCGGCCCCTTCGATCTCGAAGCGTCGCCGCTGGTCGATCACCGGCACGACACGCCCACGCAGGTTCATGACACCCTCGATGAACGTCGGCGCCCTTGGCAGACGAGATAGGGTGTCGGGAGCGCGGACCACCTCCTCGACCGCCGCGATCGGCAGCCCGTATTCCTCGTCTCCGAGTTGGAAGACGATGAACTGCTCGTCGCAGTTGGGAGAAGCATCAGGGCTGCTCATTTCTGGATTCGTCTCCATCTGAGGCGCGACGAGTTCAGCCAAGGCCTGATCGCGAAAGAGGTTATCAGTCGAGAGGACCGATACAAGCCGCCGACCGCCGTCAAGGCGGCAGATGCGTTGGATTTTGGCCTCCGCCGCGCCGCGGGTCAGGATTGCCGGCACAGGATCCATGTCTCCTGAAGGAAGTCGCAGGACTTCCTTGATGCCGTCAGCCACCAAGCCCACCAATGCGTCGCCGACCCGTGCGACCACGACACGGGATCTGGCATCATCGTGCCGACCTAGGGGAAGACCGAGAAGTCCGCGAAGCGACACGAGCGGCATCAGATGCCCGCGCCGGGACACGACGCCCAGCATCACGGAATCGGCTTGCGGAACCGCGACACTGCCCGAGGGGACGGCCACGATCTCATGGACAGAATCCAACGGCAGCGCAAAGTCCTGGCCGGACACGGCAAAGCAGACCAGAGCCACCTCGTCGGGAGCCGTTAGGCTCGTTTCCCGAGCACCCGGCACCGTGGGCTCACGGCCGTGATGCACGCGTCCGCGGTAATGCCCGAAGTTGCGGGACAGAAGGGCATCGAGGTCAATATGCGCCGATGCGCTCGTCGAGCTGTCGGTATCAGGCGCGCCTTCGACACCGCTCGCCCCCCAAGACGCCACCTTGTCGATCTCGAACCCGATCGGCGCACCGCGATCGACCACGACCACACGGGTTGGCACGGAGGAACCTGCCGGACGTCCCATCAGGCTGCGCAGCGAAACGACCGGCAGGACAAGGCCGCGCAGATTCGCAACCCCGACGAGGCTCGATGGTGCGAGCGGCACGCGGGAGACGGCCGGCGGGCGTATCACCTCCGCGACGTCTGAGGCGGGAAACGCAAAGCGCTCGCCATCCACCTCCACCGTCAGAAGTGCCTGGCTGGCCGGCGAAGGGGCCTTCTCGGCCATGATGTCACGTCTCCGCGATCTGGAGCTCATCCGCCAGGGAGGCGATCTCCTCGATGGCGGCGGCCAAATCCTCTGCGCCGCGCGCCTGCTGCCGGGCCGCGGTGGCAGCTTGCGCGGATGCGTTTCCGGCCTGTTCGGCCACTGCCGCAACCTGCTGGGTCCCGAGCCTGACCTCACGAACGGCGCTGAGGATCGTCTCTGCCCCGGACAGAATGGCCGCACTGCCATTCCGGATCGATCTGACATCCGCCTCGACCGCCCCCAGCCTCTCGGCCATCAGGGCGTTCTTGGCAACCTCCGCCTCTGCACTTGATGCGCTTTGCTCCAGATCGCGGCGGACGATGATGATTTGATCCCGGATCTGGCGAACCACCTCCTTGATACGATCGCTGTTCTCGGATGCATCGCGGGCCAGAATGCGGATATCCCCAGAGACGATCGCGAAGCCGCGCCCCGCCTCCCCGGTTCGCGCTGCCTCGATGGAGCCGCTCACGGCCAGCATATTGGTCTGGACCGCGACGAGAGCGATGCTGTCGACGATCTTCTCGATGCGTCGGCTGGCCTCGTTGAGACCGCCGATCACTTCGATGACGGCCCGCATTTCCCGCAGACCCTGTTCGACGCCTTCGGCCATCCGCAGCGTCTCCGAACGGTTCTCCTGGATGGCTCCGGCCAGAGCCTCGATGCGCTGGACGGACGTGCCGGCGGAGTCCAGGGACGCAGCCGTGGCCCGCTCGATCTGTTCCATCGCAGCATTGGTCTGCTGGGTCGCGGCGGCCTGCATCTGCGCCCCCCGGCTGATCTGATCGACTGCGGTCATGATCTCGCCTGCGGCCCCGGACAGTTGCTGAATAGCGGCCGAGAGTTCCTCGGCAGCAGATGCAACCTGCTGGGCGGCGGCCGATCCTGCGGTGTTCGCCTGAAGATCATCGGCCAGGGCCGCCAGTTCCTGAGCAGTCTGCTGGCTTTGATCGAGAGAGACGCTTTGCTGCTGCACGGCACGCTGAGCCTCGGCGGCGGCGGCAGCCTGCTCCTCGGCGGCGCTTGCCACCTGCTCCGCCCCGCGCTGCGCCTCGCGAATGGCCGTCTCGGCCTCGATAGCGGCGATCAGGATCGACTGGCTGCCCTCGGACAAAAGAGTCATATCGGCGCGAATTCGGTCCAGACCCGATACGACGGCCCGACCCGTGCGCGCTTCACCGGCTGCCGCTTCCGCCGCGCCCCTGATCCTCCCGGCAACCGACCGGACCTCCGTGACGATGCCGTCGGCCAGGGTCTGGACTTCTTGGGCGCTTTTTTCGGACGCGCTGGCCAGCGCGCGGACTTCATCGGCAACGACGGCGAAGCCGCGGCCGTTGTCCCCTGCCCGGGCGGCCTCAATGGCGGCGTTCAGTGCCAAAAGGTTGGTCTGATCGGAAATATCGCCGACCGTCCGCATGATATCGCCGATTGCGATCGCCTGCTCCTCGAGGAGTTCGATCACATCGACCATCGCTTCCTGCCGTGCTGCATTCGTCGTAACGGCCGCCACCGAAGCGTCAATCTGAGCCCCCGCCTCAATCAGGAGGCTCTGGAGACCGGCCGTTTTGGATTGGGTGGCCTCCGCATGCCGCCTGGCTTCGGCGAACGATACGCCGAGGCTTATGACGGCCGAAAGGGATTGCTGCGAAGCCCCGGCCGCCTCCTCGGCCCCGGAGGCGATCGACTCCATCGCGCGGCGCAACTCCTCTGCAGCCGATGAGGACTCAGTCACACCGCTGGCCAGTTCCTCCGTGGCGGCCCCGATACGCTCGGCGGCCTTCTGCTGTCGGGCACGGACCCGCTCATGAGCCCGCCGCGTTGAGTTCACCCGTTTCAGGGACGCGGGTTGGTCCGACGGAACCGGAGGATCGCCGTCAATCTGACGGAGTGTGGCTTTGCCCGGAAGATCGGTCGTCTTAACCAGTGCCATCGATGGCCTTTGAGGTTTCGTAACAGCGTGGGAGGGCCTGATTTGACGTGCTGGCCCTATGGTCATCCCGATCACATCAACCAGAAGCGGAGCGATAACGTTTATAGGTACTGCTCCCCCACTAGCAAGCTGCCATACGGTAATTTCACCGCCTTGATATAATGTTTCAACAAAGCGGGTTTAGAAGACAGGCGCGGCGGGTTGTCTTCATTTGGGCCGCTCACGGACGGGCAACTGCGCCGCCCCATGATCGTCCGCAGGATTCATGTTCCTGCGGGCTCGGGCTGAACATGCCGCTTGGACGCACTCTCACGAACACTCAACAGTCCTCCCGGCGTCCCGACATTGGCAGCCTGCTTCTTCACTTTGTGATCCGACCCGGCGATTGCAGGTTCCACGGCTATCGCGATGCGAGCTGCCAATATCGCCCTGCCACGACAGCAACGGCGGCAATTCCGACGATGGCTCCCGCTCCACTGACGCATGCATCGACGACTCGGCTCTCCCGCCCCGGCGACAGGCCCTGGAGCATTTCCAAGACAATCCCATAGGTCACCAGCGAAGCGGCGATCTGCATCCGTTTCTCAGGGTAACTGAGCGCAAACAGGACAGCGGTTCCACAATAAGCAACGAAGTGCTCGACGTATCCCGGCGCGCTGGTACGGGTTTGGAATTCATCTGGGACGAGCGACAGGTAAGCAAGGATCGGCACGCACAGCCATGCGGCGGCGCGGAGTATGCGGCGGTTCAGAGCGTTCATATGCTACTGCCTGTAGTAAGAGAGGTGCCGGTCGCCGATTGTCGTACCCGATCCCCTCTTCACCTCACTGGCTTTCGGGACATGAAACCGAGCAAGGACCGCGGCTGAGAAGCATCCCATGGTTTGCCGCCCGATCGATCATTCTGGAACTCGCTGGACCATGCCCTGCTCTCATCCAAGCTCCTGCAGAGCAGGGCACGAACGAATGCAGGATGGATCAGGACGCCATCTTGTCTTCGTTCACGAAGGAACTCAGCGGGTAGTTGTGGCACATCCTGGGATGCTTCACGAGAGATACGGCATAACGATACTTGCCGGATGCCAGTGGCGGAATCGAGTCTACGAGCTCGAATTCGACATTGCAGCCATCTCCCATCACGCGCTGGAACGATGTGCGGATGTCTTCGAGAGCACAAGCGGGTGGAGTTGCCTCCGTGATCAACTTGATCAGTATGGAGTTGTAATCGGTCTGGATGACCTGAGTTTTCTTCAACCAACCGTCGTTGTGAACCTTTCCGAGGAAGTGCATGAAGAAATTTCCAGGAACCGTCGAGCCGTCCGCGCGCACAAAGGTATCCATGATGCGCCCCGTCACCGTCTGCAGCTTCTCCACCGACGGCGTGGGGTATTCCGTCAATGCGCCGACAACCGCCCGATCACCGATGCGATAGCGTATGATCGGCATCGTATAGTTCGTCATGCATGTGACAAGCACGTCGCCCTCTTCGCCCGGTTTGCAGGGCTCGCCGCGCTCGTTCACCACCTCGACCAGATGTGTGTAGGTAAAGACGTCCATTCCTTCGCCCGCGACCCGCTCTCCGGCGAAAGTACCGACCTCGCGCGAACCATACCGGTTGAGGACAGAACAGCCAAAAGCTTTCTCAACTTCATTTCGAATGAATGGGTAAAGCGTACCGGCGCTGGTGACGACACCTCTGACACTTGTAATTTTGATACCATGATCATTGATGTAGCGAGCCAGTTCATAGACGCTCTCGGCGTAGGCTTCGATCATAACGGGCCGAACCTGCTGCATGATCTTGGCATACCGCTCTAGGTCCAGTTGGCTCATGCACCATGAATTCAGGAAGGTCTTGTTGCGTATGAAGTTGGACAACCTGTTTCGCCAGCCCGACGTTCCGAGCAACACATCACGCTCTGAACCCCAAAGCGTCACGTAGGGTTCGCCCGAATCCCAGCCAGCCCAGCGCTGCAGCATCACCTGGGTCGATCGACCAATCTCGTCATAAAACCGGTCCTGCAGCACGACGACGGGAATTCCAGAACTTCCGCCCGAGCCGTTCTTATACCAGGGGCGTGTGCTGTAATCCCGACTCTTCAGACGCTCGAACTCGTTGTGCAGATGATCGCGCGTCAATTCCGGAATCTGAGAAAAACGTGTCAGGTCAACGTGATCACCGTCAACAACGCCGGCCTGGCGCAGCAAATCCTCGTAGTATGGTACGCTGCGAGCAGCATGGATCAACAATTGCTTGAGCTGTTGAGCTTGGGTCGAACGCCGCTGCGTGATCGGCCACGTATAAAAATCGGACAGAAAGGCAACATGGTTCGGAACAGGGTTGCGTGTGACATGCGTGTCGTAAAACCCCAAGATAGGCCTACGCCAATTCCCCATGATCTTCGCGCCTCTCATGATTCATGTAAATCTTAGCGATGTGGCCGAAAAACAGAAACGAACTCAGGTATTACTCCAGAATAATGTCCGCGGGAACGACGGGCGGCTCGACGCGCGCCGCCCGTCAGTCGCTGGTTCGGGCCACTAGAACTCACCACCACAAGGCTCACCGGCATCTCGAAAGGCCACCACGGTCGCCCAGCGGCACGAGGGAGACTGCAACAGTGGAGTGAGCCTGATCGGCCGCTCATCACGGCCACGGGTCTTGTCTCAGGATCCATTAAGGCGGGCCGTCTTGTCTGCGTTCGGGTCTACAGCCCTAGCCGCTGCCCGGTAAGCACGAGCATCGGTGACAGCATGCTCTTTAGGTGCACTCCCGAAGAGAGACTACATGCAGTCTGGTTTGATGGTACCCTGCCGGGGTTGTGGCTGATGTTTGCCGACGAGCGGAGGAAGTGATTACCGTCCGTACATATGATGCTCGTCTGCGATGTAGAGCGATCTGGACAAGCAATCAGAACCGCAAATCGAATGCGACAGCTGGCGTTTCCGACATCTGCCCGACGATGCGCCGAACGTCACGACCATTCAAGCCGAACATGGCACGGGAAAGGGTTACAACATTGTCGATGGTCGCGGAAGAAATGCCTAGAGTGCACACCGGTGACGTTGAGAAGGCGCGCTCCGCCGCAGCTCCTCCAAGACCGATAGCAATCATTATCGGGCAGTTTAAGCATGGCGGTAGCGAACGCCAGCTCTATACCTTCTTGTCGTATTGTGACCGTAACCGCTGGAGCCCGGTTGTCTACGTGTCGGGAGAACTCGGTTTCTGGGAGGAGCCGATCCGCAAACTGAATATCCCGGTCGTACTCCTGACGGGTGGCCCGCTCGCGAAGATGTGGCAGTTCAGAAAGCTTTGCATTGCCCAAGGTGCGAAGCACTTCTTCTCATGGTCTTCCTACACGAACGTCTATGGACTGGCTCTGGCCGGACTCGCTGCTCATCGGGTCGGATCGTTCCGAAATACAGGATTCACCGACCTGCCATCACGCTGGAGACGGATCTGGGCATGGGCGAGCCTGGCAGGAATATCGACAGCGGTCTGCAACTCGCGGCGGACAAAAACCGAAATATCGCAGCGGAGCGCGCCCGCGAAGCAAGTTGTCTACGTTCCGAATGCCATTCAGGTTTTTTCTGACGACAACTTGCGATCCTATCGCGAGGCCTGGCGTCAGAAGCTAGGCTTGTCCGACAATGACGTGCTCGTTCTCGGTGTCGGTCGAGTCGAACCTGCCAAAAACTTCAAGCGTTTTGTCGACGTTGTACATCAAGTTGTCGAGCAAGTTCCCATAAAGGCCGTCGTCGCAGGCCGCGATCAGGGAGATTTGCCAGCTGTCAAGGCGCACGCGGATCAGCTCGGTTTGCAGAAGTTTATTCAGTTCCCTGGATTGGTCCCGGACGCCCGCGAGCTGATCTGCGCCGCTGATATCTTCCTATTGTCGTCTGATCGAGAAGGCATGCCGAATGTCGTCTTGGAGGCCATGGCGGCTGGTGTGCCGTGTGTGTCAACAAATGTTGGCGCCATCGATGACGTGATAGAGAATGGGAAGACAGGCTTCATAGCCGGGATGGATGTGCGCGCGCTGGCTCAGCATGTGCATCAGCTGGCAGTTGATCCCGCCTTGAGACAGCTGTTCGGAAGTCGCGCACGGGACGCAATCAAGAGCAAGTTCCAGCCGGAACACATCGTGGGAGAGCTCTGGACACTGTGCGAGGCAAGAATCGGTCGCTAGGAAACCCGTTGTGGCATCTCCTCCCATCACACGCCGAAGAGTGAAGGTTCGAGCGGAATAATCGAGACTCCGCGTATGGCGGATTGGTCAGCTTGAGGACATCATTGAAAGAGTTACATCAGGAGTTTCGCATGGAGGCACCAATACGCGTCTTGATGATTACGTCCGAGTGGCCGACGGAAAAGAGTCCCTTTGCTGTTCCTTTTCTCGTGCAGCAGGTGGATTTTCTGAGGCGCGCGGGCGCCGACGTTGATGTGTTCTTCTTTCGCGGTGCAAAGAATCCTCTCAACTATGTCAAAGCCTGGTGTAGATTGCAGTGGGAGTACAGATCCAAGTGGAAGCAGTACGATCTGATTCACGCCCAGTTCGGTCAGGCCGCATTGATCCCTTGGCCGAAGAAGCTGCCCCTTGTCATCACCTTTCACGGCGTCGACATGCTGGGGCAGCTTTCGGACACAGGACAGATGACCTGGCGTGGAAAACTGCTCGTATGGCTCGGCAGGCTCGCCGCTCGGTTTGCGGATGCAGTGATCATCGTCTCGAACGAGATGAGGCAAAACCTCCCGAAGTCCATGACTCTCCACATGCTTCCGACAGGAGTCGACCTGGCGTCGTTGCCTGAATTGTCGAAGGACGAGGCGCGCCGGCAGCTGAGCCTTCCTGCCGATGAGCGGCTCGTCCTCTTCGTGGGCAATCCGAAGGACCCTTTGAAGCGCTACGACCGGGCACGCGAGGCGATTGATGCTCTAAACAGAAGGTTGCCGGTCACGCTCGTGCTCGGATGGAATATGCCGCACGGCGATATCATCAAGATGATGCATGCCTGCGACGCTCTCATCGTGACGTCCCTGCAGGAAGGATCTCCCACGATTGTCAAGGAGGCTCTTGCGTGCAACCTCGGCATCGCTTCCGTGATTGTCGGCGATGTGGTCGAAAGGTTGGCAGGTATCGAAGGGTGTGAAGTCGCTGCGGATCACGCACCCGAGACGATCGCTGCCGCCCTTGAAAAAGTTCTACTCCATGGGGGAAGAGTTAAGGGTCGCGAGGCAATCCAAGAACTCGATGAACGTGTAATAACGGACAAGCTCATGCGGATCTACCGTGGCGTCACGAGGCACGGTCGTCCGACCTACCAGCTAAGCGATCGGCCGTTCGTCTCGACCGAAAGAAGATAATCCGGAGCCCCTGCGGGTGCCGCCGCTGCTTTGACCAATTTGAACCAATCCTGGAGGTTATACTGATGTGCGGCATCTTAGGCGTTGTTAGCCTCAGCGGAGAGCCCGTCGATACTGGCGTTCTACAGCGGATGAACGACCTGCAGTCCCACAGAGGCCCCGATGGAGAAGGCTTCCTGCTGGGATGGTTCGACGGCGACACGTCGAGCCAGGTCTTCGTTCCTCAGATCGCACAGTACGGTCTCAACAACGCGGTTCAAGTTGCCTTGGGACACAGGAGGCTGGCAATCCTTGATCTTCTGGACCGCGGATTGCAGCCGATGGCTACCGGCGACGGGCGCACCTGGATCGTCTTCAATGGCGAGATCTACAATCACCTGGAGCTACGCGCCGAGCTCGAGCAGTGCGGATATCGGTTCAGGAGCCGCACAGACACGGAAGTCCTTTTGACGGCATACGAGCACTGGGGACAGGATTGCTTGTCGCGGATAGAGGGAATGTACGCCTTCGCGATCTGGGACGGAAATCGCAGAAGACTATTTTGTGCTCGCGATCGGTTTGGGATCAAACCCTTCTACTATGCCTTGAAGGACGGCTATTTCATTTTTGCGTCTGAAATCAAGGCGCTTCTCGCATTCCCGGGCGTCGAGGCAGTTGCCGACGACGAGGCCGTGCTTGGCTTCCTCACGCACGGCAACTGCGACTATAGCGAGCGGACCATGTTCCGCGACATCAAGGCGCTTCCAGGTTCACACTGCATCGATATCGATTTGGGTACCGATACGTTCATGCCGCGGTCCTATTATCAGCTGAACCCGCAGACACGATACGATCTGTCGGATGAGGATCAGATCGGACGATTGCAGGAACTCCTTGTCGACAGTGTCCGAAAGCATCTGATCAGCGATGTTCGGATTGGGAGTTGCCTCAGTGGAGGCCTCGACTCGTCGGCTGTGGTCGCGTTGGTTGGAAAGATTTCGCGTGAAAACCCCGAGGCGGCGGGAGCAATCGGAGACAAACTCCACACCTTTACATCCTGCTACGAATATAAGGAGCTTGACGAGCGGAGCTTCGCTCGAAGCATCGCGGACTCGGTCGGAGCCAGATCAGAGCTCGTGTTCCCATCCGCTTCGGACTTCTGGGCAGACTTCGAACGACTGACGTGGCATCAGGACATGCCGTGCGGCAGCCTGAGCTTCTACGCGCAATGGCGTGTTATGAGAGCGGCAAAGGAAGCCGGCGTCAAAGTCCTCCTCGACGGACAGGGTGGAGATGAGGTGTTCGGAGGCTATGCGAAATTTCGATACGCATATATGGCCTCTCTCCTTCGATCTGGCCGCCTCCCGAAATTGTCGAGCGAGCTCTATGCCATGATGCGCCAGGGAGACCGTTACGTGCTCGACTTGCGCAACGGGTACCGCTACCTGCCAAAGAGCTTGCGCCAACTGCTGAACGTCGACTCGGTTATGAAGAACGTCATTCGAACCGATTGGAGCAGCGCCGTTTCAGATCACAGCTCACCTGCTACACGTTGGTGGCGTAACGCCTTCTCTCACAGGAGCGACGGCACGAAGGATTCCAGCACGCTGATGCAGCGGATTCAGCTCGATGATATTCTCGTTGACACGCTTCCGCAACTCTTGAGATTTGAGGACCGCTCGTCGATGGCGTTCTCAATCGAGGCACGTGTCCCGCTTCTGGATCACCGCCTTGTCGAACACGGCATCTCGCTTCCGGATCATCTGAAAGTGAATAACGGCTGGAGCAAGTTCGCCGTTCGTAAAGCAATGAAAGGCTTGATGCCGGAGGCGGTACGAATGCGAAAGAGCAAACTGGGTTTCGCAGCACCCGATCGCATATGGCTCTCCGATGATCTCAAGCCTCGGATCGATGAAATGGTCAAAGGGACGATGCGAAGCGAAAAGTACATCAATTCGGCAGCCTTAAGGCAGTGGCACGCGTCGTCGAGGATCGATAAAGGGAACAAGGAGTCCTATCTGGGGCTGTTTCGAATAATGTCTCTCGAGACGTGGATGCGCACGTTCAACGTGTCGTGCTGAATCGACTTGCCACTGAATGGGCCTCTTCGAGCCAAATCTCCAAATGACATGAGCTCACTCATCGACGTCGTCCCAGGGCAAGAGAGATAGATAAATTCAGGGAGATCGAAATGCATAACGTGATGCCCCAGTCGAGGGAGGCGAACGACATCAAGGCCGAAATGGGCCGCGCGTTTCGGCCCGTCAGCGTCAGCATAATTATGCCCGTTCGCAACGAGGCGAAGCATATCGGACAATGCCTCCGAGCAATCCTGGCACAGGATTACCCGTCCGAGCTGATAGAGATCATCATCGCTGATGGGCTGTCGACGGACGATACCCGTGCCATCATCGCGAAGCTGGCGGCTGATCACCCTGAGACCCGCATCGCGGTGCTGGATAATCCGCTTCGGATCGCCCCTTCGGCCCTCAACCTTGCGATCGCCCGGTCGACGGGAGATGTGATCCTGCGAATCGATGGCCACACGTTCATCGCTTCTGACTATGTGTCGCAGTGTGTAGCCGCCCTGCAGACGTCAGGCGCCGACAACGTCGGAGGTGGCACGGAGCCGATTTGCCAGGGCCGTTTTGGCGAAGCAGTGTCGCTGGCCACCGGCACTTCCTTCGGCGTCGGACATGGGCGTTGGCGTCTCGCCCCGCAGGAGCAATGGGTGGACACGGTCTATCTCGGGGCTTGGCCACGCCGTGTCTTCGAGGAGATAGGTCTGTTCGATGAGGAGCAAGTTCGAAACCAGGACGATGAATTCAATTATCGGTTGCGGGAGCATGGTGGATCGGTTTTGATGAGCCCGCACGTCAAGTCGAGCTATTACAACCGCAGCACACCGCGCTCCTTGTGGCGCCAATACTACCAATATGGGTATTGGAAGGTGCGTGTCATGCAAAAGCATCCAAGCCAGATGCGGGCGCGGCAGTTCATCCCTCCACTCTTCGTCTTGACGCTGCTGCTCGCGGCGGCACTTGCGCCGTTCACAAGCACTGGCCTTTGGATGCTCGTTCTGGTAGCCGGCTGCTACGCGGCAGCTAACATCATCGCCTCCGTCTGGGCGGGACGGAACGCAGGCCTTGCCATGCTGCCTTCGCTCATGGCCGCATTCGCGATCCTGCATGTCTCCTATGGGTCGGGGTTCCTGGTCGGGTTGGCTCACTTCTGGAACCGCTGGGGGCAGCACGGGCGAGTCAAACGCCTCGCAGCTGGCCCCGATCGTCCTGCGTCAGCGGAGTGCCTCTAGAGCCATATTCGGCAAGGTTGGTCTGCTGTAGCGAACTCAATTGCACCGCAAGAATGGAAAGAGTTGTTTCCACTCTAGTGGAAGAAGCTCTTGGTCTGAGAAATGACCAATCATCTTCGGTGTGAAGGAAGCAGCGGACTAGCGGTCCGCTGGGACTGCACGACGTCTCAATTCACGTCGACGATAACTGGATCCGTCGAAGTTCCTGAATCAGAGCGCGGCAGGTGGGTAATCGTGTACCGATACTTCCCTGAAGGCGATGCCGGAATATCGTCGACGAAATCGAAATCAATTCTGCAGTTTTTGCCCATCACGCGCTGCAGCGTATTCCGGATTTCATCGAGTGCATGGTCCGTCGGTGCTGCTGTCGTGATCATCTTGATCATGATCCTGTTGTAATCTTTCTGAATAACCTGCGTCTTCCGGATCCACCCGGAGTTGTGAACAACGCTCAGGAAGTGCATGAAGAATGTCGCGGGCACCGTTGATCCATCCTCTCGGACGAGAGCATCCAAGATGCGTCCGGTGACGGCCTGGAGCTGGTCGACCGAGTGAATCGGTATGGTTGCGGCGGCTCCGACAATCGCCCGGTCCCCCAATCGGTACCTGATGAGCGGCATCGAATAATTCGTCAGGCTCGTAACTAAAACATCGCCCTCCTCACCGGGCCCGCATGGATGACCGTTTTCATCCACGACTTCCACCAGATTGACGTATGAAAACACATCAAGCCCTGAACCAGACGTCGTCTCGGCCGCGATGTCTCCGACCTCGCGCGATCCGTAACGATTCAGCACCGGACACTTGAACGCATTTTCCACCTCGTGCCGTATGAACGGATAGAGAGTGCCAGCACTGCTGATAACGCTTCGGACGCCGTCAATCCGCGTGCCAGTCTCATTGAGGTAGCGGGCAAGTGCGTAGATGCTTTCGGCATAAGCTTCGATGACCGCAGGCCGGATCCGCTGCAGCGTCTCTGCATAGCGTTGCAGGTCAGCTTTGGTCATATTCCAGGAATTGAGCAAAGTCTGGTTGCGAATGAATCCGGAGAGCTTGTTGCGCCACCCTTCCGACCCCATGAGAATGTCACGCTCGGAGCCCCAAAGCGCGACAAGCGGCTCCCCAGAGGCACGGCCCGCCCATTCATAATGCAGGTCCTTCACGGCTCTGCCGATATCGTCGTATGAACGATCCTGCAAGACCACGACGGGCTCGCCCGTACTGCCGCCGGTGGTTCTCCTGTACCAGCTCCTTAAGTCGAGGTCGTCGCTCTTCAGATGCTCGAATTGGTCGCGCAGGAGATTACGGGTCAATTCCGGGATCTGTCCGAACCGTGAGAGATCCACCATGCCGTTCCGAACCACCTTGGCGTTATGCAGAAGTTCTTGATAATACGGAACGTGGCGCGCTGCGTGACGAAGCAATCCGGTGAGGCGGCGGAGCTGGACCTGCCGGCGCTGCTCAACGGACAAGCGATGGAATGCGTCCAAATGCGCAACGTGTTCTGGTATTGGGTTCTTTATGATGTGTGAGTCATAAACCGCTAGAATGGGTCGGCGCCAATTGTACATGAGTGATCCTCTGGCGTAGCATTTCCGCCATTCGATAGTTTGTCGGACGTCAGGCCCGGGTGGCTTGGCGTCGGATGAAGAGATGCGGAAATGCCCTCATAAGACGCCGCATCTCCCGATTTATTCCACCGGATTGTCTTCGGACCAACACACACGTTCCTGACACCTTGAACCTTTCCGGAAAATTGTCGAAACTGCTGGCTAACTTTGACTTATTTTCCTGCCGATCAAAGCTGCTTTCGGTATCATTACACCTTTGAATGATACAAGCGGGCCCCCGGATGCTCACGCACGGACCGTAGCAGTCAAAGCGATGATGCAGGCCAGGCCGGACAAGTGGATCACGTGTACGTGAGCACGTCGGCGAGTGGCTAGGGAACCTCCTTGGCACGGGTGCCGTAAACTCGACCCTTCGAACGCAGCCAGAGAATTTCCGTATGGGCGGCGCCGGTTGAGTTGACGAGAGCCGGCTGGGGATCTGTTCGGCCCTGCGGGGAGTTATACATCCAGCGATGGCTGCACTTGTCGACTCGCCTTCTCGAACAGGCGGAGGACGAGGTAAGCCAGCTCGGCGTCGCAGCAACCGGGGATCAGCGTTGCCTTCCCCGAGCACGACGAACGAGCTGCCAAAGATCGTAGTTTGACGATCAACTGGATGTACACCCAACTGCCAACTTGCGGTAGGTGTCGACGCTGAAGGGGATATTATGCACCTGTTCGTGTGCACCACCTTGGCTGGAGCTTCTGCATCTAGCCCTCTGCCCTCAAGAGGGGGTCAATAGCATGGCCGAGGCGCGCGTCGGCATTCGCGTTGCCGATGATCGACAATCGGTGACGATCGAAATCGGCCCCAGCTCGGAGCAATCAGAACCTATCGCTCTGAACCTTGATCAACTTACCCAGATCATCAAGCTGCTGGGACAAGCCAGGGCCCTCATGGTCGAAGACGAGCAGAAGCGGCCGCTCGATGGGAAAACGGTCGAAACTGTTATTGACCCACCCTGGTACATCCAGGTTGCGCAAATCGACGGCTCACTTCTTGCATTTGACCACCCGTCCTATGGACCGCTCGCATTTGCCCTCCCGCGAGCTGATGTGATCAGGATTGTCGACATCCTGAGCAAACATTTGGCTTATGCACAGACCCAGCAGGAAAAGCCAAGCTAGCTGAGTAGCCATTTTCTGGCTGCCTGTCGTCATGGAGCAAGTGGGCGGAAGATCGGAAGGAACTCCGCAGACGTTTGCGTGTTTCCGGGAGGAATGCAGGCCCTGCGGATGTTGGTGTCCTGCGGGTTCGAAAGCGTTCATCGGCTCAGGTTCTTACGCCCTTGAGGGACCCGTCCAGCACCACGAACAGATATCAGAATGGGCGTTGGATGGAGCAGATGCGTGCGAACAATTCAGTCGCAGCCCGAGTGAAGCCTTTCGGGCAGCGAGAAGTCCCGCAAAATGACCCGGGGTCGTGCTCTACTCTTGCAGGGTTGAACAATCACGTGAGACGTTGATCCGAGATCAGCATGCATTTCCGTCGAGGAACCAAGCGCACGGCCCACGAGCGCCAGATGCTGCGACTTGCCCGGCTTGGCTAGCGGGATAGTAGCCCCGGATGGCCGGGGCTACTGGGAATCATAGCGACAGTTAGATGACGACGAAGTCAGCGGCCGTCATCTTCAGGGCAGCGTCCACCTTGGCGAACTTGATCGCCGCGCCGGTGCCGGAGCCGTCGGCATCGTATGACAGATCGCCCGTCTTGCTGTTGTAGATGATGCGGTCCGTGGTATCCAAAGCCTTCTCGCCGATCACGAACTTGCTGGCCGCCAGGGTTCCCGTCGATCCGAGCTTGGTGAAAACCGAGTCGTTGAGACGGATGGTATCATCCGCCACGTTGAAGTCGGTGATCGTGTCGACATTGCCGGAGCCCAGCTTGGTGTCGAACGTGAAGGCGTCCTTGCCCGAACCACCCGTGAGGATGTCGCTGCCGCCTTTGCCCCACAGGTAGTCGTTGCCACCCCTGCCATCGATCTTATCGACCGCTGTCGTGCCGACCAGCCTGTTGTTGCTGCTGTTCCCCGTGATGGTGTTCGTGGGGGTCGGAGTCGGTGTGGGGGTAGGCGTCGGCGTGGGGGTCGGAGTTGGCGTGGGGGTCGGCGTCGGCGTGGGAGTCGGCGTAGGAGTCGGAGTCGGCGACGGCTCGGAGCCGACGGACCCATACTCGAATGCACCGAGGTCTGCGGTTGCGCCGAGATAGGCGCGGCCGCTGACGGCGACGCCCTTGTCGATGAGGTCGCTGGAGCTGGCCAGGTGCAGGAAGGCGCTTTGCGGCAGGGAGCCGTCGGCGGCGCGGGCGGCCACGGCGGAGCTGCTGTCGAGCGACTGGAAGTCGGCGCTGGAGAGTGACACGCCCAGGTCCCAGGAGTTGTGGTCGGCCGTGCCGGTGGTCTTGAGCTTGCCGGTCCCGTACGAGATGTTGTTGCGGAACACGTGCCCGGCCGCGGCATCGAAGTAGAAGTTGTAGATGCCGTTGTTGTAGGCGGTGTTGTTGTAGAGCGTCAGCTTGGACACGCCGCCGTTGCTGCCGTTCTCGTCAAAGCCGTTCATCTTGTTGCCGAAGGCCACGTTGCCCTCGACCACGTGGGCGCCGGCGGTCGAGCCGGAGCCGTCGCGCACGCCGCCGAGCTTGAAGCCGTTGCCGTCGCCGCCGGGCTTGCCGTCCACGGTCCAGCCATTGCCCCAGGCCCAGTTGTTGATCACCTTGAGAGCGCCGGCCTTGGTGCCGTTCTGGATGTTGTAGAAGTCGTAGCCGTCATCCGAGTTGGCCCAGGCGCGGGTGCCCTCGAGCACGTTGCCGCTGCCCGTGGTGGCAACCTGGAAGCCGTCGGCGTTGTCGAGGTTCAGGTCCTGGTTGTGATGGGAGTCGATGTTGCGCAGCAGGTTGTTGGCGCTGGAGCCGAACAGGGACACGCCCTTGCCCTCCCACTGCGACAGGCGGCCGTTGTGGTGCACGTCGAGGTTGTCGAAGACGTTGCTGTTGGACGCGCCCTTGATCAGCAGGCCGCCTTCGGCGCCGTTGCGGATCTCCAGGTTGGTGACGCGGTTGAAGGACACGCTGTCGAGGCTGAGCACGTAGCCGGCGGCGCCGCCCTTGGTCATGGCCGCGCCGTCGAGCACGGCCTTCTCGCCGGGTGCGCTGGTGATGGTGATCGGGGCGGCGGCGGTGCCGTCGGCGGAGAGCTGGATGCCGGTGGTGAGCTTGTAGACGCCGCCGCGCAGGTAGATGGTGTCGCCCGGCTTGGCCAGGCTGTGGGCGTGTTGCAGGGAGGCGAACGGCTGCGCGGCCGTGCCGGCCCCGCTGTTCGACCCAGTCGTCGACACGTAATAAATCGTCATTTTTGTAGAGCCCCTATATGTATATATAGTATTGTTTTAATTGCCCCCAGATTACCGCCACAAACCGACGTATTGGATCGTGTTGTCCAAACTAACTGGGTGCGCTCTGGGAATTGCTCTGGGATTGTGACCAGAATATGATTATTGCCAAGATCTTCGAACATTCGTGTTTTCGAACCCTGAGGAAAATATCCATCGTATAGCGCTCATCGCGTATAAAAAGGCCTGAGTTCAAAGCGGTACCTTAAGTCAAAATTCTTATTCTTTCTGATCTACTTTCACGAAATACTTGTCCACTCGCGCTGCTGGAGCGAGGGTGACGGTGGGGCAGATGAGAGCCCGCGGGGCACGACGCTCACCAAGTCAGGGACCAGCCGACGCCGGATTCGTCGGTCGACATGGTTAGGGCGGCGGCGCTCTGCACCTTGTTTCTCGTCGCGCCCAAGCAAGAGCGTCTGATGCCGGAACCTTAGCCGGTCGGCGTTAACAGAGCATGCTCATGCCGACGGCTCCACAAGCCCACGCGCCTAGTCCTCCCCAACGCTTCCTGCGACTGTCGGAGCGCCGTCCTGGATGTTCAGCGCACCCTGACTGACGAACGCAGCTCCTTCGATACGGTCCTGAGCGTCGACTTCAAGAGCCAGCATCTGCCCTGCGCGCAGTGTCGGTCGGTTACCCGCCACATCCGAATTGACCAAGAATCAAGTTGGTCATCTACATGTCGGCGGCTGCTTACAGCAACGGGATCATCTTGGAGGCGGCCATTGCCCCAACCCGCTCGGACGATGAAGAACTGCCAAAGCAGAACCATGGTCGATTCTCCCCACCTGAAGGCGCCCTGCCGGACGGCAATGCCTCGTCGCCAAGAGTTGCAGAAGGGTTCTGGTGAAACAGGTAGGCACCACTTTCATAGACGGCATCATTTCTGATCCGAGCCCGCCCCTGTGCCGCCGCGGGGCACCTGCAATGACACCGCCCTTCATGCCGTGTGACTGAACGCCTGCGGCGTGATGGGAGCCAGCCTCTCCTCTCTCACCACCCTCCCGTCTGGGCCCCTGCAAGGAAACCCATCCATACGGGCCCCGCGCCTTCGACCATTCCTATCCGGTCCCTGACGACGAACCAGGCAACGGATCCAAGATCTTCTCGTCTCTCATTCAAACGAAGTCCTCTTTGCAACAAACTGCAAAAGGACGTCGTCTGATGAATTCAGGAGCCGAACGCAGATGATCGTTCAGTCCGAAAGCATACCTAATTGCCTCGTCTTCAGAGGAGGCGCGCCAAGGATTGAATTTCTTCTAAACTCGAAGCACTATCACACCAAGTATCCTCCCACGATCAAACTCAGGAGGTGATAAACAGAAGATCGCTTGATTGCAGTGGTGGATAGAATGCCTCGCCTGGAAGATCACCATACGGTTCGGATTTGACATGACAGACATCCGTTTCATCGAAATCGAGCGTATGAAGAGTACACCTGATGACTGGGACGCCTTTGCTATCAGATGCAACGCTTCACACCGAGAATTAGATGGATGGATCTGGTATCGGCAGATCCGAAGCCACGTCCTCTTTCGCGTAGTCAGGTACAATATTTTACTTCGTGAAGCGGGGCGTTCGATCAAGATTGGTCAGTTCGCCATCGGACATGGCCCTCTCAAGAGAATATTTTCGGACGGTCTCCAGCTCCTTCCCGAGTATCGCGACACTTGGGCTGCATGCATGGAGGCGACCCTCCGGACACTGGGACGCGGGCGATATGTCTACGGCTCCGATTGGAGTTTCGAGCCACCGCGAGAAAGCATTTTTGCCTCCATGGCAGGCGTGACGATCACCAGCGTGGAAAAATATATGACGGAAGCGGTAGACTTCTCGCGCTGGACCTCATGGGAGGATTACCAGAAGGCGGTCAGCTCGAATATCCGACGCACTATTAAGAATGCAAAGACAGAATTAGATCCCTTTGAGATCGACATAAGATATGGAGCAAGCTCAGTCGAGATCTTTCCTCGCTTTCATTATTCCAAATTCAGAATGCTGAAGCGCAAACTCCACAAACTGCGAAGACCAAGGCGCTTGAATTTCCTGTTGCTGCTGAATCCTACGCACTATTTCCTTAGAATCCTGCTCTCGAAGCACAGATCCGTCTCAGCCATTCTTTCTCACAAGGGGCAAGTGATCGCAAGCTTCAGCGGGGTTGAGATCGGTCAGACATGCTACTTCTTTGAGGGTGGGTCGGTCGAATCCAACGGTGCAGGTTGGCTCCTCAACATGTCGTTGATGCACGATTTCTATCTGCGTCATCCGACGGGTCGGTTCGTGCTGGGCTGCCTGGACCGAAGCGACGACCAATCACCCGATGGATGGGAGAGCCCCGTGCGCTATCGGAGCCGTGCACGTGTCTCGGGCTTCCCAAGCAGCAGAGTGACGTTCACCTACTCCGCTTAGGTCCGCCCCAGTTGCTCCGCCTCTGAGCGACCGGGATAACTCCAGCGATCTCTGCTGATAATGAGCTCGTTCTCCGGATCAGGTCCAATGCTCCTTCCCATGCTCGGCACATCGTTCGGAACGGATCCGAAGCGCTGCATCGGCAGGAGAGCGGTCCTCCGGCGTCACCGGATGCAATAGGGCGATCTCAAGCGAACCAGTCGGGCTCGCCGAAACATCGCCGCGCAACAAGAAGTAATGTGTATCCACGTAAGTGGAAGCAGTTCTAGCCATTTTAGAATTTGCGATCCGAGCGCTGCAAACTCATACTCCCACGCGGCGAGGAGAGGCATGAATGACGATTTATTACGTGTCGACGACTGGGTCGAACAGCGGGGCCGGCACGGCCGCGCAGCCGTTCGCCTCCCTGCAACACGCCCACAGCCTGGCCAAGCCGGGCGACACCATCTACCTGCGCGGCGGCGTCTACAAGCTCACCACCGGCATCCAGCTCTCCGCCGACGGCACCGCCGCCGCCCCGATCACCATCACCAGCGCACCCGGCGAGAAGGCCGTGCTCGACGGCGCGGCCATGACCAAGGGCGGCGCCGCCGGCTACGTGCTCAGCCTCGACAGCGTGTCCTTCAACCGCGTCACCAACCTGGAGATCCGCAACGGCGCCGAAGGCGGCCTGCTGATCAAGGGCGCGTCCAACAGCAACGTCTTCGACAACCTCGACGTGCACCACAACGGCCGCCTG
The DNA here is from genome assembly GCF_013307435.2 of Microvirga terrae. Lineage (NCBI taxonomy): Bacteria > Pseudomonadati > Pseudomonadota > Alphaproteobacteria > Hyphomicrobiales > Methylobacteriaceae > Microvirga > Microvirga terrae. Next base: position 2,907,208 of record NZ_CP102845.1, read on the forward strand.
TCGCAGTGGGAGGGCAAGGGCGTGTCCCTGTTCGGCTCCAGCGCCAACAACCTGCTGCGCAACATCGACTCCCATCACAACCAGGACCTGAACCTCGACAACGCCGACGGCTTCCAGGTTGCCACCACGGGCAGCGGCAACGTGCTCGAGGGCACCCGCGCCTGGGCCAACTCGGATGACGGCTACGACTTCTACAACATCCAGAACGGCACCAAGGCCGGCGCTCTCAAGGTGATCAACAACTGGGCCTGGGGCAATGGCTGGACCGTGGACGGCAAGCCCGGCGGCGACGGCAACGGCTTCAAGCTCGGCGGCGTGCGCGACGGCTCCGGCTCGACCGCCGGCGCCCACGTGGTCGAGGGCAACGTGGCCTTCGGCAACAAGATGAACGGCTTTGACGAGAACGGCAGCAACGGCGGCGTGTCCAAGCTGACGCTCTACAACAACACCGCCTACAACAACGGCATCTACAACTTCTACTTCGATGCCGCGGCCGGGCACGTGTTCCGCAACAACATCTCGTACGGGACCGGCAAGCTCAAGACCACCGGCACGGCCGACCACAACTCCTGGGACCTGGGCGTGTCACTCTCCAGCGCCGACTTCCAGTCGCTCGACAGCAGCTCCGCCGTGGCCGCCCGCGCCGCCGACGGCTCCCTGCCGCAAAGCGCCTTCCTGCACCTGGCCAGCTCCAGCGACCTCATCGACAAGGGCGTCGCCGTCAGCGGCCGCGCCTATCTCGGCGCAACCGCAGACCTCGGTGCATTCGAGGCGAACGTCGCAAACCAATCCAACGATCCACCGGCTCTGCCGCTGGCGGAGATGGTGATCCTGTTCGTTACGACCGCGCTGCAACGGATGAAGATTCTACAATGTCTCTGACACACGCGTTCTGTATGAGAACTGGGCGGGAATGACGAGCAGAGCAAGCAGAAGAAAAAGCGTCGGTTGCGCCTCCAGCCCGCCCGACTTCATCGCCGCGATTAGAAACGCAAGCGCTACACCGAACATCACATGGAAGTACGGGAGAAGTGCCTTCTCGCGCGCACATGCACGTCGGCGGCTCCGGACGAACTGAATGACCGCACTTGCGTACAGGCAGAGATAAATCGACATTCCCGGAAGACCGGTGTCAGTGGAGGCTTCAAGGATCGGATTGTGACTCGGGTAAGTCGCACGCCCGAGCTTGTAGGGATCATTGCTGACCTCTTGGACATACTGTGGAAGCAGTGCCGCACCGTTGCCGATCCCCGCCCCGGTGAGCGGGTGGTCGTAGATGAGGAGCCGGCTGGCATCCCAGAGTTCCGCGCGACCTCCTAAATTCCCTCCCTCACCTTCCATGAAACGCTTGCTCAAGCCCCCCTCCAGAAAAGGAGCGCCGAGCACAGCCCCGATGACGATGAACACGCCGATCATACCCCACGGACGCGTCGGTCTCGAGAATGCAAAGGTTACCAGCACGATCACGACGGCGATCGTACTTCCTCTCGATCCACTCAGCGCCACCAGGACAACGGTGAACAGGACATAGGCGATGCTCACCGTCAGCATGAGCCGGCGCTTCACGCCCTCCGAACGGAAGACGGGCCAGATCACCCCCGGAAGCATCAGAAGCAAAACCATTCCCAATGCATTTTCGTTCATGTTGAGCACCTTGAGCCGGTCCCCAAGGGTGAAGTTGCCCAAAAGTGCAGCATAAATTCCCCCGATCACTATGATCCACGCGTTCAGACGAAGAACACGCATGAGGCCATCCAGCGCTCGCAGAGATTTAATCTGATTTGTAATGAGGAAGATCAGCAAGAATCCAATCGCATAAGCAACCAGCTTCTTACGACCCTCCACGATATCCGGTGCCCAGAGGAGGCTTACGATACCCCAACTCATATAGAGCGCCGTAATGACGCATATCATGTTCCATGTGATGGGTCGGCGATGAGCGACGGTATTCGACAGCCACGAAGCTAGGGCCAGTGCAGTCGTCAGGTGCACGATCGGGTCAAAGATCCTATCGTCGAAGCGGATCCCGGTCGGTGTCAGGTGGAGAAAGAGCGCGATGTAGAGGGTTGTCAGAGGGCGCTGGAACAGAAAATACCCGATCGCTATGCCGCAGAGCCCCGCGGAGAACAGCCAGGGAGCGCGTGGATCGTTCGAGACGAGGAGCGCGAGCACGCCGCCCGCAGACAGAACTAGGAACAGAAGAACGCTTTGAGATCGGAATGCATCGCGAAAGTGAGCCATCGGGCCCTCAAACCGGTCTGTTGGCAAGGAGAGCGACCGAAGGCGTCCTCACCAGATCAGGCACCGCCTTCGTCAGAGCTTCACAGACTGCACCCAGACTGTGCCGTCGAGATACATAGCGCAGTCCGTTTCTCCCGTACTCTTCGTTCAAGGAATTCGTACGCGACAGCATGTGTACGTCCCTGACTAGGTTCTCCACATCTCCGCTACACCGTCCAAGGCCTTCACTCACGATGACACCGCCCGGGTCGACCGTGAGTGATACGACCGGAATTCCAAGGCTCCAGGCCTCAAGCATGGTATTCGGGAATCCCTCCGCGCGCGACGTGTTCACAAGAACCCGGCTTTGGGCGAGGATCTCTCGGACTTTCTCAGAATGGAGAGGACCAAAATACTTGACGTTGCCGAGCCTTGCAATGCGATCCTCCAGCATGCCGAACTCGCCTTCACTCGTCGTGAGATCGCGCCCACCGACGACGGCGAATTCGAGTTCCGGCAATGCAGCTGCCATATCGAGGAAAACGCCAAGTTGTTTCACCGGTCGGATCTGAGCGATCCAGATCGCATCATAGAGGGCCGCGCCGAGCCGCCGTGGGCTGTCCTCGATGGACCGGACGAGATTTGGCACCTGAACGGCGCGATCGCGCAGAGATGGTCCGAGCAACCGCTCCTGGCCTTCGTGCTGAATAGCCAGAGTGTCGGCGCCGATCAGCCCCAGTGCGAACAGAGGGCAATGAAACCATTTCTTGTAGCTATAAGACGACCATATCGAGCAATGCAGGTCGTTCGCCAATGCATAGATGAAGCGCACATTCCGGCGCTGTCGTGCGAACAGGCTCAAGACCCAAAGAAAATCGCTTGGCAGTCGAGCGTAGATGACATCCGGAGCCGCTGCATCCAATGCACGCCACATATGTCTGAGGCTCTGCGCATTTTTCCATGAGGGAGCCGCGTCAATGCAGGTCACTCCGGAGATCACCTCCACATGCCCACTGGCCCGGCCATCGCCGAAGATCAGGCTAACGTCATGCCCAAGACCTGCCAAAGCGGCCGCAAGATAGGCGAGCTGCGCCTCGGCTCCACCGGAGGTGCTTGTATCTCCTCCGAGGACTTTGACTGAGCGATACCCGGGGGAAAAGAAACACCACCGCAATGATTGGCTCCCGATCAGGAGATCACTGCTAGCATCGACCTTAACGACCAGCAACGGATCCAAATAGGTACTCCCGAATTACGGGAGCTGCGATGTTATTCATACCGATTTCACAATGGTTCGGTCGCACGGACTGGATAAACTCGTCGGGTACTCCGAAGCGGAGGGATTGCACGATCGCCCGGTGCGCTATGTTTGGCTGGAGCGCCTTGACGACGGACCCTGGCGTGGCTTGCGGAAGAAACTTGCGCAGCTCTCAACCAACAGTCCAGGCAAGATAAGCATCTGGTCAAGCTTCTTTAGCAGCAAACCTTTCCAGCTCTGCTCCGACAACACCAGATCGTGACGGGAACTGAAAATAGGACCGCTTATGCATGATCGACTTGGCTGATATGCTACGACCGACTTCGCGGCTCGTCTGCTGGACTGACACACGGATCGCCATCGCCGTGTTCAAGGGGAGATCTTCTCATGATGGCGCTTCAACAGGGCGAGGCAGATGAAGTCCGCAGATTCGCTCTCAGATCCGGCGGCCGCGCCGGCCGCCCCGGAGAGAATGCCGTCACAGGATGATGCAAAGAATCGCTTCGCCTTGAATGTAGGCACGAACATTGCCTACGTTGCGGCAAGCACGTTGCTCATGGTTTGGTATATCCCGTTCCTCGTCAAACATCTGGGCATGGCCGCCTATGGCATGATCCCGCTTGCGAATTCGCTCGTGATGTATGCCTCAGTCCTGTCGTCGAGCCTCGAAGTCTCAACCAATCGGTTTCTGGCGATCGACCTGAACCAAGGAAACAACGATAACGCAAATCGAACGTTCAACACCAGCCTGATGCTCTCACTCGTTGCATGCATCCTGCTGCTGGTTCCAGCGGGAGTCATCACCTACCTGTATCCCGTGCTTTTCAGCGTTCCTGCCGGCATGGAGAATGAGACCAGGCTTCTGTTCGCCGGAGCAGTCTTAACGATGCTCCTCTCGATCGTTGGAAGCAACTTCGGCGTCTCGAGTGTCATCAAGCACCGCTTTGACCTCTATAATATCGTGCGCACCCTCGTCATTCTACTCAGAATAGGCATTGTTGCAGTCGCGTTCGCTCTGTGGTCATCCAGCCTCTGGTGGGTCGCGATCGGGTTCATTGTTTCCGCGTGCCTGAACCTGGTTGGAAATGTTCTTCTCTGGAGACGCCTCACTCCCGAACTTCGCATCGATCCAAGAAGCATTGATCGAACGCGGTCCCGCGCACTGATCGATCTTGGTGGATGGGCATCGCTCAACCAGATCGGCGCTCTGTTATTGATGCAGATCGACCTGCTTGTGGTGAATGCATTCTACGGCGCCGATATGACAGGTCGATATGGATCAGTCCTGATCTTCACGACCCTGATACTGACGATGACCACGACTGTCGTCGGCGTGCTGAGCCCAGCCATCATGGCGCGCTTTGCCGTCAATGATATCGATGGCCTCACCCGTATCGCAGTCCGGTCCGTCAAACTGCTGGGCATCGGCCTCGCAATTCCCGTAGGCCTTCTCTGTGGCTTCGGCCGGCCCTTGTTGACCTTGTGGTTGGGCCCCGATTTCGCTGACCTCGATATACTGCTGGTGATCCTTGTCGGTCACCTCAATATAAACTTGGCAGTTCGCCCGCTGCTTTACGTTCTGACCGCGTTCAACCGGGTCAAAGTCCAGGCGCTGCTCACCGTCCTCATCGGCGTTGTAAATCTTGGACTCGCCATCGCACTCGCCCGCTGGGCCGGGTGGGGTGCCGCAGGGATTGCCGCGGCAGGTGCACTCGCGTGGACATTCAAGAACGTCTTCCTGTTGTCCACCTACAGTGCATCCGTGATGAACCTGAAGTGGTGGACGTTCTATGTCCCACTCATAGCCGGCGCGATCGGCACACTGGGTCTGGCCCTGGCGGGGAGGCTTATCACGCAGCTCTGGTGGCCTGCGACATGGTTCGAACTCGGGCTGTATGCCTCCGCCCTCACCCTTGTCTATTGCGCCGTCTCGTACATCTTCAGCTTAGATCATTCCGACCGAGCTTTGATCTGGAGTTTGGCTCGTCGGAGGAACCATGGTTAACTGGCGTCGGCCGATCCTACATCTCTACGACACGTATGTCCGCCGCAATCCAGTTCCAGCCTATGCTTCGAGGTTGAACGAGTTCTATTCCCGGCCTGTGGAGCACCGCCGCGAGGTTCAGTCGAGACGACTCACCGACCTTCTGCTGCATGCCTCCCATAATGTACCGTATTACCGCAAGACCCTCGCACAACATGGGATCGTGCGGAACGGAAGTGTCGATCTCGATCGCTTTCGCGATGTTCCTATACTCACTCGTGACATCCTTCAAACGGAGTTCAACAATCTCCGGAGCGACGACTTGGCGTCACGAGACTGGTATGAGAACAAATCCGGGGGCAGCAGTGGGGAGCCGGTCAAGATCATCCAGGAGCGTCGCTACGAGCAATTAGGGCTCGCGACAGTTGCCATGCACTACCAGTGGGCCGGCAGAAGCCCGGGTGAGCCACTCGTAAAGCTATGGGGATCCGATCGGGACGTCATGGATGGAACGTTGGGATGGCGCAACGAGCTTAGCAATTTCATCCGAAATCAGATCTTCCTGAATTCCTTCAAGATGAGCAGGGTCAACCTGGAGCGGTATGCAAACTCCATTCGGAAGGTCCGTCCAGTGGTGATCGAAGCGTATGCGGAAAGTATATACGAACTAGCCCTCCACATGAACGGCTCCGATATCGAGGATGTCGGCATCCGGTCCATCATTACAAGTGCCGGGACATTGTTTCCCTTCATCCGAGACGAAATCGAGCGAGCATTCGGCTGTCCTGCTCTGAACCGATACGGGTCACGGGAGGTCGGGAGCATCGCAGCGGAACGAACGGCAGGCGCGGGTCTGGAGGTCTTCTCATACACGCACCTCGTCGAAGTCGTCGATGATGACGGGAGGCCATGCGGCCCCGGCGAGGAAGGAAATGTGCTCGTCACCTGCCTGACGAACTTCGCAATGCCGATTATTCGCTATCGGATCGGCGACCGGGCACTCGTCGGCGACGTGGCTCCGACGCCGATCCAGTCCATCGAACGTCTCCTCAATGTCACGGGGCGGAGCTCAGATGCGTTCGTTCGCGACGACGGTTCGACTGTTCCTGGAATCTTCTTCATCCATTTCCTGGGTATCGTGCATCAGGCAGATTGGCTGAAGAAGGTCCAGATCATCCAGCAAGACTACAATAAGATCCTCGTCAGAATGGTTTTGGCGGCACCGCCTCCCCTGCCCTCGTTGGAAGAGATTCGTGCATCACTGCAGCAAATAATGGGCGGCGATTGTCAGGTCGAGTTCGAAACGGCTGACGATATTCCGCCTCTGGCATCGGGAAAGTACCAGTATACTCAGTCGCTTGTCCCGCGCTCCGGGCCACCCGGCTGATATCGGCGCTCGAGCGAAAATGGTTCATCGGGCGCTTTCGATCTGTCTCGCCCCTATGAGGGGTGTTGCGTCGCACGTCGGATTCCCGCGAACTCCCGCTGCAATCGCCTGTAAGCTCGTGAGGCGAGATCCCTCATGCTCCAGTCCCTATGGATGGGAGGCTTGGAGTAGTAGTAGGCGACGACGCCGTTGTGGAGCTTGCAATGGAATACGGGCTCCTCAGTCCGCCGCAGCTTTCTAGCATTCCAGGCGAGCCATCGTTCGAGGCGCGCGTTGATGTGCTTCAAATTTGCGAGAACATTGGGCCCGTCTTTGATCGACGGCGCCTGATTTCCCTCCCAGCCTGTGACAAGCAGCTCGACCAGCTCCAGCTTGCCGGCGCGGATCTCGAAGACTGGGACGAGTGACTCGCGGTTGGGCGCTGCATGATTGATTTTTACGTTCTTCACAAATCGTCCGTCCTGAAACGATCGTGCATCGACGGGCGAGAAGAAATAGTTTCCGATTCCATGGAAGATCCAGCAGTCCTTATATTTCTCATAAGTCTGGATAACGTGAGCATGGCAACCGACCACCGCGTCGGCACCGGCGTCGATCGCGAGCCGGCCCAACCGGACTTGGTCGGGAACCGGGTATGGCGACTGCTCGCACCCCCAATGAAGAAATACGATAACGAAATCTGCTTCTTTCCTCGCCTTGTTAATCGCCCGCCGAAGGGTTTGGACGGATATGGGTGGGATACCGGGCTCCGTGTGCGTCGCAATGCTTTGACTGTTTGTCGTCAAGCAGCACAGAGCCACGATGCCGACCTTGCCGACTTCGCTCTCGATAATGCAGGGGTCGAGCGCCTGTTCAAGAGAGTTTCCATAGCCAAGCGTCTTGATTCCGGCTTTTTCCAGATTGGCGACCGTGTCTTTCAACCCTGCAACGCCGGCGTCCCCAGCATGGTTGTTCGCGACAACCGCAACCGAGACAGGCTTCAGCTGCTCGGCGAGAGCCGGACTCGAACATAACGTCGCCCACTTGAAGGGATGCGGGCTCGGCCTCTCACTCAGGGCGAACTCAACATTCGCGACGATCAGTCCATCTGGGCCTACTCGGTTCCTGACATCCCCGAAAAGGTCGAACCGCTCGTTTTCTTCCCTGGATGCAAGCACTTCATCAGAAAGATACACATCACCAAGAAACGCCAGCCTCATAATTGGAATCCTATTGCCACGACTATCTGATTGCGATCCTGCGCAGAGTCCGCATGAGGTAGGGGGATCCAACACAGCGGAGCGTTGACGGGACTTGGGTCAATTGGGCGGCCAGCGCTTGCAATGACGGGCGCGGCCCTCGTCAGTTGACCGAGGCGGCTCGCGCCCCGGTGTATCTCACCCTGATCTCGACGACGTCGCTCGGTGCGATTTCCGTGTCCTCGTCGGCGTCCACGCGCACAGTCTCACCGTTCTGCTTGCGATAGATGACAACATCGATCGCCCGACGCCGCTCTCCGCCGTCCAATTGCTCCAGCGACTCTCCGGCCATCACAAGCTGTTCGCCGAGGGCATCAAGTTGGGCTTGATTCTGTGCGAGTTGAGCGATCGCGTCCTGAAGGTCCTGCGGCAGCTTGAGCGTTTGAGGGTCATCGCTCTCAAGACGCCTTTGCGCTTCTTGCCTCGAAATCTGTGCTGCCGCCAGACGGGCTCTCGTGTCCATCTCGCGACTCTTGATGAGAACTGCCGCTCGCTGCTCGTCGGTAACGCGCCCTGAGGCAGCCAAGCCTCTCCGTGCGAGATCTGCGACCCGGTCAAGCTCGCTGACCTGCTGGGCGACGGCCTCCTGGTCTTGCTTCTGGCCTTGCTCGAGGGCAGCGACCTGGCTGTCGGCTAGCTTAACCGACGTGCTGAGATGCTGCTTCTCCTTTTGTTTATCCTCGATGCGCGACTTGAGACGGCGAATCTCGATCTCGGCAATTTCCGACAACGCTTTTTCGAGCGGAGCATCTACAGCTCCGGCTGGAGCCGGCGACCTCTGATAATGGGGATCGATGTTGATCTCCGCCTTGTTCTGCAGTTCGGCCCGCAGGCCCGCGACCCTGACTTGGCTCTTGGCGACGTCGCCCTTCAGAGCCCGGTACCGCCCCCGCAATTCGGCAACGGCCAGCGGAGTGATATTGGCGGCCTGCAGCGTCGAATAGCCTCCGGCGATCGCTATCGCCTGTCGCACGGTACTGCCGGAGCGATAGGGATACGCACCAGCTCTCATCACGTCGCCTTGTATATAGAAGGGTCTGGCCTCTACAAGCTGCACCGCGATATCGGTGCTTCGGATCGAGCTGCTTGTCGTGAGCATGCCCGTTACGGTGGCACGGAGTCGCGACAGTGAAACACCGGCCGCTGGGACCTCGCCAACGAAAGGAATCACGATGTTCCCGTCGACATCCACGGTCGTACGGCGCGTTATCTGCTCATTCTTGCCGAAGACGGAGACTTCGATCACATCCCCTTGGTCAAGCACGTATTGCGCCCGCGCCTGAAAACATACCAGTGCTGTCGAGACCAATGTCAGTAGACGCAGTCTTGCCTTCCATGACTGCCATGGTTTCCGTTTCGACGCACGGAAAGAGATCATCGATTTGTCGCCCGTGCCGATGTGGATGCGCGCGGGCTGAGCAGCTCTCGGAGCCGGTTCGGACATTCTAGCCTCCGTTTGCCATGACGTTGAATGCCGTGAAGACGCTGCCGTCCGTGACGCGGCGTATATGCTTCAAGTTCGCCTGAAGGTCGGCCGAGCTGGTCCTACCAGCACTGACAACGTAGAGGACGTAGTTTGCCGACCCCAACAGGAGCAGCCCCTCCGCGTTTTCCATTACCGGGGGCGCAATCAGGAGGACGAGGTCGTAGTCCGCCTGCAATTTCCGTACAACCTCTGACATTGCTTCCACCCGGAACGCGCGCTCCGTGGATTCATGCCCTGCTCCTCCAGCGGCGATGATCTTGCAGGTCGAATCTGGATCGCTTTGGATGACGTGCTGCTTGTCAGCCGTGCCGATCAGGAGATCTGTGAAGCCGAACTCATTGTTCAAGCCGAGCATTCCGTCCAGCTTCGGTTCACGTATATTGCAGTCCACGATCACGACACGGGCTCCAGCAGATGCAGACACGCGTCCTAGAGAGAGTGCCAGTGTCGTTTTGCCCTCGTTCGACTCCGTGGACGTAATCAGCACGGACCCGAGTCTCGTGCTCCTCGTTGCCAGCGTAAAGTTATAGTAGAGCTTGCGGATCGCTTCCATGTAGAGCGAACCTGACTCCGTGAGCGGACCCTTGATCAGATTGATAAGTGCCTTCTTTCGCCGCCATTTCATCTGGGGGATTGAAGCCAGATTAGGAGCGGCCGTTGCCTGTTCAAGTTCACCCTCGGTACGGATCCGGCGGGTTCGCACTTCCCGCAGATAGGCGACGCCGAGCGCAAAGGCGAAGCTGAACGCGGTACTCACAACAACGCCGACCGTTCCGAGGAGCATTGCACCCGGGAAGTCAGGATTACGAGGCGGACGAGCGGCCGAGATGAGACGAGCATCGACGCTCACGCTGTCTCGCTGTTTCTCAAGCTCATGCAGACGAGCCTGTGCATCCTGGTAGTCTTGGCGCAGTCCGAGTTGCTGGCCGGAGCTCTTGAGCTCAGCGTCCAGTTCGCTCAACCGAGTCTTCAGCATCGCCTCGACCTGCTCGACCGCCCTCAGCTTTGCAGATCGCTGCTCCTCAAAGTATGAGGCTGCATACGCGTTGGCCACGTAGGCAGCGAGAACCGGGCGAGTGAATGTCGATTCGATGGCGATGACATCGGTCAGGGCGCGCCGCCGGATTTGAACGTTCTCCTTGAGAGCTCTCAATCCGATAGCTTTGCTCCGCGGGAGTGGATCCGGCATGATAGAGTCTGGAGTGCCGCCCAAAGCGAACCCTTGACCGGGCGTGGCAGGGCTCGACCCATCGTTCGACGGACCCAAGACCGAGGCGATGAAATCCGACAGAGGTTGAGTGACTGCGGACATCGCGACCGAGAACTTGCTTGGCTCCGGCGAGAACTCGGGCGGCAGTGTCGGGCCGAGCTTCTCGAGGACGCGAAGGGCCACGTTCTCTGACTTCAGAATTTCAACCTCCGCGTCAGCATTGAGCTGCGGCAGGTTCCGGAGGTCCGGCGTCGGCGTCGCAAGCAATCGCGACGCTCCCTGGTCCAGAATGATCACTGCGGTCGCGGTGAACTTGTTCTCAAGCTTCGAGAACCCGATGACGGAGGCCAAACCCACGAGAAGGGTGAGTGATACGACCAGTCGGATGTGCCGACGCAGCAGGTCAGTAACAACAGACCAGAACTGTGCGAGATCAACGCGGTCCTCATCTGCCGAGCGCGGTGGCGATGCGGGCGAGTGCACCCTGGCGGAATCGGCGGAGGCGGCACCATGATCGGCGTGATTATCATCCATCCCGAGGTCCGGAGCGAGCCTGCTCACGGTACTGCTTCCGCGCAGGGGCCGCATGGTCACATCATATTTCATTTGCATTCCTGACTCGGCGTCTGTTCGTCGTGCCTACATGGTACCGTCCGAAAGTCTCCGATCCTCCCGTGCGGTCGAGCAGGTTCAAGCAATGAGTATCATAGGCCGTCGAACATGAGGTGCGAGTGTCTCGTACCTACCTCGGACGAGGGATGCTCGGGAGAGAATTTCTCTTCATGAGCCTCGTGCGAATGCTAAGCTGTTCTTCTGCCAACGACGTTCTCTCGCGCTAAACCGTTCGATTATCGGCGTTTCGGACCATCAATGGCGTTGCCCGGCCGCCCTCTCAGCGTTAAACTTCTCATTTGTAACGCTCCTCCGCATGGGCGATTTGGTTTATCATACCGGCGGGTCAGTTCTACGATTTGGAGGTAGGCAGTCCACTTGGTGCGCTCACGTTCCTGCTGCACCTGCCGTTGGTCCCGCCACCGATGTCAGCCGCTGAAGGTCGCGCTTCAGTCCGGCCCTGACAACGCAGTCGAGGGCTGCCAGTGCTCTGCTGAGCGAAGCGGTCCAACTCGCACTGGCTTCAGCACGGAAGTTGAACGCAAGGTGCCTGCGGCTGACGGCGGGATGGCTTGAGACTGGTTGCCACGTCTGTCACGGACGCAGCAAGCCCACCGCTCGTCCCAGCATCCCATGCTAGGTGATGAAACTGAGTTCGCGCCGGACACGGCCGCTGTCGAGTCGCTCCCTCCACCAGCCGATCGTCTGCTCCAATCCATCCTCGAGGGCCGTCCGAGGGCGCCATCCCGTCAGCTGTTCCAGACGAGAGCTGTCGGCGAGCAGAGCGCGGACCTCAGAGGCTGCGGGCCGGAACCTCTGAGAATCCTCGACCACGGGCTTGGAGCATCGCGTTGTATCGACGATGAGCGATATCAGGTCCGAAACGGCGACAGCTCGGCCACTCCCGGCATTGTAAGCTCGACCGTACTCGACCTGCGGCGCCTGACCGACTGCCATGAAGGCTGCGGCGGTGTCCTTCACGAAGGTCAGATCACGGACAGGGCTCGTGTCGCCCACGAGAATGGCCGGACAATTTGGATCGAGAGCTTGCCGGATGAGCGTCGGGATGATCGCACGTTCGCTCTGCCGCGGGCCGAACGTGTTGAACGGACGAAGGATTACCACCGGGAGATCGAACGACCTTGCGAATGCCTCGGCCATCATATCCGCGCCGATCTTCGAAGCCGAGTACGGCGATTGACCTTGAAGGGGATGACTTTCTGTGATCGATGAATCGAGGACCGTGCCGTAGACCTCACTTGTCGAAGTCTGCACGACCCGTTGCGTGTTCCATTCCCTGGCCGCCTCGAGAACATTCAAGGTGCCGATGACGTTGGTCTCGACATACGCTTGCGGCATGACATAGGATTGCGGGATCGCAATCAGCGCAGCCAGATGAAAGACGACATCTTGGCCTTTGACGATGCGGTGAACCAGCGCAGGATCCCGAATGTCGCCCCGAATGATCTTCAACTTTGCCCTGGTGCTCTCCGAAAGGTCATCCAGCCATCCATGGCTGTCGAAGGAGTTGTACTGACTGAGAGCGGTGACCTTTGCGCCCTGCTCCACGAGCGCTTCGGTCAAGTGGGATCCGATGAAGCCATCTGCGCCTGTAACAAGGACCTTTACATTCTTATAGCTCACAGGTTGCTCCTCTCAGGCGTAACTGTTTCCAAGGATTTGTGCGCGATATTGGCGGCATGGAACTCCATCCGGCTCTTGACCTCGGATGAAGAGAGAACAATCGACGAGGCGCGTCTGAGAACGGCGATTGCAGCTTTGAACATGCAGGCGATGTCAGTCGTCAGAGTGCGCCTGCTATAGTACTGCAGGTCCATGTCAGCTTTCATCGGGAAGAGAACCGCACGGTAGAACGCTCCTGGATCCGGGTGTCCGGTATAGAGATCGCTCTCGTTCCTGAAGGCGATCTGTGTCGGACCTACGATGCCTGGCTTGTACTTCAGCACTTCCATGTACGGTCCTGAGAAGCAGTCAGCGAAGGCGAAGGATTCCGGCCTCGGACCGACGATTGCCATATCTCCTCTGAGAACATTCAGGAATTGCGGAACTTCGTCGAGCTTCGTCGCCATCAGGATCTTGCCGACCTTTGTCGAACGATCGTCGTTCTCCAGCGTCAGAGGAGATCCATCCGGGCCGCAGTCGCAGCGGAACTTGCGGAACTTGTACATGCGAAACGGACGCCCGTTGTGCCCGATCCGCATTTGCGAGAACAGGATCGGACGTCCTGTCTCGAGAGCTATGGCAAGCGTGACGAGAATGATTACCGGACTGAGGATCACCAGAGCCGATAACGATATGACGATGTCGAGAAGGCGCCTCACAAGTTCAGCTCCTTTGCGGATTTCGGAAAGACCACCTGGACTGTTGGGGGCAGCCGACGCCCTCACCTAGCGGCGAACGGAGTCCGCCAGTGATTGGACGATCCTTTCGACATGCGCCTCCTCAAGCCTCGGATGGAGCGGAAGTGTGAGTTCACGCCTCGTGTAATCTTCCGTTTTCGGAAGCCTGACTGACGGATAGCGTTCCTTGTAGATCGCCAGATGATGGACTGGCGGATAATGGATCGTGGTCTGGATTCCGTCCTGCCTGAGGCCTAGGATGACGTCCTGTCTGTTCGTCTTATCGGGCAAGACGACAGGCATGATATGGTAGGCCGAGCTACGCTCGTCGTCGAAGGGAACCACGACGTCCGGAGCGTACTCGCCGAGCATCTTTCGATACAATGCGGTGAGCCCCTTCCTTCGGGCGTTCCACACGTCAAGGTGGCGGAGCTGAACCAGTCCTAGAGCAGCTCTCAGCTCGTCCATACGGTAGTTATAGCCCAGCATCGTTACGTCGTAGGTAAGCGTCGGGTTGGACACGCGCTGGAACGTGCCGCTCGTCAGCCCATGACCGCGCAGTTGCCGGATCCGTGCACGCAGTGCATCGTCTCCCGTGACAACGGCGCCGCCTTCCGCCGTCGTCATGTTCTTGTTGCCGTAGAAGCTGAAGGCTGCGGCAACTCCGTAGGTTCCGGCCTCGGGCAGACCGGTCGCATGGGCAGCATCCTCGATCAGCATGAGGCCGCGCCTTTCGGCGAATTCCCGCCACTTCTCACGATCCGGCAGGTATCCGGCATAGTGCACAAGAACCACCGCCTTCGTTCTCGAGGTGCACTTCGCTTCCGCGTCCTCCAGCGACATGAGCGGAACATGGTCGGACTCGATGTCGACGAAAACCGGCGTCGCTCCCACGTAGAGGACACAATTCGCCGTCGCGACGAACGTCAGCCCTGGAACCAGAACCTCGTCACCCTCCCCCAGCCCGAGAGCCAGCATGATCAGATGAAGGCCGGCGGTACAGGAGCTCACCGCAACCGAGTCCTCCGTTCGATGGATGTCGGCGAATGCCCGTTCGAACAGCTGAACTCGTTCTCCCATGGTGATCCAGCCGCTGTCTATGACATCCGTCAGCGCCGCTTTTTCTTCGGGTCCAAGGATAGGCTCTGCTACAAGCAGCATGTTTGTCTTCCTGATCGCTGAGTTGTCGTGGCGGAGGATCTGGTTCGTTCTGGCCTAGATGGCGGCAGCCTGGTGTGACGGTACCTGGCCATCCCAGTCGATTTCCTGAGCTTTATGGAAATCATCGACCCGTCCGATATCGAGCCAGAGACCGCTATGTCGGAACGTATGGACCGGAACGTTCTTCTGCATCATGCAGAGCACGAGATCGTCGAAGCCGAAGGGCGTGCCGTTCGGTATGAACGGAAGTACATCCGGTTCCATGCAGTAGATCCCCATGCTCACGTGATTCACGAGCGTCGGCTTCTCTCTGAATTGCACGACCACGTCGCCAACTTCGTCAATCACGCCGAAATCCAGCTTGGTGGGTCTGGCCGTTGTCGCGATCGTCAGAGGGCCACCGTGCCTCCGGTGGCTGCCGGTGAACGCGCTCAGGTTGAGATCCGTCAGGATGTCGCCATTCAGCACCAGGAACGTGGTGTCGAGCTTCTCGCGCAGCAGAGACAGCGCGCCGACGGTTCCAAGCGGCTCGATCTCCTGCGTGTAGATGATGTTGATGCCCCACTGCTCTCCGTTCCCGCAGAAGCTCCGGATCAGATGTCCGAGGTATCCCGTGGTGATGTAGATTTCTTCGATGCCGCTGCGGCGAAGCCAATGGAGCAACAGCTCGAGTACCGGGCGCGCGCCGATCGGCATGAGCGGCTTTGGCAGGACTGACGTATAGGGTCGAAGACGGGTTCCTCTGCCACCTGATTGAATGACTGCCTTCATGCCTCGTCTCCTCCGGATAGACCGATATTCAACCAGCACAGCAGGCGAAGCCAACGCGAGAAACGGCACCAAATTCTCTACGCCTGAAATACCATCAGTAATTTCGGCCGCGATTTTCCTTGCGCCCTACTGTCTGGGATCTTATTCAGACTAATGAACGCAGCCCCGAAAAGATACATCTATGAGTAGTGATGGCGGCTCTCTTAGGGAGTACCAAACCATTTACTTTTGCTCATTCTGGGGAGGGGGCGCGATTGCTGTTTCCCGGAAGTACGAGCGCGGGAAATCGGGCGCGGCATCGCCGAGTTTAATCCTGGCCTTGAAGGTGCAATCCACTATCTGCAGGCCCTGTCGATCGAGCTCGCAAACCGGTGGGCGAGGCCGCCAGAGGAAGCCAAGCATGGGACATGTTGGCTCGCTGGCATGACCATAGACCTGAATTGTATCGGCGAGGTGCCGCGGATTACGCATCCGCCTGCCCGCCGAGCTTCGGCGCTGTTCCGCCACAGCATCCGCCTATGTCGGCCAGCTTCCGTCCCGAGCCGATGCGAGCTTGAGGATGCCTAAAATCAACCGCGACCGAGAAGGACGTTCTTTGACGCGACACCGGGCATGAGGGCAATCCGATTTCTCAGCAGGAATAGCCCGGAGAGCCACGGTGGTACGCCGCCGTAGGTATGTCGCGACGACTAATTGAGGCGCAATGTTGTCAGAACATCGCGGGAGGAACTTCTCAATGACAAGTATTGTCGCGTCAGCGGAGTTAATCGGCTTTGACGGCAGCCGAAGCATCTACCGGGTCGATCTGAGCCAGCTTCCCTTCAGCACCCTTCAGGCCATCTCGCTGGTCGATGACGGCGTCCGGTCCGGCGGCACCGGCGGATCATCGGGGGCCGACATCGACTTCGTGGCGATCTCCGACGTCAATTACCCCACCGCGAAAGAGTTCTTGAAATACTTTGCCGGAGGCAGCGGCTTCGACGCCAGTGTGGTCTACCATCCGGGCTACCTCGCGCAGTGGGTTCTGGGTGATCTGGGGCCGTGGGACAGCTCGCACCTGTTCGGCACCGTGCCCGGCAACGTCTATGACCCGGCCATCGCCACCCTCGGCCTGGCCGATGGGGACGCCAACGGCAGCAAGGGAACCCTGTCGCTGGGCGAGGCCGGGCAGGTGAGCCTCCTGCTCAACAGCCCCGTGCCGACCGGCGCCGGCAGCCCTGCCCAGCACTACCTGTACTTCGCCGATTACGGCAGCCGCGGCCAGTATGCCGACACGGTCAAGGTCGTCCTGTCCGACGAGCGTGCCGCCCTGCCCTGGTCGGGCGGGCTCACCCTCACGGGCGACGAGCGCAGCGAGACCATCGCCCTGGGCCGCGGCTCCAATGCGCATACCGGCCAGGGCAACGACCTGGTGTCGGGCCTGGGCGGCCACGACACCATCCTGACGGCGGGCGGCGACGACTGGCTGTTCGGCGGCGAGGGCAACGACCGGCTCTCCGGCGAGGCCGGGCGCGACCGGCTCTCGGGCGAGGGCGGGCAGGATTGGCTCTCTGGCGGGGCCGGCAACGACTGGCTGCACGGCGGCGGCGGCGGCGACATCTTCGTGTTCGACACGCGGCTCGGCACGTCCAGGACGGACCGCAAGGTGGCGTTCGACACGATTGCCGACTTCAACGTGAAGGACGACACGATCTGGCTCGACAACGCGGTGTTCAGGAAGCTGGGCAAGGGCTCGGAGCTCAGCCCCGGCCGGCTGAACAAGGCCTATTTCGAGATCGGCAAGGCCGACGACCGGAACGACTACCTGCTCTACGACAAGAAGACCGGCATTCTCTCCTACGACGCCGACGGATCGGGCAGCAAGGCCGCCGTCGAGTTCGCAAAGCTCGGCAAAAACCTCAAGCTCACTCACAAGGATTTCATGATCATTTGAGTCGAGGCGCCGCGCACGGCGTGCCATGGAAGCAATCCGCTCGACGATCGGGCGTGCCGTAACCCAGGCGAGTTACCGACGAAATCTTACGTCGGCGCCTTGTCATGACGGCACTACCACTTCTGTCCCTTTCCTGCGGGTTGTGACACCGGAAAGCGGGATCTAACATCCTGAGCGTTGTGTTGGCGAACGACCCTTGCCGGGTAGTTCCGCGTGCGCCGAACCAGATCTGCCATGTCGAGTCGAGATCCGCCTGCCGTGAAAATCGGCTGCGGCGGTGGATCGTTGTTCACGTGACGAGTATTCACGGTAGTGTGAAGGGTTCGCCGCAAAGGGTCCGTCCTCAATCGCCGCTGTCGATGACATAATGTCTTGATCGCGGCGCGCAATGGATCGTGGAGGATCAGACATGAAGAGCCCGGACGAAAACCTACGCGAGCAAATCGACATATTGAGATTCCTGCTCGTGTTCGGACTTGTGTTCCTGCACTACGGTCGATTCCCCGGATATGACCACAATCCATGGGAAGGACTGGTCCCAACCGATCATCCGGTCGCGACGTTCACGAACTCGTACTTCTATTTCCTCTTTCTGAGTTCGGTGCCCCTGTTGAGCGCGATCTCGGGATATCTGTTCTTCCGGGAGGTCGATCACTCGGCGGCCTTCTATCTGAAGCGCTATCGCAGCCGGACCCGCTCCGTGCTCCTCCCCATGATGTCCTGGAACGTGATCTCCCTGGTAGTGGCCGCGACCGTGCTCACGATCTATCCGAACTACGGGAAGATTCTCGCTTATGACGTCTTTCATCTGAGATGGCAGGACATCATCAACGCGCTCATCGGCTTGACTCAGAATCCTGCGAACTTCCAGTTCTGGTTTCTGAGGGATCTGTTCCTGACCGTCCTGTGCTCACCGATTCTGGCCTTCGTCATCAGGCGTGCTCCCTGGACCGGGTTCACAGTTCTGTGCGTGGTATGGCTTTTGAACTTCAACGCGTGGCACGTTTTCCATCGCCCTGATGTTCTCTTCTTCTTCTACATCGGCGCGATGGCGCGGCTCCTCAACTGGCCGGTTGCAACGATGGTCACTCCGCGAGCCGGGATCATCGCCCTGGTGGCATTGCTGGTCCTCGTCGGCATACGGACGCTCGCTCCGCTTTTCGTGCCTGATGATCTGCCGGCGCGCGAGGCCTTGCTCAACCTCTGGAGCGACGGGCTGCGGTTGCTGGGAGTCGTCGCATTGTGGGGCGTAGCACCTCTGCTGGTCTCGACCTACGTGGGTCGAATGATCGGAAAGGTCGCGGCGATCGCGTTCTTCCTGCATGCGCTTCATTGGCCTCTCAATCAGTTCATGAAGGCCTGGTTCGTCCGTATGTTTCCCGATCACAGCGACTTTACGTTGCTGATCAACTTCTTCGGAAGCTCGATTCTCTCAGTCGCCCTGACCATCGTCGCCGCATGGGTGCTCAACGCGGTCGCCCCGTCGGTCTTCGATCATTTGAGCGGTGGACGGTCGCGGCTGTGGAGCGCGGCGCGCAATCGCGTCAGCAGGCCTATGGCGGAGAAAGTTCCGCAAGTGGGCGTCTGACGAGGCCAGTCATGAATTGGGGAGGCGGGCGGGGCTCTCGCCCGCCTCCGTTTCGTTGCAAGGCATTCGGCTAAGGATCGCGCCAACGGCGATGAGAAAGACGGGCTTGGTCAGCCGCAGGAACGCACGACCCATGGCCGTCGGACACCGGCCTGATCCTTCCGCCGAACTTCGCCTTCAATCCAAGGCTAGTCCGCGCAACGCGAGACCTCGCCGGATGCCCTCCCCGCTTATCAAGACAAGGAGCGCCGGCAAGCCTTCGTTGCCTGGTGAAACGTTGCCGGAACCCTCACCTTCGCGCCGCGAGTCACCACCGCACGCGCAACTGACCGCCGACGGACCAGCGGCTGAACGGCTCGTCGTCCTCTTCCGGGTTGAAGATGCCGTCGTCCTCGGACGAGCGGGCATAAGAGATGAGGTAATTGGTATAAAGGGCGAAGGATGCCTGCGGGGCGAAGTCGTAGTTCAGGCGTGCCGACGTATAGGCGACGAAACCCGCTTCGCCTGGTTCGCTGAACCCGTATCCTGCGGCCGCCTGGATGTCGAACCACCACTTGTCCGCCAGGGGGCCGAAGAACTGAAGGGTCGCTTCGAGCGACTGGTAGCGCTTCGGGTTCCAGTATCCGTTGTCGAGAACCTCCTTGAACTCGAAACCCGTGTAGCGGGCGCCGAGCCAGAAATAGGGATTGGCCGTAAACCGCTTCGCCGCCTCGAACTGGCCCCAGACGCGCTCGTTGCCGTCCGAGTACTGGCTGTAGATTGCCTGCGCGCTGAGCCGGGTGGCGTTGTCAGGCGTGAGATCCACCGAGAACCCGAAATCATTCGCCAGGATGTCGTTCACGATGGAGCGCGTGTTCTCGTCCGCGTAGCGCCGCCCCAGATCGAGATCGAACCGCAGGAGATCGGAGGGAATCAGGCTCAGGGTCGTCTCGTGGGTGAAGGTCACGTCCTGCTCGTCGTTCGGGCTGACCCGGCTCGGAACCTCCTCCTCCAGGTTCAGGAAGAACGAGGTCTTGAATTCCAGATAATCGTTGAACCGGTGGCGGCCGGCGAGGCCGAGGCTGTACATGTCGACGCTGGGGAAATCCGCGCCCCTGTAACGCATGAAGCGGGTCTGCGGGGCGAACTTGGTCAGGCCGGCATTGAAGGTCAGCTCGTGCGAGGCCTGCAGGGACCAGATCGCCAGATCGTCGGAGCGCCTTGCATACCAGGTTTCGATCTGGGTCAGGGGACGGCGCTCGAGGTAGAGCTGATCGAGCAGGCGCTGAGCACCCTCGTCCCCCGGCTTCACGGCGAGCACGGCCCGCGCATAGGTCTCGGACAGATCCGGGCGGCCCATCTCGTTGCGCGCCTGGGCGGCGATGAAGAGGGTCGCCGGGTTGCGGTCGCCGCCCGCCAGGAGCGGCTCCAGCCGGGCGAGCGCGGCGCGCGGAAGCCCCATTGATCGTTCGGCTGTCGCCGCGCCGCGGATCGCCTCCACGTTGCGCGGCTGCAGGGCGAGAGCCGCTTCGAAATCGACCAGGGCGGCCTGGTGGCGGGTGATGTCGTTGAGCGCGTTGCCCCGCCCGATCAGGGCTTCCACGTCACGGGGATCGGACGCGATGATCTCGCTGAAGACGGGAATGGCGAGTTTCTGCTGGCTGCTCCAGGCGAGCGCGCGGGCAAGCCCGAGCTGCGCGTCGCGCTTCTCCTTGGCCGTGAGGTCGGGCCGCTCCAGGATCTCCTGGAACAGCGGGACGGCCCGGAGGGGCTGGCCGGCATAGAGGACCTGCTCGGCATATTCCCGCAGCAGCTCGCGGCGGCGGCTCGGCATCACCGTCAGGGCGCGCTCGAACAGATTGACCGCCTCGGCGCTGCGCGCCTGACCCGCGGCCTGGCGGCCCGCGCCGACGAGCGCGTCGGAAAAGGCTTTGCGAGCCTCGGCGTCACGCGGATCCTCCCGCACGATGCTCTGCCACGCGGAGATCGCTTCCCGGAACTGGCTGCTCCAGAGCAAGGCGAAGGCCAGCCCGCGCCGGACTCGCCGGCGCTCGACCTCCGGGCGCTGCCCGTCGCGAAGAGCTTCCCGATACAGCGGCACCGCGCGCGCAGGATCGCCCGAATAGGCGACCTGGTCGGCGTATTCAGGCAGCAGTTCCTGACGCCGCTGCGGGGCGGCTTCGATAGCCTGCCGGAAGAACGTGGCAGCATCGGCATTTCGCGTTTTCTGGGCGGATTGACGGGCGGCCCCAACATAGGCGTCCGAGAGGGCCTTGCGGGCCTCCGCGTCCTCCCGATCCGCTCTCAGGATCGCACCCCATGCCTCGATGGCTTGCGGGAACTGGCTGCTCCACAGCAGGGCGAAGGCCAGCGACCGATCAACCTGCCGGCGGTCGGCCGGGGCGAGATCCCGACGGGCCAGAACGTCGCGATAGACCGGAACCGCCCGGCCCGGCTCACCCGAATAGGCGAGCTGGTCCGCATATTCCCGTCCGATCTGGCTGCGCTTCGAGGGATCGAGCGCGATCGCGCGCTCGAAGAGCGACGCGGCCTCCTTGTTCGCCCCTCGGCCCGCAGCCTCGCGGGCCGAGGCAATCGCCGCATCGGCCGGAGAGGCCGCCGGTGCGGTCGGCGTCGCGGGTGCGGCCGGCGCAGTTCGGGCAGTCGGCGCCGCCGGACGGCTCACACCGGCGCGGGCATCGGCCAGTCCCTGGCGGAGCTGCGCGTCATCCGGCGCCTCGCGAAGAGCCTCCTCCAGGGCACCCAGCGCAGCCGGGAACTGACCGCTCCAGAGCAGCGCGTAGGCAAGACCGCGCCTGAGGCGCCGCTGCTGATCCGCCGGGCGGCCGCCATCGCGCAGGGCTTCCCGGTAGAGAGGAACGGCCTGAGCCGGCTGGCCCGCGTAGGCGGTCTGGTCGGCCCATTCCGGCAGCAGCTCCTGGCGCCGCTGGGGAGCCGTTTCGATGGCCCGGGCGAAGAGCGGGACGGCATTGGCGTTCTCGTTGCGCTCCGCCGCCTGCCGGGCAGCGCCCACGAGAGCGTCGGACAGGGCCTTTCGAGCCTCGTCGCTGGCCGGATCGGCGCGCAGGCGCGCCTCCCAGGCGGTGACCGCTTCCTGGAACCGGCTGCCCCACAAGAGGGCGAAAGCGAGCCCCCGCTCGGCGCGCTGCTGGATGCTGGCCTCGAGGCCGGGATCGGCGAGAAACTCCCGGTAAAGAGGTATGGCCTCGGCCGGACGGCCGGAATAGGTCACCTGGTCGGCATATTCGAGGAGCAGCTCGCGGCGGCGCTCAGGGGCCAGGAGGATGGCCTGTTCGAAGAGACGCGCGGCCTCGCGGTTGTCGTTGGCGCCGGCCGCTTGGCGGGCCTGCTCCACCGTCTCGTCGGCCGACTGGGCCCAGGCCTGCGACGGGCCGAGACCTGCCCCGCACAGGATCAACAGGCTTGCGAAACACACATGAAGAGCAAGCCTGCGTAGAAACATCGTCTCGGAATCTCGAATCGTGAACTAAGGTCGGGCGGATCAGTATCTGGAATTTGGCCTTATAGCAGGTAAAGATCACCTTTCGTGGACTTGCGCCACCTGCATGGGTTTCTTTCCTCAGAAATAGCCTAACTTCCTTCCTTGGCCAGAGGTTATTGCCTCGATCTTTCCCGTCGATCCTTCCTGGGAGTTGCCGTTCTTGTCCCGCCCCGCCTCGCGTTTCCAAACTCAGAAGCCCTGGACACCGCTGCCCTATTCTCCCCTGCACGAAACGATCTGGCAGTTCCTCTGCACGGCGAGCCTCGTGTTCGGCATGTGGTATCTGGGGTGGCGCTGGTTGAAGTCGATCAACTACGACGCCCTCTGGTTCTCGATCCCGCTGCTGATCGCCGAGACCGGATCCTTCGTCGGACTCGTCTTCTTCACGGTCAATCTCTGGTCGGCGAAGTCGCCGGTCCGCGGTGCGCTTCCCGTGACGGCCCGCGACTGCTCCGACGATCCCGACATGCCGGACCGCCCCGTCTCGGTCGACGTTTTCGTGGCCACCTACAGCGAGGATCCCGAACTGGTCCGGGTGGGCCTGCAGCAATCCAAGAAGCTCACCTATCCCTACCCCATCGACCTCCGGATCCACGTGCTGGACGACGGCAAGCGGCCCGCCATGGAGGCCGTCGCCCGGGAGGAAGGGGTCAACTACATCACCCGCTCCGACAATGTCGGCTTCAAGGCCGGGAACCTGCGCAACGCCATGTCGGCCACGTCGGGCGATTTCATCCTGATCTGCGATGCCGACATGCACCCCTTCCCGACTTTTCTCGAGGAGACGCTCGGCTATTTCCGCGATCCCAAGGTGGCGTGGGTCCAGACCCCCCACTGGTTCTACGACATTCCGCCGGGCGTGCCCCTGCCGGCGGTGCTCGAACGGCGCCTCGGCGCCTTCGGCCGCGGCATCGGACGCGGCATCGAGCGGATCTTCGGCGCGGTTCAGGTCGGCGAGGATCCGTTCGCCAACGACCCCCAGCTCTTTTTCGACGTCATCCAGCGCCGGCGGAACTGGGCGAATGCGAGCTTCTGCTGCGGCGCCGGATCGATCCACCGGCGCGAGGCCGTCATGGAGGCGGCGCTGCGGCAATGGTCGGATCATGTGGCGGCCGCTGCGGGCCGCAACGAGAAGGCCGCCCGCGAGCTCACCGGCGAGGCCGCGATCATGGATTCGATCAGCGATGCCATGCGCTGGCAGAGCGCCCTCGACGAGGAGTTCCAGCCCTACAAGTTCCACGTGTCGGAGGACATCTACACCTCCATCGTGCTCCACAGCGACCGGGAGCGCGGATGGAGATCCGTCCTCCATCCGGTCGTCCAGTCCAAGATGCTGTCCCCGAACGACCTCCTCAGCTGGACCATCCAGCGCTTCAAGTACGCGGGCGGCACCCTCGACATCCTGGCCCACGACAACCCGCTGGTCCGCCGCGGGCTGACGTTGCCGCAGAAGCTCATGTACGGATCCACCTTCTATTCGTACCTGTCGCCGATCTGGAACGTCATCTTCCTGGTCTCGCCCATCGTGTTCCTCTTCTCGGGCATCGCTCCGGTGTCCGGCTACTCGCTCGACTTCTTCCTGCACATCGCGCCGTTCCTGCTGCTCAACGAGCTGTCGCAGCTCGTCGCGATGTGGGGAAATTCGAACGCCAAGGGCCGGGCCTGGTACCTCGCCATGTTCCCGCTCAACCTCCAGGCTCTCTGGGCCGTGATGAGAGGCCAGAAGATCTCGTTCCCGGTGACGCCCAAGGACCGCCAGGTGGGCACCTATGGCCGGCTCGTCCGATGGCAGATCGGTCTCGTGATCGTCACCATGGCAGGGCTGATCTGGGGATGGTTCTCCTACGGTACGGGCCGCGACGGCTACACGCTCGGGGCGATGATCGCCAATACCCTCTGGGGCTTGAGCAACGCCCTGTCCATGCTCCCGGTGATTCGGGCGGCGTACTGGCAGCCGGATCCCGAGTACGAGGCGGCCATTACCGAAGGGTCGCTGCCGACGGGCGTTTAGGCGGTCTCCAGAATTGTGAACACCCGGTCAAGGGTCGTCAGGCGCAGGAGCCTGCGCACCTGGGGACCGGGAGCGATGAGGCGCAGATCGCCGTCGGCCCGGCGGACGGCCTTGAGGCCGGACACCAGAACGCCGAGGCCGGTGCTGTCGATGAACGGCACGTCCGCGAGATCGATGAGGATCTGCGTCGTCCCATCGGCGATCGCCCCGTCCAGGCGAGCCCGGAGGTCCGGCGCCGCGGCGGCATCCAGGCGCCCCTGGACGCGCAGGAACGCCACGGCCCGATCCAGGTGCTCGACGTCGCCGACCATCATCGGGAACCAGGCGGACGAACGGGCCAGAACCGCTCGGCCGGACCCGAAGCGCCGCCGGTCCTGATGGCGAACTCCGCAACGGCGCGCCGGAAATCCGCCGTGAATCGGAAGATCACCGGCACCTGCGATCGGTAGCAGGCGATGGCGTCGAGACGCTTCTCGAGGGCGTCGCCGATCGGCACGAGGACGGGCTCGCCGACGGCGCCACCGAGCGCGGCAAGGCGCGCCGCGACCCCGGCCGGACTATGGATGGCATAGGGACAATCCTCGTAGGCGAAAACCTGAGCCCCCTGTGCGGCCAGGCGGCGGCCCGCCTCGAACACGAGCTGGTGGTCGACATGGGACCCGACGCCGAGCGGAACGAAGACACGGGTCCCCTCACGCCATTCCGGCAGGTGGCGGATCTCTTCGGCCAGATGGATCGCCAACTCCAGCTCCTCGCCGATCAGCGGGCCGAACAGCTCGTGATCGGACTTGTAGCGATCGCCGCGATAGATGGCGTCCGGCATGCCGAGCCAGCGAACCGGCGCCCCGAGGGTGCGGGCGGCATCGGCATCCTCGGCACGCCGGACGGCCAGCACCTGCTCGGCGTCCGTCACCTTCCAGCGTTCGTGCTTCCAGGCGGCGAACGGGCCGACCATTTCGTCGACGAGCTCGCCGGCGAAGACGGTCACCATGCGCGGCTCGTGCCCTCGATCGGCCAGAAGAGCGACGGTTCCGCCGCAGGACAGGGGAACATCGTCGTAATGCGGCTGAATGAAGAGTGCCGGTCCTGACGTCAGATTGTTCATCGATCGTTGCTTCTTCTACCTGACGCCGGAATGATCGGGCGAGCCTCTCGCGGAGACCGGGGTGGCCGGGACGCCGGAGCCTTGCCGCGAAAGGTTTCGATTGAATGAATTCCGGTCGAGACGGGGTGGAGGCGGGTTCCAACCGCCGCTGATCGGGTACGGTCGCTCAAGAATGTTCCAACGTACCGGTAAGTCAAGAAGCCGTCGTTGCTCCACACCCTCCTCCGACCCAACCCTTGCCATGGACGGGGACGGACTTCTAATGTCGGTACCTCGTCCTAGCTATGCGGACAGCAACCAGTTTCAGTATCGCGTTCCAAGCTTACCGGAGGCTCAACGGTGACTTTCAGGGATGGCCTCCTCAAGGCCCGGGGGCAGCTGACCTTCATCGCCGCGCTGGCGATCTCGACCGGTATCATCATTTATCTCGAAACCCTCGACACCGAGGCGCATATCCAGGGCCGGGTCGCCACGGAACTGTCCCGGCAGAGGCATGCGCCGACGACAGTCTCGCCCGCCATCGACGCTGCGGTGCGGGCGAATCTCCAGCGCTCGGAACAAGCTTATGGCGCCGATCCCGACAGCCCCGCGAGCCGTGCGGCGCTTCTGTCCACCCTTTCGTCAGCCGTGCAGCTCGGCATCCTGAAGCCCGAGGATGGCCTAACGCGGGTGCAACGGATCCTCGCCGACATGGAACGCCGGCGCGGTGAGCCCAGCACGGTGGTCGACGCCGCGCTCGGGACGGCCGCCGTCGCGTTCCCGTCGCTCCAGGACAGGATCGCGGATCTCAACGCCTCGGCGAAGAGCTGACGCTCACGCCCCGGGACGGGCAATCCGCTTGACCATCCGCAGGCGGTTCTCGGATTCGTTCGACACGTACTCGACCTCGTCCATGTTCATGTGGATGAGGGCCAGCCCCATGCCGCCCTCCGGGACTTCTGCCAGATCGGTCTCGTCGAAGGTGAATGGATCGTCGGACGCGTGCTCCAGCACACCGGGCTCCATCGGAGGCGCGTGATCGATGACGTCGATCACGATCCGGTCGGCCTGAAGCCCGACGGCGACCTGGACGTCCTTGCCCTTTTCTCCGTGGTAGCCGTGCTTGATGACGTTGTTGATGGCCTCGACCAGGCTGAGTTCCACGGCGTCCAGATCGTCGGGCCCGAGGAAGTCCTCGCACAGGGCCCGCACGGCGCGCGCCAGGAGGGAGACCTTGTCGAGGTCGCTGTCGATGGAAAGGCTGATGGAGGCGACCATCCTGTTTCTTCCTGCTCTCTTGCGGCGACCGATCAGGCAGAAAGCTGTTCGACGGCGGAATCCACGTTCGGATGAAGGGTGAAGACCTTGTCCATCCGGGTCAGGGTGAAGAGCCGGCTGACGGCCCCCGTGGCGCCCGCCACGGCAAGGCTCCCCCGCGGGCCGAGACGCTTGAGGCACGAAACAAGGGCTCCAAGGCCCGAACTGTCGATGAACTCGACGCCGCTCAGATCAAGAACGATCTGGTTCCGGCCGGCATCGATGCACTTCGTGATCTCGTCCTTGAACACCGGAGCCCGGCTTGCATCGATCCGCTTTTCCGACACTCGGACGACCAGGACATTGTTTCGAAGATCAGTGGACAGCATCGGCAGGGATCCTTTCAGGCAAGCGCTCCAGCATGAGAACGCTCAAGTCGTCGTCCAGGGTTTCAGAGCCACGCCACGTCCGCACCGCGACATCGAGCCGGTCGAGGAGAGCGGGGGTCGTGTCCGTGGCATTCTCGCGGACGAGACGGCGCAGGCGTTCCTCCGAAAACTGCGCTCCGGCTTGGTCTTCGGCCTCCACCAATCCGTCCGAGTAGATCAGGAGCCGGTCGTGCGGCCCGAATTCGAAATCCAGCCGCTCATAAGCGGCGGCCGGGAACATGCCGATCGGGAACCCACCCTCGCCGATCATCTCGACGAGACCGTCCGACCGGATCACTACCGGCGACGGGTGCCCCGCCTGCACGATGCTGGCCTGGTGGGACCGGGGATGGATTTCGCCCAGGATCATCGTGAAGTACGGAAGATCCTCGGGCCAGTCGTGGTTGATCTGAGCGGCGATCTCCTCCAGGCGCATTCCTTGCGGACGCGTCAGAATCGCCTGGGACAGGGTGTGATGACAGGCGACGGACACGAGAGCTGCGGCCGCCCCATGACCGGCCACATCCACCTGGAAGAACCCGATCCCACCGTCATTGCGGCGCAGCACGTTGTAGGTATCGCCGGCGATCAGGCTCGACGGGCGGTAGAGCCCCCGGTAGCTCACGTTCCCCATGGCCGACGCCGGAGGCAGCATGGCGCCCTGAATGACGGCGGCGGCCTCGAGATCCTTGCGAAGCTGCCGGTAGGTCTCCCTCAGGCGGGCATGGAGAACCTGCTTTTCGTTCTGCGCCCGCTCACGCTGGATCGCGTTGGCCTTGAAGACGCGCAGCGCGTCGTTCATCTCGCCGATCTCGTCGGCACGCATCAGCCGCGGGAGCGGCGTGGAGAGGTCGTTGTCGGCGAGCCTCAGCATGGACTGGCTCAGCGCCTCGAGGGGCTGCACCACCCGTCGGCGCACCACGAGCACGCTGCCGATCACCGCCCCGATCCCGAGGAGCAGAAGCCCGGACCATTGCAGGACCGACGTGCGGGCCCGGCGAAGCGTCGCCTCGAGACGGTCGCGGGAACTGCCGAGCAGCTCCCGCTGCATGCGGGCAATGTTGCCCAGCGTATGCTCCGTGATCTCGTACCACTGGCCCGCATCCATTCCGGGCGGCACCTTGCTCAGCAGGGAATTCAGGAGGGATTGCTGGAGTGGAGCGAAGGTCGCGGTGTAATCCTCGCGCGTGGCGCTGATCGCCGCCGTGACGGCCGGGCTCAGCGGAGAGCCCAGTTGCCCGTCGATCAGCTCCCAGGCGAGACCGGCCCGCCCGGAATTGCGGCTGATGGCGTCGAATTCCAGCCCCCCGACACTTCCGGGATCCATCAGAGCGCGGCTCATGAGGGCCTGGTTGCGTGCGATGCTCTCGCTCAGGATTCCGGCCTGGGTCCTCAGGTTCGCCTCCGCGCGCAGGGTCGGCTCCAGCGGCCGTTCCTGCTGGAGCAGCGTCAGGCGCGAGGATTGCAGTTCCCCGATCAGGCGGGTCGCTTCCTGGAACCAGCGCGGCGCGAACTCGCCGCCCCGTTGCGGCTGAGCGGGAGTGAGAGAGGCATCGGCCTGCCCTCGGAGCGCCCCGATCTCCTGGCGGATCCGGGCAAGAACGGCCAAGCCGGCATCGGTACTCCCCAGGACGCCGGTCGTGCCCCTCAGCTCCCGTTCCGCAGCTCCCAGGAATTCGTCGACCCGGCGCCGGGTCTCTTCCAGGCTCCCGGTCCCGCCGCTCCGGCGATCCGGGTCGAGCAGCACCACGAAGGTCTGGCTCCGCTCATTCGTGAAGGCCTCCGTTCCGAGAAGAAGCTGCTCTCGAATCCCGTTCGATGCCGCGAGTCGCTGCGCAGTCTGGTAATCCAGAAGCTCGGCGCGGATCTGGATCGAAACTGCCACCAGCAGGGCGATACCCAGGAAAGCCGTCAATATCAGAAGGGTGTGGCGGATCTTCATGAGGCGGGATCTGCGGTCGCTGCAACCGGTTTACATCACGATGGACGAGATTCTTCGCGGACTAGGAATTGATGACACAGCATGGCCTTAGTCGGGACGGCTTGTCGAGCGCTGCCGTTCACAGAGACCTGCTTTTCGGCACCGCTCTTTGCACCTCTGACCTGTCCTTGCAACCGCTTCAGCGTGCAATTCTCAAGAATTGCAATATCATCACGGCAGAATACGAGATGAAGTGGGATGTAATCGGCGCCGATCCTCACAGGCCCGACTATTCGGCTTCCGACAGGCTCGTTGACTTCGCGGCGGACAACGGCCTCGCGTTTCATGGGCATACCCTGTGGTGGCACGAGGCCGTTCCCACCGCCTGTCGCGAGAGCCCGGACCGCCGCTTCGAGGCATCGGCCCTGAGGCATCTCGAAGCGACCGTGGCGCGCTACGCTGGCCGCCTGAAGTCCTGGGACGTGATCAACGAACCTCTTGAGCCCTCCCAGGGACGCGGGGACGGGCTGCGCCGCTCGCGGTTCCTCGAGGTCCTGGGCCCCGACTACCTTGCGACGGCCTTCCGCCGGGCGGCCGATCTGGACCCGGCGGCCCTTCTGGTCCTCAACGAGATGGGATTGGAATACGACAGCCGCGAAGCGGAGATGAAGCGGCGGATGATGCTGCGTCTCCTCGAGCGGGAGCTTGGCAGAGGCACGCCCATCGGCGGCCTTGGGATCCAGTCGCATCTGACGGCCCTCGAACAGCCCCGGGAGCATCCGGAGCTCCAAGCCTTCCTGCGCGAGATCGGGCGAATGGGCCTGAGCGTGATGATCACGGAACTGGACGTCTCCGACCATCTCTGCCCCCGAGACCGGAAGCGGCGCGATTCCATCGTGGCCGACACCTACCGGGCCTATCTCGACCTCGTCCTTGCGGAGGGCAGCGTCTGCGCCGTGAACACCTGGGGGCTGAGCGACGGCTCCACTTGGCTCAACGGGTTCAGACCGCGGGCCGACGGAACTCCTCAGAGGCCGCTTCTCTACGACCGCGCCCTTCGGCGCAAGCCCGCCTGGCATGCGGTCAGGGATGCCTTGGGTCACGCTCGCGCCGGTCCGGCTCCCGGTGCCTGAAGCTGCCTGTCGTGGGGGTCACAATGATGCGGCCATGTTATTCCATCATCCGGGCTTACCTCTCCGGTGGAGCTGGATTATGCAGGATTGCCATTGAGTGTTCGTCCGGTCGAGCCGACCTTTGCGGAGCCGCACTCGGCCTGAGAGTTTGCGTAGAAAGGTGATCCATGCCGTTTCCGACCGGTCCTCGTGAAGAAGAGCGCCTGCAAGCTCTCCTTGAAACCGGTGCCCTCACATCGAGGCCGGATCCGGCCCTGGACGGGATCTGCGACGAGGTCCGCGCCCATTTCGACGTGCCGATCTGCACCATCACCCTGATCGACCGGGCCCGTCAGCTCATCAAGGCGGCACGGGGGCTCGAGACCGGAGAGACCCGGCGGGACGTGGCCTTCTGCAACTACACGATCCTGAGCGACGAGGTCTTCGCGGTCGAGGACGCCCTGGCGGACGAGCGGTTCAGGACCAACCCCTTCGTGACGGGAGCGCCCCATATTCGATCCTATGCTGGGGCTCCGTTGATCTTCCTCAAGGATATTCGCCTCGGGGCCTTGTGCCTGCTCGATACCAAGCCCCGCACTTTCTCTCGCGGCGACAAGGCCGAGCTTCAGCTGTTCGCCGACAGGGTCGTGCGGGAGATTTCCCGGCGGGAGCTCGAATGGACAGAGCCGGCGTGATCGGACCCGCGTCAAAGCCGGATGTTGTAAAGGCCGACCCGGTGCTGTAAAGGCACACGCGCGTCTTCGGTCGCGCGCTTCCCGGGATTGGGACGCGTCTGCGCGAGGCGCTGGATCGATCCAGGTGACAGATCGGGCAGGTCCGGGCGCGGTGGCGCCGGATGTGCCGGGTGTTCCTGCCCTCGATCGACAGGTCCTTCCGCTGTGGATTCGCATCGAGCGTGCGCCACGCAAGGGATCGAGCATCGGATCGACCGCGAAGGTGCAGGGCACTTTTGGGTCCGATGCTCGAGGCGGGACACCGCACGGATGTCAGTTTCGATTAAAGCAAGTGGATGTGGCGGATGAATGCTCCCGCGCCGAAAGTCTCGTTCGTTTCCCTAGGCTGCCCGAAGGCCCTGGTCGATTCCGAACGCATCATCACCCAGCTCCGGGCTCAGGGCTACCAGCTCACCAAGGAGCACGACGGGGCCGACGTGGTGATTGTCAACACCTGCGGGTTCCTCGACAGCGCCAAGGCCGAGTCGCTGGAGGCGATCGGCGACGCCATGGCGGAGAACGGCAAGGTCATCGTGACCGGCTGCATGGGCGCCGAGCCGGAGCAGATCCGCGACCAGTTCCCGAACGTCCTGGCGATCACCGGGCCGCAGGCCTACGAATCCGTCGTCTCGGCGGTGCACCAGGCGGTGCCGCCGGCGCATGACCCCTTCGTCGACCTCGTGCCGCCCCAGGGCGTCAAGCTGACCCCGCGCCACTACGCCTACCTGAAGATCTCGGAGGGCTGCAACAACCGCTGCTCCTTCTGCATCATCCCCAAACTGCGCGGCGACCTCGTCAGCCGCCCGATCGCCGACGTGCTGCGCGAGGCGGAAAAGCTGGCCCGGGCCGGGGTCAAGGAACTCCTGGTGATCTCGCAGGACACCAGCGCCTACGGACTCGACATCAAGTACCAGCCGAGCCTGTGGAAGGACCGGGAGGTCCGCACGCGGTTCTTCGAGCTCGCCAGGGAGCTGGGCGAACTCGGCATGTGGGTGCGCATGCACTACGTCTACCCCTACCCGCACGTGGACGAGGTCATCCCGCTGATGGCCGAGGGCAAGATCCTTCCCTATCTCGACATCCCGTTCCAGCACGCCTCCCCGCGGGTCCTGAAATCCATGCGCCGCCCGGGCAACCAGGAGAAGACCCTGGAGCGAATCCACAAGTGGCGCGACATCTGCCCCGACCTCGCCATCCGGTCGACCTTCATCGTCGGCTTCCCGGGCGAAACCGAGGAGGACGTGGACTTCCTGATGCAGTGGCTGAAGGACGCCAAGATCGACCGGGCCGGCTGCTTCCAGTACGAGCCGGTCCAGGGCGCGCCCGCCAACGACATCGACGGCGCCGTGCCGCCGGAGGTGAAGGAGGAGCGCTGGCACCGCTTCATGCAGACCCAGCAGAAGGTCAGCGCCAAGATCCTGAAGTCGAAGGTCGGCAGGACCCTGCCGGTCATCATCGACGAGCAGGGCTCCACGGTGGCGACCGGCCGCACCCAGTACGACGCCCCCGAAATCGACGGCGCCGTCTACGTGGCGTCCAAGACCCCGCTCAAGCCGGGCGAGATCGTCAACGTGCGGATCGAGGCTTCCGACGAGTACGATCTGCACGGGACGGCGGTCTGAAGTCGATGCGTCAAGGCGCAGCCGGTTCGGCAAAACTCAACGCCGTCACCGGGCTCGTCCCGGTGATCCCGATCCGAAGGCCGCTGAGCTTCACCGTATCGGGATGGCCGGGACGCGCCCGGCCATGACGGGAGCGTTTCAGGCGCCGACGATTCGGTTGCTCCCGATCATCCTTACGCCCGCCGCCTCCAGATCCGCCCTCGCCTTCGCGAGCGACCCGTTCGCGTCGATGGCCCGGGAGGCATCCTCGATCAGGTAGGTCTCGAACCCGGCTTCCGCGGCATCGAGGGCCGTCCAGGCGACGCAGAAATCGAGCGCGAGCCCGGCGCAGACGACCCGGCGGAAGCCCCGCTCCGTCAGGTAGCCGGCCAGTCCCGTCGAGGTCCGCCGGTCGGCCTCCTTGAAGCCCGAATAGCTGTCGATGCCGCCATTGTAGCCTTTGCGGATGACGAGCTGCGCGTGCGGAATGTCGAGGTCGCGGGAGATCTCGGCCCCCGGCGTGCCCTGCACGCAATGATCCGGCCACAGCACCTGGGTGCCGTAGTGCAGCTCCGCCGTGTCGAAGGGCGCCTTCGCCGGATGGCTCGACGCGAAGGAGGCGTGACCCACCGGATGCCAGTCCTGGGTCAGCACCACGTGGCGGAAGGCCCTGGAGAGCCGGTTGATCGGCGCGATCACGGCATCGCCGTCGGGAACGGCCAGCGCGCCGCCGGGCAGGAAGTCGTTCTGGACATCCACCACGATGAGAACGTCGCCCTCGCCAGGCCGGATCGTCGCCTGCTCGTCCATTCGCTACCCTCCGCCATTCTGCCCGTGATGACAGGCATCGCACGAAAAAGGGCAGCCGGTCGCCCGGCCGCCCCGATGGGATTGACGCATCGATCCGCCGCTTATTGCGGGATCTTGTCCTCGATGCCCTTCACGTAGAAGTTCATGCCGAGCACCTGCTCGTCCGAGAGGGCGCCTTGGCCCTTGCACTCGATCTCCTTGCCGTCCTGGCCGACGACCGGGCACTTGAAGGGGTTGAACTGGCCGGACTTGATGGCCGCTTCGGTGTCCTGGGCCATCTTCTTCACGTCGTCGGGCATGTTCTTGTAGGGAGTCATCACGACCATGTGGGCGTTGATGCCGCCCCAGGTGTCCTCGGACTTCCAGGTGCCGTCGAGAACCGCCTTGGCGCGGGCGACGTAGTAGTCCGACCAATTGTCCGTGATGGCCGTGAGCTGCGCCTTCGGGGCGAAGCGCTCCATGTCGGAGGCCTGGCCGAAGCCGAACTTGCCCCTTGCCTCGGCGGCCTGGATCGGAGCCGGGCTGTCCGTGTGCTGGGCCAGGACGTCGACGCCCTGGTCGAGGAGCGCCTTGGCGGCATCGCCTTCCTTCGCCGGATCGAACCACGTGTTGGCGAACACGATCTTGATCTTGACGTTCGGGTTCACCGACTGGGCGCCGAGATAATAGGCGTTGATGCCGGCGATCACTTCCGGGATCGGGAAGGCACCCACATAGCCGATGACGTTGGACTTGGTCATCTTGCCGGCGATCACGCCGGTGATGTAGCGGCCCTCGTGGAACTTCGCCGCGTAGGTCGAGAGGTTCGGGGCGCGCTTGAAGCCGGTGGCATGCTCGAACTTGATGTTCGGATACTTCTTGGCGACCTTCAGGGTCGGCTCCATGAAGCCGAAGGAGGTCGTGAAGATCAGGTCGTGGCCGGTGCGGGCGAGCTGCTCGATGGCGCGCTCGGAATCGGCTTCCGGCACGCTCTCGACGAAGGTCGTCGTCACCTTGCCCGGAAAGGCCTTCTCGATCGCCTGGCGGCCCTGGTCATGCTGATGGCTCCAGCCGAAGTCGCCGACGGGGCCCACGTAGATGAAGCCGACCTTGATCTTGTCCTTCGCCTGCGCGAAGGCGCCGGTCGCGGACAGAGCCAGGACCGCTGCCCCCGCAACGGCTCCGAAGACTTTCCCTGAAAACATGCTCGTTCCCTCGAGTTTGGATTTCAACCCTTCCGTCGCAGGTCTGAGGCGTTCTGGCAAGAATTCCTCTGCCTACACTTTGGTCAGATTAACACCAGTTTGCTCACCGGTCAGGCACGAACGGCACCCCCAGGGAACCGGGCGCCCCGACGGCGCGGCCGCGCCGCAGGGAGAGCAGCAGAAGGGCCAGGATCGTCGCGAGATAGGGCACCGCCGACAGGACCTGGGGCGGCACGCCGAATTGGGCCGCCTGGGCGTGAAGCTGGAGCACGGTCGCCGCGCCGAAGATGTAGGCCCCGACCAGGAGCCAGCCCGGCCGCCAGGCCGCGAAGACCACGAGCGCCAGCGCGATCCAGCCGCGTCCCGCCGTCATGCCGGGCGACCAGAACCGGGTATAGACGAGGGCGAGATAGGCGCCGGCGAGCCCCGAGCAGGCGCCGCCGAACAGGATGGCCCAGAAGCGCACTCGCCAGACCGGCAGGCCGAGCGCGTTGGCCGAGGTATGGTTCTCGCCGATGGAGCGCAGGGTCAGGCCGGACCGGGACCGGGTGAGGTAGAGGGCGATCAGGATCGTGAGGGCGATCGACGCGTAGACGAAGAGGTCCTGCTCAAAAAACAGGCGGCCGATCACCGGGATGTCGCTTAAGGTCGGAACGTCGATATGCGCAATCGGATCGCGCCTCGCACCCACGAAGGGAGCCCCGACCAGGCCGGACAGGCCGAGGCCGAAGATCGTCAGCGCCAGGCCGGAGCCGACCTGGTTTGCCGCGAAGCCCAGCACCACGAGGGCGAAGAGCGCCGCCATCAGGACCCCGGCCAGCATGCCGGCCGCGACGCCCAGCAGGGTCGAGTCGAAGGTGACGGCGGCCGCGAAGCTGCAGGCGGCCCCCATGGCCATCATGCCCTCGACGCCGAGATTGAGGACGCCGGAGCGCTCCGTGACCAGCTCGCCGAGCGCCGCGATCAGGAGCGGCGTGGATGCCGTCACGATGGTGAGAAGGATGGCCTCGAAAGTGGTCATTTGCCCCCTCCCCGTGCAATGAGACGAATGCGGTAGCTCACCAGCGCGTCGGCCGCGAGCACGCAGAGCAGCAGGATGCCCTGGAAGGCCTGCGTGAGGTCGAGCGGCAGCTTCAGGAGGATCTGCGCGCTCTCGCCGCCGATGAAGGTCAGCGCGACCACGAGCGCGGCGATCAGGATCCCGATGGGGTTGAGCCTCCCCAGAAACGCCACCGTGATGGCCGTGAAGCCGTAGCCTGGGGAGATCGACGGCTGGAGCTGCCCGATCTGGCCCGAGACCTCCGCTATGCCGGCAAGCCCCGCCAACCCGCCCGAGATGGCGAAGACCGCCATGGTGGTGGCCTTGGAGCTGAAGCCCGCGAACCGGGCCGCCCGAGGTGCGTCACCGGTGAGCTTCAGGCGGTAGCCGAAGAGCGTCCGCCCCAGGATCACGGCGGTGAGCAGGACCGCCACCAGGGCGAACAGAGCGCCGTAATGCACACGCCCGCCCTCCAGGATCGGATGCAGGGTCGCCGATGGATCGAAGGTCACCGATTGCGGGAAGTTGAAGCCCTTCGGATCGCGCCACGGACCGCGCACCAGGTAATCCAGGATGAGCTGCGCCACGTAGACCAGCATGAGGCTGGTCAGGATCTCGTTGACGCCGAACCGGGTCTTCAGGAAGGCCGGGATGAGCCCGTAGAGCGCACCGCCGACGATCCCCAGGATCAGCATGAGGGGCAGCACCCAGGCCCCGGCCTCGGTCCCGTGGGTCCGCAGGGCGAGCCAGCTGCCCAGCACGGCGCCGATCACGTATTGTCCCTCCGCGCCGATATTCCAGAGGTTGGCCCGGAAGCAGTAGGACAGGCCGATGGCGATCAGCGCCAGCGGCGTCGCCTTGACGACGAGCTCCTGCAGGGCCCAAGGGTCGCTCAGGGGCTGGAGCACATAGACGTCGAAGGCCGCGATGGGCGAGCGGCCCATCAGCCAGATCACGAAGCCGGCGATCAGGAACGCGGTCACGAAGGCGGCCACCGGGGCGAGCGCCCGCATGACCGGCGAGACGCTCGCGCGAGGCGTCAGCTCAAAGCGCATGAACGCCCCCTTGGCCCTGTGCAACGCCCAGCATTTCGAGTCCGATCGCTTCCCTGGTCCATTCGCCGACCGGTCTGAGCGGGCTCAACTGGCCCTGATGGATCACGGCCATCCGGTCCGCCACCTCGAACAACTCGTCGAGATCCTGGCTGACGACGACGACCGCACTGCCCGCGCGGGCGAGATCGACGAGCGCCTGGCGGATGAGCCGCGCGGCCCCCGCGTCCACACCCCAGGTCGGCTGGTCGACGATGATGAGCTTGGGTCTGCGGATGATCTCGCGGCCGATGACGAATTTCTGCAGGTTGCCGCCGGAGAGCTTGCGCGCCTGCGGATCGCCCTCGGGGGTGCGCACGTCGAAGCTCTGGATGATCGAGCGGGCGAGCCGCCGGGCGGCGTTGACGAGAATGAATCCCGAGCGGCTCACTTCGGAGGCCGCGTGCGAGATCAGGGTGTTCTCGCTCAGGCGATGGGTCGGCGCGGCCGCATGGCCCAGGCGCTCCTCCGGCACGAAGGCGGCGCCGAGCCGGCGGCGGGCATCGATGCCCATCGTCCCGCACGACCGGCCGGCGATGACCACGGCGTCCGCGCGCTCCGCCGGGCGCTCGCCCGACAGGGCGGCGAACAATTCGCTCTGCCCGTTGCCCGCGACGCCCGCGATGCCCACCACCTCGCCGGCGCGGGCCACGAGGTCGATGTCGCGCAGGGCTTGCCCGTGCAGCCCGGCCGGCGGGATCGACAGGCGAGAGACCCTGAGCACCTCGCCCTGGACCTGATGCGGCGCGTCGGTCCGGACCTCGCCGACCTCGTTGCCGACCATGAGGGCTGCGATCTCGCGGGCGCTCTTCGCCCGCGGGTCGATTGTCGCGACCACCCGGCCGGCCCTGAGAATCGTGGCGCGGCGGCAGAGGCGGCGCACTTCCTCGAGCTTATGCGAGATGTACAGGATGGAGCAGCCCTCGGCCGAAAGCCGGTCCAGGGTGGTGAAGAGGTGCTCGGCCTCCTGGGGCGTCAGCACCGAGGTCGGCTCGTCCAGGATCAGCAGCCTGGGATTCTGGAGCAGGCAGCGGACGATCTCGATGCGCTGGCGCTCGCCCGCGGACAGGGTCCAGACCGCCCGGTCGGCATCGAGCGCGAGGCCGTACGTCCGGCTGATCTCCCCGAGCTTGCTGCGGACCGTGGACAGGCTCCACCCGCCCGACAAGGCCACGGCGATGTTCTCCGCGACCGTCAACTCGTCGAAGAGCGAGAAATGCTGGAACACCATGCCGAGGCCGAGATTGCGCGCCTCGACCGGCGATCCGATCGACACCGGGCGTCCCTCCCACCGGATCTCGCCCGCGCTGGGCTCGATGACCCCATAGAGGATCTTGACCAGGGTCGACTTGCCGGCCCCGTTCTCGCCCAGGAGCGCGTGGATCTCGCCCGGCTCGATCGCCAGATCGATCCCGTCGTTGGCGAGAAGGTCGCCGTAGCGCTTGCTGATGCCTTGAAGCTCGACGAGGGGCGGCCCGGATGATGGTACGTCTGGCTTCACACAAGCGACTCTGATTTCAAGGGTTGCGGCGGGCTTGAGTCTCGGACCCGGACGTGGAATCCACGTCCGGGTCCGAGACTCCATATTCTGGCCTAGCGCATCGTGCGGAAAACCGGGTCCACTTTTCCGCACGATGCGCTAGGAATTTGCACATGGATGACGACCCGCACAGTCCTTGGCAAGAGCTGTTCCCCTGGCAAGAACTGTTCGGCCCACAGTTCCGTCGTGGAACGATCATAGGGAAGCGGCGCGCCGGTCGGCAATGCCGAATCCGTGGTTTATCGTGAGTCCGCGATCCGTCCACAACCCGATGGTGAGAGAGCACCGTGACCGAGAGCACCTATGACATCGCCGTCGTCGGCGCCGGAGCCGTGGGCCTGAGCGCTGCCCTGGCCTTTGCCCGCGACGGCTACAGAACCGTTCTCGTCGGCGGCCTCGACGTGCGCCGGGACGGGCGCACCGTCGCGCTGCTCAACGGCTCGGTCCGGTTCCTGGAGGCGCTCGGCGTCTGGCCGGCGGTCGCAGCGGCTGCCGCGCCGCTTGAGACCATGCGCATCGTCGACGACACGGGCAGCCTGTTCCGCCCGCCGCCGGCCGCGTTCCGGGCCGGCGAGATTGGCCTCGACGCCTTCGGCTGGAACATCGAGAACGTCGCGCTCGTCGAGGCGCTGGCGGAGGCCGCCCGGACCCGCGAGGCCCTGACCCTCGTGCCGGAATTCGCCACGGGCTTCGCGACCGACGAGGCAGGGGCGGTCCTGACCCTGGCCGAAGGAGGGACGATCCGGGCGGGCCTCATGGTGGCGGCGGACGGCCGCAACTCGAAGCTGCGCCAGAAAGCCGGAATCGGCACGCAGACCTGGTCCTATCCGCAATCGGCCATGACCGTGATCCTGGCCCATGACCGGGACCACCGGGAGACTTCGACGGAGTTTCACACCCGCCACGGGCCATTCACCCTGGTGCCCCTGCCGGGCCGCCGGTCGAGCCTGGTCTGGGTCGCGAGCAAGGCGGAGGCCGAGCGGCTCTCCGGCCTCGACGACGCAGCCCTCGCCCTGGCGGTCGAGCGGCAGGCGCAGTCGCATCTCGGCGCCATGCGGGTCGACGGTCCGCGCGGGCTCGTGCCCATGAGCGGGCTGTCGGTGAACCGCTACTCGTCGCGTCACCTCGCCCTCGTGGGCGAGGCCGCCCACGTGTTCCCGCCCATCGGCGCCCAGGGCCTCAATCTCGGCTTCCGCGACGTCGCCTCCCTGCGCGACGCGGTGATCGACGGCGGCGAGGAGGGCCACGGTCCCGGTTCCGACGAGACCCTGGCCCGCTACCAGCGCGGCCGGGACCTGGACGTCCGCCTGCGCACGGCCGCCGTGGACGGCCTCAACCGGACCCTGCTGACCGGCATGATCCCGACCGATTTTCTGCGCGGCGCCGGGCTTCTGGCGTTGAGCAACATCGGCCCGCTGCGCCGGATCGTCATGCGCGAGGGCGTGCTCCCCCGCGTGGGCGTGCCGCGCCTGATGCAGGGCGTGTCGTCGGGTTGAACTGGTCCAGGGAGGCAACCTCCCCGTCATGGCCGGGCTTGTCCCGGCCATCCCGTTCGGAAGAGCGTTGAGCTTCAAGCTATCGGGATCACCGGCACAAGGCCGGTGATGACGTGGCGGCTCTTGACCCCATGCGGCAGGCCGAACCATCACGGGAACAGGTCGTACGGCAGCGCGCCCGTCTTGGTGGTGAGATAGAGGATGCCCGTCAGGGTGACCATGGACACCAGCGTGCCGACGAGGACGCACGCGGAGGCGCGCTCCACACCCACGTTGTACTGGGTCGAGATGACGAAGATGTTGAGCGCCGGCGGCAGGGCCGCCATCACCATGGCCGCGTAGGTCCAGTCCGGACCGAAATCGCCGACGGCCGAGAGCACCACCCAGACCACGAGCGGGTGCAGGATCAGCTTGATGAAGACGAGGGCCGGCACCTCGCCGGGCATCTTGCGCAGGGGCCGCAGGGCCACCGTGACACCGAGGATGAACAGCGCGCACGGCGCGGCGGCTCCCGACAGCCAGGTGACGATCTGCTCGGCCGGACCCGGCAGCCGAACGTGCAGGTAGCTCGCCGCGATGCCGACCGCGGTGGCGATGTTGAACGGATGGGTGACGACGCGCCAGACGATCCGGCGGATCGTCGCCGGCAGGCTGAGCCTGTCGAGGCCCGCCGTCGCCATCAGCAGCGGCACCACCGAGAACAGGAACAGCGTGTCGAAGACGAAGATCAGGACCACCGGGGCGCTGGCCGAAGCGCCGATCGCCGCCAGGATGAGCGGCGGACCCATGTAGCCGATGTTGGAATAGGACCCGGCCACCCCCTGCATGACCGATTGCGGCAGGTCTTTCGTGAAGCGCCAGCCGGTCGCGAAGGAGAGCGCGAAGGCGCAAGCGGTCGAGACCGTGGTGGCGGCGATGAACGGCCAGTTGGCGAGTTCATCCAGGGGCTTGTCGGCGATGAGCCGGTAGAACAGGCAGGGCAGCGCCACGTAGATGAGGAAGAACTGCATCCAGGCGAGGCCGGCTTCCGGCTGCTTCACCACCTTGCCGCAGAAGAAGCCGAGCCCGATGAGGCCGAAGAACGGGGCAAGGAGGTTGAACAGCCCGATCAGGTCGGACATCGGCGGCTCCGGAGGTCAGGTGAAACGGACGGCAGGTCCGGCGGGAGACCGTCTTCTGGCAAGGTTCCAACCTTGCGACAATCCCGTCTTTCGGCAGGCCGGCCCGCCGCCCATGCAAGGCTCGGCTCTGGCTCGGCGTTGGCTCAGCCCTGGCACGGATCTTGCTCTCTCATTCGTGACGAAGGGCGATTTGGAGAATCCGCCGAGGATCTCTATATGAAGATCAAGGAGTTAAGACCATGAAAGCGAGTTCAGCAAAATTCGCGATCGGCGAAGTGGTTCGGCACCGGGTCTTCGATTTCAGGGGGATCATCTTCGATGTCGACCCGGAGTTCGACAACACCGAGGAATGGTGGCTGTCGATTCCCGAGGAGGTCCGGCCCCGCAAGGACCAGCCCTTCTACCACCTCTTCGCCGAGAACGGGGAAACCGAGTACATCGCCTACGTGTCGGAGCAGAACCTCCTGCCCGACCATTCCGAGGAACCTCT
This sequence comes from Microvirga terrae, assembly GCF_013307435.2. NCBI lineage: Bacteria > Pseudomonadati > Pseudomonadota > Alphaproteobacteria > Hyphomicrobiales > Methylobacteriaceae > Microvirga > Microvirga terrae. The sequence continues at coordinate 2,948,837 of NZ_CP102845.1, forward strand.
GCGCAATCCCATGATCGCCGAGATGTTCACCCGGGAGAAGAACGGCAGCTACAAGGCGAAGCCGATCCTGGCCAATTGAGATTTCCCTCATCGCGACACGCAAAAACGCCGGGCCCTGGAGCCCGGCGTTCTCTTTTGTACGGATGATCCTACGGCTTGGGCGCGGCCGGAGCGGCGGCGCCGGCAGCGGCAGCGCCAGGTGCAGCACCCGGCGCGGCGGCGCCGCCCTGGAGCATGCGCTGACGCATCTCCTCGCTCTTCTTCTGCAGCTCTTCCTGGAGCTTCTTCTGCTGCTCCTCGAGCACCTTCGGGTCAATCGGCGGGCCGTCGAAGGCCTTGCCGAAGCCGGCGGCCGGAACCGCGAAGGTGATCTCGCGGCCCATCTGGTTCTGGACGCTGACGTTCAGGGCATTGCCCTTCTTGATGGCCGCGATGAAGTCGTCCTTCACCTGGGCCTCGGCGAAGCAGCCGTTGGGCAGGCACATGACGTACCGGCCGGGCGTGGCCTGGCCCTGGTCGACGGCGAAGCGCAGGCCGGGCTGCAGGAGCAGGCCGAGCGGCATCACGAAGCGCACGACCTTCTGCGGCTGCTGGCCCTTCACGTCGTAGACCGCGAGGGCGAGCACCGGCTGGCCCTGGTCCGACACGAAGTCGCGGGTGGTGTAGCAGATCTCGGTGCTGGTGTTCTGGTCCTTGCCGCAGACCTTGGTCCATTCCGGCTGGGACGGCTCGGCCTTCACCTGCACGACCGTGGGGCCGGCATTCTGCTGCGGCTGGGCGGCGGCACCGGGAGCCGGCTGCTGGGCCGGGGCGGCCGGGCGGGCCGGCTGGGCGGCGGGACGCTGCGCCGGGGCGGTCTGAGCCAGAACGGGTGCGCTCACCAGAAGAGCCAAGGCAGTCGCCAGGCCACGGGTCCCCCCCAGGCTCGCGAAGCGTGTCGCGAAAGACATGTGTGTGATCCTCTTCAGTCGAAAGTTCGGCTTTCGAATAGGCCGTTTAGCCGGCGTGTTCTTAACCTGCAATGACGGGGTCCAAATCCTTGCCGAATGTGGCGAAGACAAGACGTGTGGGGCTCCTTTAACCTTTCGTGTGGTAGGTTTCCAGTCACCCGGGGCAAATTTCTGTACAACATTGCTCGGGTGTTTGCCGTCTTGCACCGGGAGCGCCATGGGCCGCTGGCTTATACGGAATCTGCTGCTTGCCGCCGTGTGTCTCCTGACCGGCTGGGGGCCCTCCGCGGCCTCCGGGGCGGAGGCGCTGCGGCATGGCATCGCGATGCACGGGGAGCCCGCCCTCGAGCCCGGCTTCGACCACCTGCCCTACGCCAACCCCGGGGCGCCGAAGGGCGGTCGAATCACGCTCGGCCTCCAGGGCACCTTCGACAGCCTCAACCCCCTGATCGTCCTCGGCGTCGCCCCGGACGCGGTGCCCCGCTACGTGCTCCAGAGCCTGATGATGCGCTCCGCGGACGAGCCCTTCACGATCTACGGCCTCCTGGCCCGCACGGTCGAGATGCCGGAGGACCGCAGCTCGATCACCTTCAACCTCGATCCCCGCGCCCGCTTCTCGGACGGCCATCCTCTGACCGCCGAAGACGTGCGCTTCTCGTTCGAGGCCCTGAAGACCTACGGAAAACCCTTCCACCGGTCGAGTCTCTCGCAGGTCAAGGCAGTGGAGATCCTGGGCCCGCACCGGATCCGCTTCGACCTGTCCGGCGCCAACGACCGGGAGCTGCCGCTCCTCATCGGCATGACCATGCCGATCTTCCCCGCCCATAAGACCAATCTGGAGACCTTCGACCGAACGAGCCTCACCCCGCCCATCGGCTCCGGCCCCTATGCCCTGACCGAGGTGAGGCCGGGCGAGCGGGTCGTGCTCACCCGCCGCAAGGACTATTGGGCTGAGGACCTGCCCGTGACCCGCGGGCTCTACAACTTCGACGAGATCCGGTACGATTTCTATCGCGACGCCAACAGCTTGTTCGAGGCCTTTAAGGCCGGACTTTACGATTTCCGGATCGAGGGCGATCCCGGCCAGTGGGCGACCGGCTACGACATTCCCGCCGTACGCGACGGGCGCATCCGCCGAGAGACTCTCGCGACCCGGCTGCCGAAGGGCATGAACGGCTTCGCGTTCAACACGCGAAAGGCCCTGTTCGCCGACGTTCGGGTGCGCGAGGCCCTGAGCTACCTGTTCGACTTCGACTGGGTGAACCGCAACCTCTATTTCGGCCAGCTCACACGCTCGGACAGCTACTTCGCCGGATCCGACCTCGCCTCCACGGGACGGCCCGCCGACCCGCAGGAGCGGGCCCTGCTGGCCCCGTTCCCCGGCGCGGTCCGCGAAGACATCCTCGAAGGGCGCTGGGAGCCGCCTTCCGGCGACGGATCGGGCCGGGACCGGGACATGGCCCGGCGCGCCCTCGCGCTCCTGGCGGAGGCTGGCTGGACCCTCGACAACGACGTCCTGCGAAAGAACGGAACGGGCGAGCCCTTCGCGTTCGAGATCCTGGTCAATTCCCGCTCGCAGGAGCGGCTCGCCCTCAACGTCTCGCAGTCCTTGAGCCGCATCGGCGTCCAGGCCCGCGTGCGCCTCGTGGACGACGTGCAGTACTGGCGCCGCCTCGCCCGGTTCGACTTCGACATGATCCAGTGGCTCTGGCCGGGAACGCCCTCGCCCGGCAACGAGCAGCGCAACCGCTGGGGCTCGGCCGCCGCCCAGCGGGGCGGGTCCCAGAACCATGCCGGCGTGGCGTCGCCCGCGGTAGACCGCCTCATCGACGCGCTTCTCGAGGCGAAAAGCCGCGAGGACTTCGTGTCCGCCGTGCGGGCCCTCGACCGGACGCTTCTGTCGGGGTTCTACGTGATCCCGCTGTTCTACCTGAAAGATCAATGGCTTGCCTATAGCAACGCCCTCGGGCGACCGGACCGGACTCCGCTGATGGGGGTCAATGTCGACACCTGGTGGCGCCTGCCGCACTAACCCAAAGAGGCGTGGATACCCCCTATTGTTGAGCTTCCATTCATGTAGACAATGAAACTAATGCTCTGCTTCGACGTTAGGTGAGCACCTCTTTCTCATCCGACACGTCCAACTCAGGGTATCGTCATGAACGCAATGCCGAAGGTTCTCGTCGTCGACAACGGCGACCGTGCTCCCGACAGCGCCCTGTCGGCGGAGCTGGCCGGCATGGGATATGCGAGCGTGACGACACCCTTCGAAGCCGCGGACGACGTCCTGGCCCTGATCCCGAGCCCGGCGGCCGTGGTGCTGCAGATGCCCCGCCATGCGGGCTGGGCCGAACGGCGCCGTTTCCTGGAGCTCGCCAGCCGCCTGCGCAAGAACCTGGCCGAGGCCGGCACCCCGGTCATCGTCACCGGCGGGGTGAGCGGCGCCGCCACGATGCTGCAGAACCAGCTCAACATGCACACGGTCGCGGCCCCGGACCTCTGAGGGTTTCGCCCCTCCATCAACCGATACGCCTTCCCCGGCTGACACCCTCCGCACGTCATGGCCGGGCTTGTCCCGGCCATCTCGATATTGAGGAGCGCCGCGCCTTGATCGATCGGGATCACCGGCACAAGGCTGGTGATGACGCGGGAGAATGGTCACTCCCGTGCCGCACCCACCATCGAGAGGCCCAGCCGACAAACGGCGCGGGTCTCACGCCGCCTTCTTCTCGGCGATCCGCACGAGGCTGCGCAGGATCGTGGTCGCGGCCTTGATGCGCTCGTCCGGGGTCTCGGTGTCACGGACGAACACGATCTTCATGTCGGGCCGCACCTTGGCGAAGGAGGCCTGCTCGGCGACATAGGAGATGAGCCCGGCCGGGTTGGCGAAGGCGTTGTCGCGGAACGAGATGATGATGCCCTTCGGTCCGCCGTCCACCTTCTCCACGTTGGCGCGGCGGCAGAGCACCTTGATCGCCATGATCTTGAGGAGCTGGTCGACCTCGGACGGCACCGGCCCGAACCGGTCCACCAGCTCGGCCCGGAAGGCGTCGATCTCCTGGTCGGCCTCGAAGGTCGAGAGCCGGCGATAGAGGCCCAGGCGCAGCTGCAGGTCGGAGATGTAGCTCTCCGGGATCATCACCGGGGCCCCGACCGCGATGGTGGGCGACCACTGATCCTCCGCCGGTTCCTCAATGCCGGCCTTGAGCTGTGCCACCGCCTCCTCCAGCATCTGCTGGTAGAGCTCGTAGCCGACCTCCTTGATGTGGCCGGACTGCTCCTCGCCCAGAAGGTTGCCCGCGCCGCGGATGTCCAGGTCGTGCGAGGCGAGCTGGAAGCCGGCGCCCAGCGTGTCGAGGGTCTGGAGCACCTTGAGGCGCCGCTCGGCCTGCACCGTCAGGGACTTGTTGGCCGGCACCGAGAACAGCGCGTAGGCGCGGGTCTTGGACCGGCCGACGCGCCCGCGCAGCTGGTAGAGCTGGGACAGGCCGAACATGTCGGCCCGATGGACGATGAGCGTGTTGGCGGTCGGGATGTCGAGGCCCGATTCCACGATCGTGGTGGAGAGCAGGATGTCGTACTTGCCCTCGTAGAAGGCCGTCATGACGTCCTCGAGCTGGCCGGCCGCCATCTGGCCGTGGGCCACCGCGACCTTGGCCTCCGGCACCTCCTTGTCCAGGAAGGCTTTCACGTCGCCGAGATCGTCGAGGCGCGGCACCACGTAGAAGGCTTGGCCGCCGCGGTAGCGTTCGCGCAGGAGCGCCTCGCGGATGAGCAGCGGGTCGAAGGGCGTGATGAAGGTGCGCACCGCCAGCCGGTCCACCGGCGGCGTGGTGATGAGCGACAGCTCGCGCACGCCCGTGAGGGCCAGCTGCAGGGTGCGCGGGATCGGGGTGGCCGACAGGGTCAGCACGTGAACCTCGGCGCGCAGTTCCTTGAGGCGCTCCTTGTGGGACACGCCGAAATGCTGCTCCTCGTCCACGATGATCAGGCCGAGATCCTTGAACTTGATGGTCTTGCCCAGGACCGCATGGGTGCCAATGACGATATCGACGGACCCGTCGGCGAGCCCCTCCTTGGTCTTCTTCATCTCGGCCGCCGGCACGAAGCGGGACGCCTGGGCCACATTGAGCGGGAGGCCGCGGAAACGGTCGCAGAAGGTGCGGTAATGCTGGCGGGAGAGCAGCGTCGTCGGCACGACCACGGCCACCTGCTTGCCGCCCATGGCGGCCACGAAGGCAGCGCGCAGGGCCACCTCGGTCTTGCCGAAGCCCACGTCGCCGCAGACGAGACGGTCCATCGGCCGGCCCGAGGCCATGTCGTCGAGCACCGCCTCGATGGCGTTGAGCTGGTCCTCGGTCTCGTCATAGGGGAAGCGGGCCGCGAACTCGTCGTAGAGCCCTTCCGGCGGCGTCAGGCGCGGGGCGTCCTTGAGGATGCGGGCGGCGGCGATCTTCATGAGCGCGCCCGCCATCTCGCGGATGCGCTGCTTCATGCGGGCCTTGCGGGCCTGCCAGGCGCCGCCGCCGAGCTTGTCGAGCTGGACCTCCGTCTCCTCCGATCCGTAGCGGGTCAGGAGCTCGATGTTCTCCACCGGCAGGAACAGGCGGTCGCCGCCGGCATAATGAAGCTCCAGGCAATCGTGCGGGGCGCCGGCCGCCTCGATGGTCTTGAGCCCCTCGAAGCGCCCGATGCCGTGATCCACGTGGACCACGAGATCGCCCGGCGTGAGCGCCGCCACCTCGGTGAGGAAGTCCTGCGGCCGCTTGGACTTGCGCTTCTGGCGAACGAGGCGATCGCCCAGGATGTCCTGTTCGCTGACGACCGCGAGATCCGCCGTCTCGAAGCCCGATTCCAGAGGCCAGATGCCGACCGGGATCTCGTTCCTCGGATAGGCCATCGCGTCGGAGAATCGGGCAATGGGCTTGGTCTGGCGCAGGTCATGGTCCTGCAGCACGTGGCAAAGGCGCTCCCGGGAGCCCTCCGTCCAGGCACCGAGCATGACGCGCTTCTTGGCCGCCTGAAGCTCGCGGATGTGTCGGACCACGGCCTCGAACACGTTGGCGTTCTCGTCCGCCCGCTCGGCGATGAAGCTGCGGCCCTGGCGGGCCTCGCAGTCGATCACGAGCCGGCCGGCCGATTCCGGCACCGCGAAGGGCGTAAGCCGCGCGAGCGGGAGATGGGCGGTGCGGTCGGACCATTCCTCGGGCTTGAAGTAGAGAGCATCGGGCGGCAGCGGGCGATAGGGCGCAACGCCGGGCTGGTTCTGTCCCATGCCCTCGCGGCGGGCGTCGTAATAATCCTTCACCTGGGACAGGCGCTCGCCGGCGGCATCGTCGGCGAGCGCGTCGAACACCACCGGAACGCCCGGCAGGTAGTCGAACAGGGTGTCGAGATGATCGTGGAAAAGCGGCATCCAGTGCTCGAGACCGGGATAGCGCCGCCCCTCGCTGATCGCCTCGTAGAGCCGGTCGTCGCGGGTCGGCGCCCCGAAGGCCGCCACATAGGCCTGCCGGAAGCGCCGGATGCTCTCGGTGGTGAGCTGGACCTCGCTCATGGGCACGAGGTCGAGGGAGCGCAGGGTGCCGACCGTGCGCTGGGTCTCGGGATCGAAGGCGCGGATCGATTCCAGCGCATCGCCGAAGAAGTCGAGGCGCACCGGGTTGGGCAGGCCGGCCGGATAGAGGTCGATGATGCCGCCGCGCACCGCGTATTCGCCGGTGTCCCGCACGGTGCCGGTCCGCAGGAAGCCGTTGCTCTCCAGCCAGTTGATCAGCTGCGTCGTGTCGACCACGTTGCCGGGCGCCGCCGAGAAGGTCTCGGCCGCAATGCGGGCCTTGGGCGGCACGCGCTGGACCAGGGCGTTCACCGTGGTCGACAGGATGCGCGGCTTGTCCTCGGAGGTCTTGGAACGGGCGAGCCGGGCCAGGGTGGTCATGCGCTGCGCGGTGATCGCCGCATTGGGCGAGACCCGGTCGTAGGGCTGGCAGTCCCAGGCCGGGAACGTCAGGATCTCGATCTCCGGCGCGATGAAGCCAAGGCTGTTGGCGAAGTTCTGCTGCCGCTGCCCGTCGCGGGCCACATGGACCAGGACCGCCGGTCCCTCCACCTGCCCGGACAGGCCGCGGGCGAGATCGGCCACGGCGAGCGCGTCGAAGCCGTCCGGCACGCTCGACAGCGTCAGGCTTTGGCCCTTCTTAAGGGCATCGAGGGCACGGGTCAGGGCTGGCTTCATGATGAGGTATCGGGTCAGAGATCAAGAAGAACGCGGGCGATTCCGCCCGGTTCGTCGGATGGGGCAAAGATAGGCGTGGTTTAGTCCGAGCGGACCTTCGTTGTCACCCCATGCGGCGCCATCCTTCGCCTCCATGAGGAGCATTCCCACCCTCACGTCATCACCGGCCTTGTGCCGGTGATCCCGATGCTGTGGGGCGCTGCGCTTTTCCGACCGGGACGGGCGTCCCTGCCACCCTCCGTCGTCATCACCGGGCTTGTCCCGGTGATCCCGATGACGTGAGGCGCCGAGCCCTTCCGTGGCGGGAGGCCGGCACAAGGCCGGCCATGACGTGGGGAGGTCCGCCGGACGGAAGCGGGATCACCGGCACGAGGCCGGTGATGACGTGCAGGTGTCTCAGCTATGGATCGGAGAGGTGTGGGTATGAAAGGCCTTCAGGCGCCGGAACAGAGGTGTGTCGTAGTTGGACGGCGTTTCGATCTCGCCGGTGATCCAGCCGAGGAGATCGCGGTCGGTCACCTCGATCAGACGCTCGAACTCGTCGAGATCCTCCTCCGAGAGGTCGCCGATCTCGGCATCCGCGAACCGGCCCATGATCAGGTCCATCTCGCGCATGCCGCGATGCCAGGAGCGGTAGAGGATCTGCCTGCGCCGGGTGTCGAGGCCGGCGCTGCTGCGTGTCGTTCCGCTCATGGCATTACTCCGGTCGGTCAAAGAGGGCGCCGCGTCCGGGCGGCCCGCCGGGACCGCACCCGGCGATGCGCCGCATAAAGGATCGAGCCCCGGAATTGATCTCAAAAGTGCATTCCACTTTCGGCCCCGATGCTCTAGCCGCTATATAACCATCTCCCTGCCCGTTGCCATCCCGTCGAATGTCATTGCGTCCGTCCATTCTCGATCCGCTCTTCGCCCCGGCCAATACCCTGCCGGGCGTCGGTCCCAAGATCGCCCCCCTGCTCGACCGCCTCCTCGGCGAACCGGGCAAGCCCACGCGCGTCATGGACCTCCTGTTCCATGTGCCGACCAGCGGCATCTCGCGGGAGATGAAGGGATCGGTTGCCGACGCGCCCGTGGGCGAGCCGGTGACCCTGTCGGTCACCGTCGTGGCTCACCGCCCGCCCCCGCCCGGCCGCCGAGCGCCGTACCGGATCCTGGTCGAGGACGAGACCGGAGACGTGACACTGATCTTCTTCAACGGCCAGAAGGCCCGCCTCGAGAAGATCCTGCCGGTGGGCGAGCGCCGTTACGTGTCGGGCAAGATCGAGCTCTGGGACGGGCGGCGCCAGATGGTCCACCCGGATCGGATCCTCGACGAGAAGAGCATCGAGAGCCTGCCGGCCGTCGAGGCCGTGTACGGGCTGACCGAGGGGCTCTCCTCGCGCATGGTCGGCAAGTTCATCGGCTCGGCGCTCGACAAGGTGCCCGGGCTGCCGGAATGGCAGGATGCGGCCTGGCTCGACCGCAACGCCCTACCGGAGTTCCGGCAGGCTCTACATGTTCTCCATAGGCCGGACAGCGCATCGCAACTGTCCGAGGAGGCGCTCGCCAAGTCGGCCCCGCGCCGGCGCCTCGCCTATGACGAACTGCTCGCCTCCCAGCTCGCGCTCGCCCTGGTGCGAAGCCGCATGCGGCGCCTTCCGGGCCGGGTGAACGCGGGCGACGGCCATCTCGTCGAACGGCTGAAGGCCGCCCTGCCCTTCGGCCTCACGGGCTCCCAGGCCCAGGCTATCGAGGACATCCGGAACGATCTCGTGTCCGACAAGAAGATGCTGCGCCTGCTCCAGGGCGACGTGGGGTCGGGCAAGACCGTTGTCGGCCTCCTCACCATGGCGAGCGCCATCGAGGCCGGCCGCCAGGCCGCCATGATGGCCCCGACCGAGATCCTCGCCCGCCAGCATTACGAGCGTCTGGCCCCCATGGCCGAGCAGGCGGGGCTCACCATCGCGCTGCTCACGGGGCGGGAGAAGGGCGTCGCCCGCCGGACCATCCTGGCCGGTCTCGCGGACGGCAGCATCCAGATCGCGGTCGGCACCCATGCTCTGTTTCAGGAGGGGGTGGCATTCCAGGACCTCGGCGTCGCGGTCGTGGACGAGCAGCACCGGTTCGGCGTGCACCAGCGCCTGGCGCTCGGCTCCAAGGGGGAGGCCGTCGACATCCTGGTCATGACCGCCACACCGATCCCCCGCACCCTGGCGCTCACCTATTTCGGCGACATGGACGTGTCGGTGCTCAGCGAAAAGCCGGCTGGCCGCAAGCCGATCGCCACGAAGCTCATCGCCATCGACCGGCTCGACGAGGTCGTGGGCGGGATCGGGCGCGCCATCGCCAACGGCGATCAGGTCTATTGGGTCTGCCCGCTCGTGGGCGAGTCCGAGTCCATCGACCTCGCGGCCGCCGAGGAGCGGTTCGAGATGCTCCAGGGCTTCTTCGGCGACCGGGTCGGCCTCGTGCACGGCAAGATGGCCGGCCGGGACAAGGACGCCGCCATGGAGCGCTTCTCCGGCGGCGAGACCAAGATCCTCGTGTCCACCACGGTGATCGAGGTCGGCGTCGACGTGCCCAACGCCACGATCATGGTGATCGAGCACGCCGAGCGCTTCGGCCTCGCCCAGCTTCATCAGCTGCGGGGCCGCATCGGCCGCGGTTCGAAATCCTCCACCTGCCTCCTGGTCTACAAAGGGCCCCTCGGCCAGGTGGCCCAGGCGAGGCTCGAGATGATGCGGCAGACCGAGGACGGATTCCGAATCGCCGAGGAGGACCTGCGCCTGCGCGGCGAGGGCGAGGTCCTGGGCACCCGCCAGTCCGGCACGCCCGGCTTCAAACTCGCCCGCCTGGAGACGGACGGCGACCTTCTCGCCGCCGCCCGGGACGACGCCCGTCTGATCGTCGACCGGGACCCCGACCTTGTCAGCGAGCGCGGCCAGGCGCTGCGGGTCCTGCTCTACCTGTTCGAGCGGGATTCCGCGATCCGGCTGTTGAGGGCCGGCTAAACCAGTTTCAGTGCCATGAGGCAGCGCCGGGCCGGATCGTGCCCGGCCTCCGCCTCGGCGCGCAACTTGCCGCGATGACCGGGCCGGGCGTCCTCCGGGTCGATCTCGACGAAGCCGAGGCGGGCATAAAACGGTCCGTTCCACGGCAGGTCTCGGTAGGTCGTCAGCGTGATGGCGTCGAATTCCTCGCGTCTGCCATGTTCGATGACAGCTTCCACCAGCCGCCTACCAATTCCCTGCCGGTGACAGGACGCTGCAACCGACACCTCGGCGATGTAGAGATGCCCGTCCAGCTCGTGGGCGGCGAGGAAGCCGACCGGCTCATCCCGTTCGTCGGCAGCCACCCATACCGTTTCGTCCCGGCACAGGGCCGCCAGAACGGCCGAATCCATCGTGCCGCCCTCCGCCAGCCATGCCAGGCCCACATCCCTGAAGACCGAAGCCGCCGAACGTTCGACGCCGGCGAGCTTGGTCAGGTCGCCAGGTCGGGCAGGACGGACCGATCCACGGAACGCCGTCACTCCACCGTCACGGACTTGGCGAGATTGCGCGGCTGGTCCACGTCTTTGCCCATGAACACGGCCGTGTGATAGGCGAGAAGCTGGATCGGAACGGCGTTCACGATCGGCGCCACGATCGGGTGCACGGACGGCAGCACGATGGTCGCCATGGTGTCGAGCCCGGCTTCGAGGGCGCCGCGCTCGTCCGTGATGAGGATGATGCGTCCGCCGCGGGCCGCCACCTCCTGCATGTTGGAGACGGTCTTCTCGAAAATGGCGTCATGGGGCGCAATCACGATGACCGGCATCGTCTCGTCGATGAGCGCAATGGGGCCATGCTTCAGTTCGCCTGCCGCATAGCCTTCGGCGTGGATGTAGGAGATCTCCTTGAGCTTCAGGGCGCCTTCCATGGCGAGCGGGTAGGACGTGCCGCGTCCCAGGTAGAGCACGTCCTTCGCCTTGGAGAGGTCGCGGGCCAGGATCTCGATCTGGTGCTCGCGTTTCATCGCCTCGGTCATCTGGCCGGGAACAGCGATGAGGGCGTCCACCAGTTCCTTCTCCTCGTCCGCGCTGAGCGTGCCCCGCGCGCGGCCGGCCGCGATGGCGAGCGATAGCAGCACGGTGAGCTGGCACGTGAAGGCCTTCGTCGAGGCGACACCGACTTCCACGCCGGCGAGCGTCTGCGCGATCACGTCGCTCTCACGGGCCATCGTGGAGGTCGGCACGTTCACCACGGACAGCGTATGCTGCTTCTCGGCGGTAGCGTAGCGCAATGACGCGAGCGTGTCGGCCGTTTCTCCGGACTGGGATACGAAAAGCGCCAAGCCGCCTGGCTCCATGGGAGCCTCCCGGTAGCGAAACTCGGATGCCACATCTATCTCGACCGGGATCCGCGCGAGGCGCTCGAACCAGTATTTGGCGATCAACCCAGCCAAGTAGGCCGTTCCGCAGGCTGAAATGGAGATGCGTTTCAGAGACTTGAAGTCGAAGGGCAGTTCGAATGGAAGTTCAACACGTTCGGAGGTGAAATTGACATAATGGGCGAGCGTACGGCCTACGACCTCGGCCTGTTCGTGGATCTCCTTCGCCATGAAATGGCGATAATTGCCCTTGTCGGCCAGAAAGTTTCCGACCGGGATCTTATGACGAACCCGCTGCACCGGCCTGCCGCTCTCGTCCCGGATATCGGCGCCGCGGCGGGTCAGGATCGCCCAATCCCCGTCGTCCAGATACGCGACCTCGTCGGTGAACGGCGCCAGCGCCAGCGCGTCGGATCCGAGATACATCTCGCCGTCGCCGTACCCGATGGCGAGAGGAGCTCCGTGCCGGGCGCCGATCAGCAGGTCGTCCTCCCCTGAGAACAGGAAGCCGAGGGCAAACGCGCCACGCAGCCGCGGCAAGGTCACGGCAACCGCCTCGATGGGCGGGCGCCCCTGACGGATCTCGTAGGTCACGAGCTGAGCCACCACCTCGGTGTCCGTCTCGGTTTCGAACCGGATGCCCTTGGCTTCGAGCCCGGTCTTCAGTTCACGGAAATTTTCGATGATTCCATTGTGAACGACTGCGAGCCTGTCGGTGGCATGCGGATGGGCGTTGGTCTCATTGGGCTTGCCGTGGGTGGCCCAGCGGGTATGGCCGATCCCGATCACGCCGGACAGCGGGGACTGGGACAGCTTCGTCTCGAGATTCCGCAACTTGCCCTCGGCGCGCCGGCGGTGAAGGCGCCCCTCTTCAAGGGTTGCGACGCCTGCGGAATCATAGCCCCGATATTCGAGGCGCTTGAGGGCCTCGACGATCTGAGACGCAACAGGAGCTTTTCCGACGATTCCAACGATCCCGCACATGCCTTCTACCTTCTCATCCGATCAGCGCCACGCTTGCCGTTCTCTTACAGAGGCTCGACGGCGCGGGGGAATCAACTTGCATAACGTATTGTGACAAGGGCGTTTATTTTCCCTTGGCGGCCTGCGCCTTTTCCCGGAATGCGATGGCCCAGTCCTCCTTCACAATCTGACGTCCACGGCCAAGACCCAAGGCATCATCGGGGATATCGTCCGTAATAACCGAGCCGGACCCGACGAAAGCGCCCTTCCCGATCGTGATGGGAGCCACGAGCGAGGAGTTCGACCCGATGAAGGCTCCCTCGCCGATCTCGGTCCGGTATTTTCCGAAGCCGTCGTAATTGCAGGTGATCGTGCCCGCGCCGATATTCGCCCCGGCCCCGACGCTCGCATCACCGAGATAGGTCAGGTGGCTCACCTTGGCGCCGGCTCCGAGTTCAGTGTTCTTGATCTCGACGAAGTTTCCGACTTTAGCCTTCGGGCCGACGGAAGCGCCCGGACGCAGTCGCGCAAATGGTCCGACGCCGGCCCCGGGTGCGATCCGTGCGCCTTCGAGATGACTGAAGCTGTGGACGACAGCGCCATCCTCGACGACCACACCGGGGCCGAAGACCACGTGAGGCTCCACCACGACGTCCCGGCCCAGTCGCGTATCGTGGCTGAGAAAAACGGTCTCCGGCGCGACCAGGGTGACGCCCGACGCCATGACCTCCTGGCGCAGCCGATCCTGGATCATACGCTCGGCGGCCGCGAGCTGGGCTCGATCGTTGACGCCGTGGACCTCGTCCTCCGGCACGATGGCGACGGCCGTTCGGTATCCGAGGCCATGGGCGATCTCGACGATGTCGGTCAGATAGTACTCGCCCTTGGCGTTGCGGTTTTCGACCCGCCCGAGCAACGAGAGCGCCAGGTCGCCGCGGATGGCCATCAGGCCGCCGTTGCACAGGGTGATCGCCTGCTCGGCCTCGGTGGCGTCCTTGTGCTCACGGATAGCGAGAAGCTCGTCGCCGGAGGTGATGAAGCGGCCGTAGCCGGTGGGATCCTGTGCCTCGAAACCCATGGCGACCAGACCCGCCCCTCGAGCCAGAGGAGCCCGAAGCTTGGCGAAGGTTTCGGCCAGGACGAGCGGCGTATCGCCAAAGGCGACGATCACGTCGTCTGCCCCCTGCTCGAGAGCGTCCCGGGCGCTCAGGACCGCATGGGCGGTGCCGAGTCGGTCCCGCTGAACGAAGATCTGCGCTCCGGGGAAGCCTTTCCGCACCTCGTTCGCCACGTCCTCGCGGTCAGGTCCGACGACTGCCGCAACGCTCGTGGCACCAGCCTTCGCGAGGGTGGACAGCACGTGTCCGATCATGGAGCGGTTCGCCACCTGGTGCAAAACCTTGGGCTTCCCGGAATTCATCCGGGTGCCTTCGCCGGCCGCGAGCACGATGGCAAGGCAGCTCCGATCAGAGGGCGTCTTGAAGGAGGCGGTCGAGGTCATACAGTTTCAATCCCGTGGCGCTTTGCCGTGGAGCTAGATCAGAAGGAGTATTTCGGCAATCATTTCATGAGCAATGGGGCGCTTTCCGCTGCGGGGCTCGTTTACTTCATGCTCACGATTGACGATATGTATAGGGCATTCCAACTGTCTGGCTGAAGAGCCTCGTTCACACAAGAGTATTGCTGTGCCGGTTTCGCCAAGGGGCCCGTCCCCCTTCTCCCTTCGCCGGCGCGACATGCTGGCCTATATCGGCGTCTCCGTCGCCGGGCTTGCTTTCGCGCCAGTCGTCCGAGGTCAGACACCCCAGGCGACGATTTCGGCCAGGATGGGCGACAATCAGCGGTTCGACCCGGCGGTCGTGGTCGACATCGCGCGGCAACTCTCCAAGAAGCCCTATGCGGCCGCCCCGAACGACCTGCCGGACGTGTTCGCCAACCTGAACCAGGAGCAGTACTCAGCGATTCGGTATACCCAACCTGCCATCTGGAGCACCGAAGCCCGCGGCATCTCCGTGGAACCGCTCCACCGAGGTTTCGTCTTTCGGGATGCGGTCGACCTGTTCGTCGTGGAGGACGGCGCCGTCCGGCGGATCGGGTTCAGCCCAACGCAGTTCGATTATGGCCGCATCAATCTGCCGAACAATATAGCGGATATCGGCTATTCCGGCTTCAAGTTGATCGCGCAGCTCGGAAACGGCAAGCCGTTCGACTTCGCCTTCGTTCAGGGCGGCACGTTCTTTCGTGCGATTGCCCGGGGCCAAACCTATGGGGCCATCGCAAGGGCCTTGACCCTGCGTCCGGCCGAAGCTCGCGGCGAGGAGTTTCCGGTCTTCCGCGCCTTCTGGCTGGAACGGCCAGGAGTCGGCAGCAATGCCATCACGGTCCATGGGGTGCTCGACTCGGAATCGACCAGCGGAGCGGTGCGCATGACCTTCCGCCCAGGCGACATGACCATCGTCGACGTGGAAACGACCCTCTTCCCACGGGTCAACCTGGAACATGTTGGCTTGGGCGGCATCGCGTCGACGTATCTCTACGGACCCAACGATCTCCTGAACTCCGACGATATCAGACCGGCGGTCTATGAATCCTCCGGTCTCCAGATGCTCAACGGGTCTGGAGAGTGGCTGTGGCGTCCGTTACACAATCCGGAAACCCTTCAGATTTCGGCCTTCGTCGATAGCTCTCCACGCGGATTCGGCCTTTTGCAGCGCGAACGTTCCTATGAAGCGTTCCAGGATGACGAGCAGCGGTTCGAGCGCCGTCCCAGCCTCTGGATCGAACCCCTCGGCGATTGGGGCCAGGGCAGCGTCCAACTCCTCGAGATCCCGACGGATGCGGAGATCAACGACAACATTCTCACCTACTGGCGGCCCAAGGCGCCGATGACGGCTGGATCCGAGGTCGCTGTTGCATACCGTCAATACTGGGGATGGAACTCGCCCGAGCGTCCGCCGCTCGCGACCGTATCATCCACCCGCTCTGGACGAGGCAGCGGAGGCCGGAGGCGGCGTTTCACCGTCGACTTCACCGGGGACGCGCTGGGTGACAATTTGCCGGCGGACCTTAAATCCGTTCTAACCGTTGGCCCTGGGACGTTCCAGAACCTCAAACTTTTGCCATATCCGGAACGAAAGACGGTACGTGTTGCATTCGAGCTTGACCCGGGCAACGAAAACGCGTGTGAGATGCGCCTGATCCTTGAATCAGGCGGGAAACCGATTAGCGAGACATGGCTTTATCGTTGGACACCGTAAGTCCCGACACAAACCCGAATGTGGCCGCGCTCGAGCGGCCTGCATCCGCTATGCCCCCGGAAAAGCACCTCGACATGCCGACGCAATCGCTGCGGCATTGGTCGGACGCGGAGGAGCGCAGGCCGCTTTCCCAGCATTCCAAGATGGGAACATGGCTGGCCCGTCTCTTCGTGTTCGGAGGAGGCCTGCTGCTGACGGCCTACGGCACCTACGAGATGTACCAGGTCGTGTCGGTGAGCCGCACGACCGCCCTCCAGTGGGTTCTCGTTGCCCTGTTCACGGTGAATTTCTCCTGGATTGCGGTTGCGTTCACCAGCGCCCTGTTGGGCTTCTTCGCCCTGCTGCGACGGCCCGGGCACCGGGGACCGCTGCCGTCCTCGCTGCAGCAATGCACCGCCATCGTCATGCCGGTCTACAACGAACAGACCGACCGCACCTTCGCGGCCCTCGAAGCGATCTATGAATCAGTTCACGCGACGGGTCTGGGTGATCATTTCGATTACTTCATCTTGTCCGACACCACGAATCCGGATGCCTGGATCGCCGAGGAACGCGCGTTCCTGGCTCTCAGGGAACGGTTGGGCCCCAATGCGCGGTTCTACTACCGGCACCGGCAGAAGAACCATCACCGCAAGGCTGGCAACATCGCCGATTTCGTGTCCCGGTGGGGCGGTCACTACGAGCACATGCTGGTGCTTGATGCCGACAGTCTGATGACTGGCGACTGCATCGTGCGACTCGCGGCAGCCATGGAAGCCGATCCCGATGCCGGCATCATCCAGTCGCTGCCGCTGATCATCAACCGCAACACGCTCTTCGCCCGCCTCCAGCAATATGCCGCCCGGGTCACCGGGCCGGTCATCGCCATGGGGCTGGCGGTCTGGATGGGACGCGACGGCAATTATTGGGGCCATAACGCGATCATCCGCACCCGGGCCTTTGCCGCGCACGGCGGGCTACCAGACCTCAAGGGCAAGCCCCCCTTCGGCGGCCATATCCTGAGCCATGACTTCGTCGAGGCCGCGCTGCTGCGCCGCGCCGGCTGGTCGGTCTACATGCTGGCCGACCTTCAGGGATCCTACGAGGAGAGCCCGCCGTCCCTCATCGACCTGTCGGCCCGCGACCGGCGCTGGTGCCAGGGCAATCTCCAGCACATGCGGGTCATCGGCGCAAAAGGCTTGAAGCTGCCGACGCGACAGCATTTCGCAACCGGCATCATGTCCTACTTGGCCTCCCCGTTCTGGCTGTTCCAGCTGATCGTCGGTATCGCGCTCGTCCTGCAGACGACCTATATCCGGCCGGAATATTTTGCCCGCGACTTCCGGCTCTACCCGATCTGGCCCCGGTTCGATCCCGAGCGAGCCCTGGCGCTCTTCGCGCTGACAATGGGGATTCTGCTGGCACCGAAAGTCTTCGGTCTTCTGCTGATGCTCATCCGCAACCACGACCGGCGCGCGTCCGGCGGGGGCATCCGCCTGATCATCTCGTCCACGATCGAGATCATTCTGTCTGCCCTCCTGGCCCCGATCCTGATGCTCATCCAGTCCGGGTCGGTCTTCCAGATCCTGCTCGGCCGCGACACGGGCTGGCAGCCGCAGCGCCGCGACGACGGATCGATTCCCTTTAAGGATATCGTCCGCCGCCACCGGGCCCATACGGTTCTCGGTGCCCTGGCGGGCATCTCGGCCTTCATGATCGCCACGTCCCTGTTCCTGTGGATGTCGCCGACGATCATCGGCCTGCTGCTCGCCATTCCCCTGTCATGGCTCAGCGGTCGGCTCGGGGCCGGACTGGCGCTGAAACGCCTCGGGCTCCTGAGGACCCCGGAGGAGCATCAGCCCCCAGCCATTGCAACCCGCGCGAACGAACTGCAGGCGCGCAACGTGACGTTCGGCTTCGACGATGCGGACAGCATCCGGGCCATCTACGCGGATGCGAACCTGAGGGAGCGGCATATCGAGATGCTTCCACCCGCCCTGCCGCGCAAGCGGGGCATCATCGAGACTGAGCGGGCTCTGGCCGAGGCCAAGCTGGTCGACGCCGAAACCATCGAGGATGCGGTCAGCTGGCTTCACAACAAGGAGCGCATGGTCGTTCTCCACGACCGGGCGCTGATCGACATGCTCGTCCACCTGAAGGCGAAGTCCCCGGAGGCTCAGGCGGCCGAGTAGCGATCACAGAAATTCGGGGCGTCAGGCCCCGTTTTTCATCGGGCCTCCGGGAGAGGCCCTCTCGCTATCGCCGGCCACTTCGCTCAAGACCCAATCGCGGAAGGCTTCGATCTTCGCGGAGCGTTTTCGGGCCTTCGGGTAAACGAGCCAGTAGCTCCGATCCGTCGTGGCCAGCAGGTCGAACGGCTTGACGAGCCGTCCGGATGCAAGATCGTCGGGAAAGAAGAACGGATTGATGAGCGCCACGCCCTGACCGGCAATGGCCGCCATGCCTTCGAACTGCTGAACGCCGAGGGAATTGTCCGGACGGCGCGAGAGATCGACATCCTGCACGCCGGCTGCATTGAACCAGTCCTGCCACCACGGATCGCTCGGCGATATGAGAGGAAGCTTCAGGATGTCGACGGGCTCCCGCAGCTCGACGTCCCTGAGCAGGGCCGGGCTGCACACGGGCACGAACTGGTTCGGAAACAAGACATGGGCTTCGAGCCCTGGCCAATCCCCTGTACCACTTCTGATCCCGATATCGAACTCGCTTTGAGCGAACTCGACAATCTCGGTCGAGACGGAGATCTGAACCGCGATATTCGGATGGAGCTGGCGAAAGCGGCCCAGGCGCGGCACGAGCCAGTTGGAAGCGAACGTCGACAGGGTGGTGATCGACAGGACCGTCTGCACCATCTCCTCCACGCCTGCGAAGGCGTTGCGGAGGGATTCGAAGGCTTCCGTCACGGCCGGGGCGAGTTGCTTCCCCTTGGCCGTCAAGGTCACCTGACGGGGCAATCGGATGAAGAGCGGTGCCCCGACACGATCCTCGAGGATCTTGATCTGGTAGCTCACGGCAGCCTGCGTCATGCCGAGCTCCTCTGCCGCACGGGTAAAGCTCTGATGACGCGCAGCCGCCTCGAAGACCCGGACAGCGCTCATCGGCGGGAGTTTTGACGGCAGTTTAGACATAATGATCCATAAGGCTGCCTTATGCCAGCCCATCGGCATTTGCTTTGTCAAGTGCCGCCCTCCGGCGCATCCTCAATCTTATCGGCCGGGGCTCTCACGCCCCACCAAACAACCACGGTAGCTGTCATGAGATACGACGATGCCCGCCGCCTTCGCGGCGCCGAGGGCGCTTGGCTGCGCCTGAAGCTCTGGTTCCGGCCCGTTTCCCGGAAAACACGACCCGTGATCTGGGATCTGGGTGCCCTGTCCGATCACGAACGTCGCGACATCGGCCTGCCGGAGCCTGTCCGCTACATGGATTGGCGCGCCCTGAGGGACCAGAGGTAGATCGAAGGTTACGACGTCAGGCGGCTCGGCTTGAGCTCTCCGCTCTGCTCGAGGAGCGAGTGCCCGGTCGAGGCGATATGCGCTTCGATTCGCTTGAGATCGCGCACGATATCGAGCTGAAGTGCGCTGGTGTCGCCAGCCGTCCTGCCGGACCGAAGCTGTTCGAGGTGTTTCTGGGCGACAGCGCGCTCGAGATCCCGGAAGCGCTCCTTCTCGGACACGAGCCGGCGGGCTGACCCGAGGTCCTGGAACATCAGAACGGATGCCGCGAGTTGCAGATGTTCCAGCAGCTTCCCGTGCATGCCAGTGATGTCGTCAAGGCTGTCTTTCGGCAGGCGGAGGTGGTTCTTGATGCGCTTGGCCGCCAGTTCCATCAGGTTCTTGTCGATGATGTCGCCGACATGCTCCAGGTTGATCGCGAAGGCCAGAATATCGGAGAGACGTTTCGCCTCCGCTTCGCTCAAGGCCTCATGGTTGATCGAGCTCAGATATCGGCGAATCGCGCTGAAGAGCCGGTCGAGCACGTCGTCCGTCCGGCTGACCTGATCGACCCGGCTGATATCGTCCAGACGGAAGAGATCCTGAGAGCTGCGCAGCATCGACTCCACCGTATCGACCATGCGCAGCACCTCGCGGGCGGCATTGGACAGGGCGACTGAGGGCGTGTCGAGGGCATCCTTGTCGAGATATTGCGGCGTGCCCGGGTCCGAGGGGCGGAGCTTCTCCGGAAAGGTCTTCAGCAGGAGATCCGCGATCCAGGGCAGCGGCAGGATGAAGACCGCCGCGATGGCGACGTTGAACAATGTGTGAAAATTCGCCGCCAGCCGGGCCGGGTGCGGGTCGAAGACCGCCATGGCGGCAAGGATCGGGTCGATCAACGGCAAGGCCGCGAGGCAGCCGACAGCCCGCATGGCGAAGTTGCCGAAGGGGACCCGCAACTTGGATGGGTCGCCTCCCGCCCCTTCGAGCAGAGGATTGAGAGAACTGCCGAGGTTGGCGCCTAAGACCATGACCAGCGCCGAGTGAGCATCGATGACGCCGGCGCCGGCGAGCGACATGATGAACAGCAGAGCCGCGACGCTGGAATGGGCAAGCCAGGCGAACAGCGCGGACAGGAGCACCATGATCAAAGGATCGGGGGCGATAACGGCCAGTAGATCCTTGATGACTTTGGACGATTCGATGGGCCTTATCGTTTCGCCCAGGAGATGCAGCGACAGCAGCATCAGCCCAAGACCGATGGTCACTCGCCCGAGATCCTTAATCCGGCTCGTTCTTCCCCTGCGATAGGCCACGAAACCGCCGAAAATCAGGGCCGGAAAAATCAGAGATACGTCGAACGACAGAACCTGGACGATCAGTGTCGTCCCCACATTGGCGCCGAGCATCACGGCCAGGGCGGGAACGATGTCGACAGCCCCGCCTGCCGTGAAGGACGCCACCATGAGGGCCGTGGCGGTGCTGCTTTGAAGGACCGTCGTCACGCCGAGGCCGGCGAGAAAGGCCTGAAGCCGTGTCCGCAGTGTCACCCCGAGAATCCATCTCAGATCACTGCCGAACGCCCGCTGAACACCGCTGTTGACCATGTTGATGCCCCACAGAAGCAGGGCAATCTCACCGAACAGGTGGATCAAGACGGAGGTTGCAGACATTCAGTCCTCTGAAATCGGGAAATGCGGCACAATCCTGTTACATACCGGCCAATCGTCGCGACCGCAATCAGGTTGCCGGCTAATCATGAATATGTCTCGGAACAAACTCTGGAAATTCGCGACGAATGCCTGCCTTGGGGAATGTTGCAGGCGAGAGACCCGACCTGCGGATCCGTTGCGCTGTGATTCTCAACCAGACGATCAAGCTAAGCCGTTAGAGTTTCGTCATGAGCTGAAAATCCAACAAGATCGCCCCGATACCAATTTGGCTACTCCTAACGCATGCCGCCATCTCCTTAAGGTCGTCTGCTCTTTTCGTCATATAATCGGTACGCATGGAATGTCCTAAAAGCTAAGTTCTAAGGCGGTTCGGGCGTTGATTGACGGGATCTCACTGGTTGGTGTGCGAGGGCGTGAGATGGGTTTGGACGATCCATTTCCAATCGAGAAATGCTCCGGACGCGTCCGGGGAGCAATCTTGGCAGAATTTCGTGGGAGGTGCCCCACCATCCGCGAAGTTGCCAGCATTTCAGATGCCCAATGGCTCACCGTGCCCAATATCGGCCCAACCACCCTGGAGGAGTTGCGGAGCATGACGCAACCTGCCCCCAACGGAGAGTCTCGCCCGAGCCCGACAGGCATGCAGGACGGTGAACTCCTGTCGCGCCTCAACCGACTGCAACGGGAATTGAACATCATTGTCGGAGAAATCCGGGCACGCTTCAGCGCCGGCGCCTCGAAAAAGAACCAGCCACGATAGGTCCGAGGTCCTGGACAACCAACAGGCACGATCATCTCGATGCCGCATCTGCGAGCGTCGCGCCCGTTCCGAACACCGTCTTCGGGTTTTCAAACTCAGATCGCGAAGGACAGGACCGCCCGGGTCCCGGTATGGCTCTGATCGAACTCGATAGAGGATTGCAGGTTGGACGCCATGGCCTTCACGATCTTCGTGCCGAGGCCGCTTCCCTGGACCACACCGGTGCCCCTCCACCCGATTCCGTCATCTTCGACGACGAGCACCGCCTGCCCCCCTGAAGACGACAAGGCGACGCGGATGTCTCCCGTCGCGCCATTCGGATAGGCATATTTGAAAGCGTTCGTGACGAGTTCGGTGACGATCACGCCAAGGGACACCGCCTTGTCGGTCGGAACCGAGGTCGGCTGGGCGCTCAGGGTGATCGTATGCTCCCGCCCGGCCGCCCGCATGGCACCCTCGAGCTCCTCCACCAGACCCTGCAGATAGGTATCCATCTCGACGAACCGCACATCGTTCGATGTGTACAGCCGTCGATGGATCTGTGAGATGGCCGTGATGCGGCTTTGGGTTTCGGTTAGGGTATCCCTGGCGATGGTATCGCTGCTCAAGGCGCGCTGCTGCATCGCGACGAGGGCCGCAACAAGCTGGAGACTGTTCGCGACGCGATGGTTGACCTCGCGGAGCAGCATCTCGGCCCGCTCGCGCGCCTCGCGCATTTCCCTTTCGGCCACTTCCTTTTCCCGGCGGAGCCTTTCGGCGGCGAGCGCCTGCTCGGTGGCCGTCCGTAGGAGATCGAGGAAAACCCCGCCGACATCCTTAATGACGTAGTCGGCCGCCCCCGCCTTCAAGGCCGCGACCGCGATCCTGCCCTCGTCGGCCCCGGTCACATAAATGACCGGAGGAGGGTTCGGCATGGCTTGGATGTCGGAGAGGACCTCAAGCCCCTCCTTGCCGGGCATGAAATGGTCGAGCGCGACCACGTCGAACTTCCCGGCGGCGAGCTGGTTCAGCCCCTCATCACCGCTGAGGGCGTGCCTGACCTCGAATCCATGGCGCGCGAGGGTCCTTTCGACGAGGCGGCCCAGGCCGTGATCATCGTCGATATACAGCAGGCGGATGGGTGGGCTTTCGGCAGCTCCCACGCTCATAGGGTCTCGGGAACCTGAATCACTGATAGAAAAAGCCCGAGCTGACGGATGGCCTGAGAGAACGACTCGTATTCCACGGGCTTGGTGATGTAGACATTTGCGCCAAGGTCGTAACAGCGCTGCACTTCGCGCTGATCGTCCGTGGTGGTGAGCACCACCACGGGTGCACGTCTCAACTTCTCGTCGTTTTTCAGACGGGCGAGAATGTCGACCCCATTCATGTCCGGCAGGTTGAGGTCCAGCAGCACCAGGAAGGGGCCGGCGTTGCGCACCTCTTCGTTGAACAGATGCTCCAGCGCGGCCGTTCCGCTGGCGAAGGTGCGAAGCTCGTTGCAGACCCCTGCCCGGCGGATGTTCTTTTCGATCAGGCGGGCATGTCCCTCATCGTCCTCGACCATGATGATGGTGACGGCATTTTGCTGCGGCATCAGGCGGCTTCCGAATTCAGGCTTATATATCTTGGCAGGGCAACGGTGAAGGTCGAGCCCTCCCCTGGCCGGGACGATACGGAGATCGTGCCTCCAAGCCTTCGCACGAGAGCTCGCACATGCGCAAGCCCGATTCCCTCGCCCTGCTGATCCTGTACGCCGGAACGCCGGAACAGATCGAAAATCCTTTCGAAATCCTTCGGATCGATACCGCGTCCATTGTCTTCGACTTCGTAGAGAACCTCCGACCCGCGCTCAAGCCCCCGGACGACGATCCGGCCCGGGCGGGACGGCTGAAGGTACTTCACGGCGTTGTCGATCAGGTTTCCGAAGATCTGCTCGACGGCGAGACGGTCGCTGGTGATGTCGGGCAGAGCCTCGATCAGCAGGTCGGCGCCCCGTTCCTGAAGCTGGTGGGCCACGCTGCAGCGCTGGGCCTCGAGCAGTTGAGCCATGTCGATGGGTTCTGGGGCCAGAACCCGTCTCCCTTCGCGGGACAGCCGCAGGATCGCGCTGATCAGCTTGTCCATCTTCAGGGTCGACGACCGGATGAAGCCGATGGCCTCGGGCAGGTCCGCCTCGATGGCTGCCCGGGTCTCCGACGCGATCAGGCCAGGGTCGGCCTGGCTGACATTCCGATAGAAGCGTTCGATCTCGGCCTGAGCGCCTTCGAGTTCGCTCGTAAAGCCCATCACGTTGACGAGCGGCGCCCGCAGATCGTGGCTCACGATATAGGCGAAGCGCTGGATCTCTTCGTTGGCGGCGTCGAGTTCCGCCACCCTGTCCGCCAGGATCGATGCCAGCCTTCGGGTTTCCTCCTCCGTGCGCAGCGCACGCTCCCGGCTCTCCCGGAGAGCATCCTGGGCCTGCTTCAGATCGTGGATATCGGTGCAGGTTCCGAACCAGCGCTTGATCCGCCCGTCCTCGTCGCGCACCGGCTGCGCCCGTCCAAGGACCCAGCGGTACTCCCCCGAGCGATGACGAAGCCGGTACTCGATGTGATAGGGCTCGCCGGTCTCGAGGCAGTGGCGCCAGACGCCCCAGGCCCGCTCCTGATCGTCCGGATGGAACATGCCGTTCCAGGCCTCGCCGTCCGTGGAACCCTCCGGGACGCCCGTGTACTCGTACCAGCGTTGATTGTAGTAGTCGTGAAAGCCGTCGGGACGGGTCGCCCAGATCAGCTGATCGATCGAATTGGCAATGGCCCGGAAGCGCTCCTCGCTTTCCCGCAGGGCGATCCCGACCCGGCGCCGCTCCTCGAGTTCCCGTTGGGCGGCCTGGAACAGGCGGGCATTGTCGATCGCGACGGCCGCCTGGCCGGCGATACCGGCGAGCAGGATCTCATGTTCCTGCCTGAACATGCCCGGCTGGGGATGGCCGAAGAACAATCCGCCGAGCACCTCGCCCGAGCGCGATGTGACCGGCACCGCCAGATAGCTGCGAACCGGCAGGTGCCCTTCCGGCATTCCTCGATGGGGGCTGTTCCGCCCGTAGCGCGGATCCTGGAGAATATCGTCGGACCGGATGATCCCCTCGCCCTGAAAAGTCGGCTGGAACACGGCGGTCGCCCTCGGCATCGGGAAAGCGGCGAAGGCCCCTCGCTCCACGCCGGACAGGGCGTAGAGCATGTAGCTTTCGCCCTTCTCGTCCAGGACATTGTAGAAGAAGGCCCCGAAACGGGCGCCGGTCAGCGCCACGCCCGCATCCGTGACGATCTGGACCACGCGATCGAGATCGAGCTCCGCCGCAATCGACGCGCCGGTCCGGTTGAGGATGGCCAGATTCCGGGTTTCGGCCCTGAGAGCCTCTTCGGCCTGACGCGTCTCGGTGACGTCGTGCCCTTGCACGAAGATCCCGGAGACCTGCCCGTCCGACCCGAAGATCGGCTGATAGACGAAATCGAGAAACCGTTCCTCGTGAACCGTTTCAGAGCCCTGTTTCAGGAGGACTCGAATGCTCCGGCCGACGAAGGGCTGCCCTCCGTGATAGACGCGATCAAGGAGATCGATGAAGCCCTGCCCGACCACCTCCGGAAGCGCCTCGCGGACCGGTTTCCCGATGATGTTCTCGCGGCCGATCAGCTGGAGATAGGCCGCATTCGCCATGGTGAAGACGTGATCCGGCCCGCTGAGAGCGGCCATGAATCCCGGTGCCTGCTGGAACAGCCCCCGCAGGTGCTGGCGCTCCTCGCTCAGAGCATGGTTCGCCTCCTGGACGGCCTGCGCTCTTCGGAACATATCCGTCTCGATCAGGGCGGATGGGCCGGAAGGCAGGACCGTGCTCTTGGCCATGTTCCGCAGCCGGTGAAGCTCGGTCACATCGACCGTGTGCTGGAGAATGAAGGCGGCCTCGCCCTGCTGGTTGAAGAGCGGCGTGTGGGTCGCGCTCCAGTAGCGCTCCTCGAAACCCTGTCCGTTCGGCAACGGAATGGCGTATTCGATCAGCGGCAGATGGTCCGCCACCCGGTCCCGGATGACCTTCTCGAACGATTTGCGCAACTGCCGGTGGCTGGCAGAGTCTGGATCACTGGGAAACGCCTCGAACATGTTTCGCCCGACCAGGTCTTCCCGGCGGCGCATCGTGACCTGGAGATAGGCGTCGTTCATCCCGACGATGGTGAGCGACGGGTCCACCAGCACGTAGGGGTTGGGAGATGCACTGAACAGCGCTTCGAAATCGATCGTCTTCAATCGCAATGCTGGTCAGCCGCCAGCCCCCTCGTTCGTTGTCTCAAAGAGCTGCACCGTATTTAGGTGGCTCTCGGCCGAGTGCCATAGGATGCGACATTCTCCCTGCACCTGTGACCGATCCGTCACTGGGACGGCCTAGGGCGTACCCGGCGCGATGCGCCCTAGATCACTCGCCATACTTGATTTGGATCCGCGCAGCCGCCTCCCGGGCCCGCTCGCGGGCTTCCTCGACGGTGTCGCCCGATGCCAGGGCGACGCCCATCCGGCGATGCTTGCGGGTGGTCGGCTTGCCGAAGATGCGCACCTCCACGTCGGAACCCGGCGTCGCCAGAGCGAGGGCCTCCCGCAATCCCTCCATGGTGAAGCGCTCGGCCTCCCGGTCGGCCAGGATCACCGCCGAGGCCGTTGGACCATGCAGCCGGACCGGCGGGATCGGCAGCCCGAGAACCGCGCGGGCGTGCAGGTCGAATTCCGACAGGTTTTGGGACAGGAGCGTCACGAGTCCCGTATCGTGCGGCCGGGGCGAGAGCTCGGAAAAGATCACCTCATCGCGGGTCACGAAGAACTCGACCCCGAAGATCCCGTATCCGCCCAGGTCGTCTACCACCTTCCTGGCCATCTCCTTGGCGTCGCCGAGCAGCTTCTCGGTCATTGGGGTGGGCTGCCAGGATTCCTGGTAGTCGCCGCGCTCCTGCCGGTGTCCGATGGGATCGCAGAAGAAGACGCCCTCGCGGGATCGGATCGTCAGCAGCGTAATCTCGTACTCGAAGGCAACGAATTCCTCGACGATGACCTTCTTCCGGTCGCCGCGCATGTTCGCGACCGCATCGTTCCAGGCCTGCTCGAGCTGATCGGCCGTGCGCACCGTGCTCTGCCCCTTGCCGGACGAGGACATGACCGGCTTGATCACGCAGGGCAGGCCAGTGTGCTCGGCCCCGGCCTTCACCTCCTCCAGGCTCTCGGCATAGCGGTACCTGGACGTGCGCAGGCCGAGCTCGGTGGCGGCGAGCTCCCGGATGCGGTCGCGGTTCATGGTCAGCGAGGCGGCTCGGGCCGAGGGGACGACCGTAAAGCCTTCGGCCTCGAATTCCTGCAGGACCTCCGTGCGGATCGCTTCGATCTCCGGGACGATGAAATCCGGCCGATGCTTCTCGATGGCGGCCCTGAGGGCATCAGCATCGAGCATGGAGAAGACCTCAGTCTCGTCCGCCACCTGCATGGCCGGTGCGTTCGCATAACTGTCGCAGGCAACCACGTGGCAGCCGTACCGCTTGGTCGAGATCACGAACTCCTTTCCGAGTTCGCCGGATCCGAGAAGGAGAATCTTGGCTGTGTACACGGGGATGCCTTTCGTTGATGGCTGGGAGCTTGTGTCCGGATAACGATGCGCAGGACCTGGTCCGTCGATCGCGCGGAACAGGCAGTGCCCTGAATCACCAATGGACGACAGGAGCCGTCCGGTCGAGTCCCGGCACAGTCCGTCAGGGCTCGGACCGGACTGGTCTGCACAAGATAGCGTCGGACCCGCGTCCTCGCGACCGCTGAATGGCCGAAACGTCATGCTTTCGGCATTTTAGCGGCGTGTCATGGATCAAGTTTCTCCGGGTTAGCGTTCAACAGCAACGGCAGAAACTGGCTTCGCTTGCGTTGGATGCAGCCCTGCCGTCTCAATCGCGCATTACGCAATCGGAAGTTCAATGGGTTAAGGGGTCTGCGCAGGAGAAACCCAATGCTTGCCAAGAAGAAACCGTCCGAGAGCCGGCATCGGCGCGTCACCCGGGTCGAACCTCCGGTCCTCGAGGAGGCGATTGTCGCCGCCCAGGGCCTGACGGATGACATCGACAGTCAGGTTGAGATCGCCGCGCAGCTGATGGGGCTGCCGCAGGAAGAAGTCCGCCCTGTGGTGCTGAAGACCCCGGCCCAGCCGCGCCGTCCCGAGCGGATGCCCGAACGCATGATCATGCCCGAGCGCAGCGACGGGCCCAAGGTCGTGGTGGTGGAGCGCAAGCGCCCGCGCCTCGTCATGCCGCGATAAGTTCTCTATCCTGCCAGCCCGTCCGGATGCGCCGCACGACGGCTTCGTCCTCCATGCCCCATTGCCGCCGTCCCGCGGGATTGTCCCACCATGGTCAAAGGTATTCTTCTCGCTTTCCTTGCCTTTGCCGTATTTGCATGGGGCGATGCCGTCGTGAAGGAGATCGGGCATGGGCTTGATCCCTTCGAAGTGACCTTCTTCGGCTATCTCATCCCGCTTCTCCTGTCGCCCGTCTTCATGAAGAGCGGCGACAGGATCGTCGATCTGGTGCGCTGGAACCGGCCCTGGCTCATGGGGCTCAGAGTCTTCCTGATCGCCGCGACCACGCCATTCAGCGTCATGGCGTTCCGGAGCCTGCCCTTTGCGGAAGCTTTTGCCCTTCTGTTTCTCATGCCGAGCCTCGTCACGGTGCTCTCCATCCTCGTGCTCAAGGAGCATGTCAGGTGGCGGCGCGGACTCGCCGTCTGCGCGGCCTTTATCGGCGTGCTGATCATCGTACGCCCCGGGTTCAAGGAGTTTCTCCCGGGCCACCTGGCCGCGCTCGCGACCGCTCTGTGCGCCGCGGGCGGGGTCATCACGGGCCGGATGATCGGGCATACGGAGAAACGCTTCACCCTGATCGGAACCGTCTTTCTGGCCACGACCGTTCTGGCGGGACTTCTGATGATCCCGGGTTTTGCCTGGCCCACCGGCCATCAATGGGTGCTGCTGCTTTCCTTCGCGGCGACAGCCTTCGTCGCGCAGGCGCTGTTCATCATTGCGACCCTGTACGCTCCGGCCGACCGGCTGGGAGCGGCCCAGTACAGCCAGATTCTTTGGGCTTTGGCCATCGGAGCGCTGTTCTTCGATGAATGGCCGGACGCTCTGGCCTTGGTCGGCATCTTCATCGTCGTGGCGGCCGGATTGTTCATCTTCGCCCGGGAGCAGACCCTCAAGCGGGATCAGCCTCGGACGTCCGCGCCCGCCGAGGCTGTCCCGACCGGACCAGCTGCACCTTCCCTGCCCGGCCGACGCTGACCAGGGTGCGACTTCTGCGCCAACCTCGTTTTCTCCACCCAATGCCGCCCTATCTCCGCCTGAAGGGCTCTGATCGCTCAACGTCCGGGCCAGAGCCGAGGGTGACAGGTGGTTTCCTTGGCAGGCGCGTATATCAACCGGATCGGCACTGCCGTCCCGCAGCATGACGTCCATCAGACCTTCATCGGCTTCGTGGACCAGTTTCTCCCCGATCGAAAAAACAAGCTGATCTTCCGCCGCATGGTTCAGCGGTCGGGCATCGAACATCGCTACTCAACCTTGCCTCCGAGCGAGAACCTCGAGGCCGCAGCCGATCGGGAGGGCTTCTTCCGTCCCGGACAGTTCGCCGGGACGGGCGCCCGGATGGAGCGTTTCGAGACCCATGCCGTCGATCTCGCTCAGCAGGCCATCGAGGCGCTCGAGCTGAACGAGGGCCTTTCCACCCTCACCCATATGGTGGTGGCATCCTGCACCGGCTTCACCGCTCCGGGGCTCGATCAGCAGATCATGGAGCGTTTGGGGCTCAACCCCTCCATCGAGCGGACCATGGTCGGCTTCATGGGCTGCGCCGCTGCCGTGAATGCCCTAAAGGTGGCTCATCACATCGTCCGGTCCGAACCAGAGGCCCGGGTTTTGGTGGTCAACCTGGAGCTCTGCACGCTCCATCTTCAGGAGACCTCCGATCTCGAGGTGATCCTCAGCGCCCTGCTCTTCGGCGACGGCTGCGCGGCGAGCCTTGTATCGGCGGAGCCGCAAGGCATCGCGCTCAGGGATTTCCGCGTCGCGACGATCCCGGACACCCGCGACCTGATCACCTGGCGGATCGGCGATGCCGGGTTCGAGATGAGCCTGTCCGGAGAGGTCCCGCAGCAGATCACGAAGGCGCTGCGCCAAGAGGCCACCCGCAACGACCTGGGTGGCATCCTTCGTGGCCAGCACAAGGACGACTTCGATCTTTGGGCCGTCCACGCCGGCGGGCGAACGATCCTCGACGCGGTCGAACAGGGCCTCGACCTCGCCCCGGACGCCCTGCATTGGTCGCGCGGCGTGCTGCGGGACTTCGGCAACATGTCCTCGGCCACGCTGATGTTCGTCCTGGGCCGGATCATGCAGGGCGCTCCCTCGAGCTCGAACGGTTTCGGCATGGCGTTCGGACCGGGTTTGGTGGCCGAGACCTTCCGCTTCACCCTTGCCGGATAGAGGCTCCCATGAGCCGGAGTTTCGCCCAGCGCAGCCCCGAGACGGAATGGATGGACACCGAGTCCGTCAGCCTCGACGATTACCGAGCCTGCCTGAAGGATCTGGCGACGGTCAATGTCGTCACCATGACCCATGGACCCGTCCTGAAATGGCTCGACCACGCTACCCGTCGCCTGAATCCCGATGGCCGCGTGACGATCCTGGACGTCGGCTATGGATACGGGGATCTGCTGCGCCGGATCCATGCCTGGAGCCGGCGCCGGAGCCGCCCCGTGGACCTGATCGGGGTCGATCTCAACCCCATGAGCGAGCCGATTGCGCGCGCCGCGACCCCTGCCGACGTCCTCATCGATTTCCGGACCGGCAATGTGTTCGATTTTCGGCCTGAGCAGCCCATCGACTTCATCATCTGCTCGCAGACGACACACCACATGTCGGACCACGAGGTCGCGGGCTTCGTGCGCTGGATGGAGCGGACCGCCGCACGCGGCTGGTTCATCGCCGACCTCCACCGCCATCCGATCCCATTCCATTTCTTCCGCGCTCTCTCCTGGGCGGCGCGTTGGCACCGCTTCGTCCGGCACGACGGGCCGATCTCGATCGCTCGCAGCTTCCGCCGGAAGGACTGGGAGCAGATCCTGGCTACAGCCGGGCTCGAACCCGGGGCGGCCCGGATCCGCTGGTATCCCTCCTTCCGCCTCTGCGTGAGCCGGTTAAAATGAACAGCGGATGCGTCGAGGAGATCGTGATCGTCGGCGGCGGTCTGGCTGGCGCGTCGGCAGCCTGCATCCTGGCCGAGGCTGGACGTCCGGTCCTTCTGCTGGAACGCGATGCGGAGCCCCGGCACAAGGTCTGCGGCGAGTTTCTGAGCATCGAGGCACAGACGTATCTGGCCCGCCTCGGCGTCGACCTCGACGGCCTCGGAGCAAGCCGGATCTCGCGCCTGCGCCTCGTCCGCAAGCGCGGCGCGACGGAGGTCTGCCTGCCTTTCGTGGCCAGAGGATTGTCCCGAAAGGTCCTGGACGAGGCCCTGCTGTTTCAGGCCCGCTCCCGAGGGGCTCGGATCGTCCGAGGCGAGCCTGTCAGGTCCATTTCGGTCGATCGGTCGGCGGCTCAGATCGAGGTTGACGCCGGCGGGCCGATCATCGCGGACAGCGTTTTCCTGGCGACGGGAAAGCATGACGTGAGAGGTGTGAAACGACCGACGGCGAATACCACGGGCGATCTCATCGGCTTCAAGCTGCATTACAGACTGACCGACGACCAGCAGCGGGCGCTTCAAAGCTTCGTCGAGGTCATCCTCTTCTCCGGCGGATATGCCGGACTTCAGATGATCGAGCAGGACATTGCCAATCTCTGCCTCGTCGTGTCCCGCCAACGGTTCGAGGAACTCGGCAGGCGTTGGGATCCCCTCATCGCCGACATGGCGGATGAGTGTCCGCATCTGGCCGAGCGCCTGCAAGGCGCGCAACCGCTCTACACGCGCCCGTTGTCGATCTTTCAGATTCCCTATGGCTTCCTCCATGCCCCGGATGAAAGCGAGCCGCAGGGCTTGTACCGCCTGGGCGACCAGGTCGGGGTCATTCCCTCGTTTACCGGGGAAGGCACGTCGATAGCCCTGCACAGCGGGTGCCTGGCCGCCGCGATCCATCTTTCCCATGGCAGGGCCAGCTCGATCTTTCACCATCGGGTCCGATCCGACATCAGGCGCTCGATCCGGCTGGCCTCCACCTTGAACCGCGTGGTGCGACATGCGGCAGGCCAGCAGGCGGCGTTCCATCTGAGCCGGATCTGGCCTGACGCCATGCGGCATGTGACGACCCTGACGCGCGTGCAGGAGATCGCCATGACCCGCGCGCTGACCGCCTCATGATCATCCCCCGGAAGCCGCAATCGTCCGAAGCGGTCGCGGATCATTACGACGAGCTCGATCCGTTCTACCGTGAAATCTGGGGTGAGCACGTCCATCATGGCCTCTGGACGACGGGCCGTGAAACGGTGGATCAGGCCGTGGAGGCGCTGATCGCCCACCTTGCCGACGCCTTGGCGCTCGCGCCGGCACAGCACGTCTGCGACGTCGGTTGCGGCTATGGCGCGACGGCCGAATGGCTCGTCCGGCATCATGGTGTCCGGGTCACTGGGGTCACCCTTTCGGCCGCCCAGCTCCGGCGTGCGGAACAGCGCGCAGACGGATTGCCCGGCCTCCATTTCCGGCGGCAGGACTGGCTCGCGAACACGTTCGAGAATGGTGCATTCGACCATGTGATCGCCATCGAGAGCTCAGAGCACATGCCGGACAAGCAGCGGTTCTTCGACGAGGCGTATCGAACCCTGAAGCCAGGCGGCCGGCTTGCCGTCTGTGCCTGGCTGGCCCGCGACCGGCCGCCTCGCTGGGAGGAACGCCTCCTGCTGGAACCGATCTGTCGCGAGGGCCGCCTGCCCGGCATGGGGACGGAGGCGGAGTATCGGGTCTGGGCCGGAAAAGCCGGCTTCTCCGTGGACGGCTTCGAGGATCTCAGTCGCAGGGTGAGGCGCACCTGGTCGCTCTGCGCCGGTCGGGTGGCGACGAAGCTCCTGACCCGATCGGATTACAGGCGCTATCTGCTCGATGCGCGCTCCAAGAACCGCGTTTTCGCCTTGAGCCTTCCCCGGATCTGGCTCGCCTATCTCACCGGATCGATGCGCTACGGGTTCCTGACGGCCCACAAGGTGCCGGACCGCGCCTGACCTCAGACCTGGCGCGCCGCCCTGGCAAGTTGATCCGCGGTCTCGGCTGCCCCCATGGCACCGGCGAGCGCTTCGGCCGTGAGGCCGCCTGCATCCGTCGCCTGGGGATTCGCACCCCGTGCGAGAAGCACATCGACGATCTCGGTGCGATTGAACATGGCGGCGACCATGAGCGGGGTCTTGCCGTCTTCGCTGCGCCCGTTGGCGTCTGCGCCACCGTCCAGCAGGCACTGAACCGTGGCCATGTCGCCCTTGAAGGCGGCGCCGGCGAGTGGCGTCTGGCCGCGATCGTTGGCGAGTTCCGGATCCGCTCCATGCGCAAGCAGCACCCGCACCGCGTCCACATGGCCGTGATAGCTCGCGAGCATCAGGAGCGAGTCCCCTTTCTCGTTGCGCAGGTTCGGCGGCAATCCCATGCGCAGCAAGTCCCCGAGTTCCTGTGCCTGTCCGGCTCTCGCATGCTGGAACACCCGCTGGGCGAACGCGATCGTCTCTTCGTCCAGTTCAGGCTTGGGCGGTCCATTCTGCATCGTGCTCTCCGGGTTCCGCCTGCGGACGGATCATGCGTCAGGCGGCGGTCAATGTCCTGGCGAGAAGATCGAGAACCGCCGGGCCGTCGACCCCGATGGCGACCTGAACCGGCGTTCCGTTTCCGTCCACCGTCAACGCTCCCGCCTCCTCGGTTGATCCGGTGTTGACGACGAGGTGCAGGTCCTCGAGACGGAACAGTTCCGGCGCCAGGGCGAAGAGCATCACGCAGGGGTCATGCAGAGGACGGCTCTCCTGATGCGTCTTCGTCTCGAAATAGGATTCGACGAGATCGGCCACCATCGACGCGAGAGGCTTTCCGGCCACCCGCAGCGCCTGCGCGAACTCCCGTGAGGCGCGCACCCTCCGGGTAACGTCAAGCGGCACCAGCACGAGGGGCAGTCCCGACGACACGACCACGGCGGCGGCTTCAGGATCGGCCCACAGATTGAACTCGGAGCGCGGGCCGACATTGCCCACCTCGTGGACCACCCCACCCATGGCGATGATCCGGCCGATGCGCCGAGCGGCATCCGGGTTGTCGATAAAGAGCCGGGCGATGTTCGTGAGCGGTCCGAGAGCGAAGATGTCGACCGCGCCGGCGGGCTGGTCGAGCAGGAATTCCGCGAGCCATGCGGCGGCAGGCAGGCTTTCCGGCGGCCGAACAGGTTCAGGCAGAGCGACGCCGCCGATTCCGTTCTCGCCATGGAGATTCAACGGTTCGGGTCCGGGCCGCGAGAGCGGCGCCGCGCCCCCCTGAACGACCGGAATATCCTCCCGGCCCGCGAAGGCGAGCAGCCGGCCCCCATTGCGCGTCGTCGTTTCGATGCCGATGTTCCCGGCGACGGTCGTCATGCCGGCGATTGAAAACGCCGGTGAGGCGAGAGCGAGCAGGATCCCAATGGCATCGTCGATGCCCGGGTCCGTGTCGATGACGATCAGCCGGGGTTTTGCGTCGGGCATGATGGGTCTAGAAACCTTGCTGTGAGTCCGTTCGACCGCTTATCCGACACCGGACGGGATTTGACCATAGCCACAGGTGCCCCGTGAAACCTACAGCCTCGCTCCCCGACGATCTTCTCGTGAATGCCGCGGACGAGGTGGCGATCAGACAGGACCTCGTTCTGGTCGCTCTGGGCAAGCGGCCTGCGGACCTGCTCCTGCGCGTCGGATGCCTGCTGGATGTTCATACGCGAACCTGGCTCGACGATCAGGAGATCGCCATCCGCGGCCGCCGCATCGCCTGGACGGGACCGGCGGGCACCTTTCCCGGAACGGCCGAGGCTCGGGTGGATCGGAGCGATCTCTCTGCGGTTCCAGGCTTCGGCGAGGTGCACAAGCATATCGAGAGCTCGCACCTCACGCCGGAATACGAGGCCGCGCTCGTCCTGCCGCGCGGCAACACCTGGACCTGCGAGGCGAGCCACGAATTTTCGAACGTGGACGGGCCTCACAATCTCGAATTCTGGCTCACCGCCCGGCGCCATGGCTCGCCGATGAAGATCTTTCCGCTGCCAGGTTCGGCCGTTCCGCCGACCGCCTACGAATGGGGCGGCGGATATTACGGCTACGACGAGCAGGCAGGATTTCTGAAGGACAGCCTTATGGTGGCGGGCCTCGACGAGGTCATGGACTGGCCCGCCGTCTGGAATCCGGACAACCCTTCGCACAGGCGGCTCTGGGGCATGATCGAGGCGACGTTCGAGAAGCGCGGCGTGGTGGAAGGCCATGGGGCCGGCCTGCGGGATCTCCCTTCGATCAATGCATTCGCGGCCGCAGGTCTGGCATCGGACCATGAAGGTTGGACGGCCGAGGAAGTTTGGGACAAGCTCCGCCACGGCATCTTCATCGAGATCAGGCCGCATTCCATGCCGGAAATCATCGCCGGACTTCTCCAGCGCGGTCTTTCCGACTGGTCGCAGGTCGCGTTCGCGACCGACGACCGCAGCGCTTCTGACACCCTGCGGATGGGTGCCACGGACCACAATGTCCGTCTCGCCATCCAGTCGGGACTGCCGCCGGACATCGCGATCCAGTGCGTGACCATCAACCCGTCCCGCCACATGCGGCTGACGCCCTGGGTCGGCAGCATCGCGCCGGGCCGCTTCGCGGACATCGTTATGCTCGACGACGTTGCAAAGGTGTCCATCGCCGAGGTCTGGGCCGACGGCAAGCCTGTGTCCACAGGACAGGATTATCTCGGCCCCCTGCCCCCGATCGGCTGGCCTAACTGGGCTTCGCAGACCGTGAAGATCCAACGCCGGATCGAACCGAAAGATTTCGCCATCGCGGCCGAGCCGGGCCGCGCCACGATGCAGGCCGCTCTCCTGCGCCCTTTCCACTGGCACGACGACTTCATTACCATGGAGCTCCCCGTCGAGAGCGGCGAGGTGCAACGGGACGCGAGCCGGAACGTCACGAAGTTCTCCATCGTCGACCGCTTCTCGGGCGATGGACGGATCTCGCGCATGTTCTGGCTCGGCTGCGGACCCAAGACGCCCGACACGGCGGTCGGGTGCACGGTCGCGCACGACAAGCACAATCTCTGGGTCGTCGGCTCCTCCGACGAAGCCATGGCCATGGTGGCCAACCGCGTGGCGGAGATCGGAGGCGGCTGGGTCCTCGTGAGCGGTGGTAAGGTTCTTGCCGAGGTGCGCTACGAGATCGGCGGGTTGATGACGCAGCGCTCCGCAGAGGACCTCGACGCGGAGATGCAACGGCTTTATGCGGCAGCGGATCGGATCGAGTGGCTCTACGAGCCCACCTTCTCTCCACGCTGGTATCCTGGGTTTCCGGAGCGGCTCCAGTTCGCGACCCTGACCTGCGCGCCGTGGCGCTGGGTCCTGGTGGCGCCCTGCGAGGCCGCCCCGCACGGCTTCGTCAACGTGGCGACCGGGCAGACGCACCCGATCGTCTGGTAGACCTCATCCGGCCGCGTCGATGCGGGCCATCTCGGCCTTGAACGCGGCCGCGATCTGGCCCGCGTCGCGCAGGATCTTCTTGCGCTCCAGGCTCTCGACCTGGCGGCCGCGCATGATCCAGCGTCCGCCGACCATCACGTCCTGCACGTCCACCGGCATGGCGGAGAACACCAGCGTGGCGTAGATGTCGTAGACCGGCTGCAGGCGCGGCGCGGACAGGTCGATGCGGATGAGATCCGCCTGCTTACCAGGCTCGATCGAACCGATGCGGGCGTCGAGGCCGAGCACTTGGGCCCCTTCCAGCGTCGCCATGCGCATCACCTGGGCGGCCGGCATGGGCTTACGGCTGTGGCCGAGCAGCTTCTGGAACATGGAGACCGGGCCGAACTGGCTGAACAGGTCAAGGGTGTTGCCGCTCATCGGTCCATCGGTTGCGACGCCGACCTTGATGCCGGCCGCACGCATGGCCTCGATGGGGGCGATGCCGCGTCCCGCCTTCGCATTCGAACGCGCGTTATGGGCGACGCGCACATCCGCCTTCGCCATACGGTCGATCTCGAACGGGTCTATATGCAGGCAATGGGCCGCGATCAGCCCGGGTCGCAGCAGACCCGCCTTCTCGACCACCGCGACGGGTCGCAGGCCGTGGTTCTTGCGGCACCACTCCATTTCGCTGTCCATCTCGGCGAGATGGAGCTGCACCGGCACGCCGGGATGCGCCTCGGCCCAACGGGCCACGCGGG
This sequence comes from Microvirga terrae, assembly GCF_013307435.2. Taxonomy (NCBI): domain Bacteria; kingdom Pseudomonadati; phylum Pseudomonadota; class Alphaproteobacteria; order Hyphomicrobiales; family Methylobacteriaceae; genus Microvirga; species Microvirga terrae. Next base: position 2,985,896 of record NZ_CP102845.1, read on the forward strand.
CCATGATCTCCACATCGGTCGAGTAAGGCGCATGAGGCGCAATGGAGGGAACGATCCGGTCATGCCCGGAGAACTCGGCCACCAGTTCCTCGACGAGCGCGAAGCCTTCGTCAACGGTCCCATGGTCGGGCGGATCGAAGGTTGCGAGCGTCTGGCCGACCACGCCGCGCAGCCCTGCCTGGTCCAGGGCGCGACCGACCTCCGTCTCGTAGTAATACATGTCGGCGATGGTGGTGACGCCCGCCTCGATGGATTCGAGCGCGCCGAGCAGCGTCCCGACCCGGACCATCTCGGGCGTCACGAACTTGCGCTCCATGGGAAGCACATAGCGGAACAGACGGTCGTCCACGTCCTCGCCGAGGCCGCGGAAGAGGGTCATGGCCAGATGCGCGTGGGGATTGACCATGCCGGGCATGATCACGTCGCCGCCGACGTCGATGATCTCGGCTCCCGCAACGGGGGGCGGCTCGCCAGACCCGAGAGCCTGGATCGTGCTCCCCTCGACATGCACCCATCCGCGCTCGATGACGCTCATGGTCTCGTCGATGGGAATCAGGCAGGCGTTGACGATCAGGATCGACGCCATCACTCGTCTCCCTCGGCCGCCAGGATGGTGCATTGCTCGGGAACGGGAACGAGCTTCGCCTGGGTGCCGGCTTGCAGGGGAGCCGTGAGGCTGCCGTTGGCGACGAGGGGGCCAGCCGTGGTCTCGCACTGATACTGGTAGGCCCTGCCGAGATAGGTTCTCAGGCCCAGCCTTGCCGGAAGCCCTTCGGCGGCCGCATCGGTCGAAACGACGAGCCCATCCGGGCGCGTGGCAAGCAGGAAGGTGTCGGGAACGGCACCGAACAGGCTCTGCGAGAGACGCAGCCGCATCCCTGCCGTCTCGGCCGTCACCCCGTCGCCGTCGCGCGACACCACCTGGAACGGGATGATGTTCTCGAACCCGACGAAACGGGCCACGAAGGTATTGGCGGGGCGCCGGTAGAGCACCTCCGGCCGGTCGAACTGCATGAGACGCCCGGCATGCATGATCGCGACGCGGTCGGAGATCGAGAACGCCTCCTCCTGGTCGTGCGTGACATAGACCGACGTGGTTCCGTTCGCCCGCTGGAGCTGGCGGATCTCGACGCGCATGTCGACCCTGAGCTTCGCGTCGAGGTTCGAGAGCGGCTCGTCGAACATCAGCAGCGGCGGCTCGATCACGAGCGCCCGGGCGAGAGCGACACGCTGCTTCTGCCCGCCCGAGAGCGCTCCGGGCGCTCGGCTCGCCAGAGCCGAAAGCCCGACGCGCTCCAGCATCGCCATGGCCCGCCTCCGGCGTTCATCCGTGGCAATCCCGCGCTGCTTCAACCCGAAGGCGACGTTGTCGAGGACGGAAAGGTGCGGGAACAGGGCGTAGTTCTGGAAGACGAGGCCGATGTCGCGCTTATGGGTCGGCAGGCGCGTCAGGTCGCGACCGCCCAGCGTGATTGATCCGCTGGTGGGCGACAGGAATCCGGCGATGAGCCGCAGGGTCGTGGTCTTGCCGCAGCCGCTGGCGCCAAGGAGGGACACGAGCTCGCCCGCCTGGACCGAGAGCGAGAGATCTTCGAGGACCTTGGTCGTCCCGTAATGGGCGGAGACGGCTTCGAGATGGAGAGGCTGGGTCACGGAAAGCTACTTCGCAAGAAAGGTGAGGCCGAGGGTCCGCTCAACGATGGCCATGACGGCCACCGTGAGGAACATCAGAAGGACGGACACGGAGGCGACCGTCGGGTCGAAGAACTGCTCCACATGGGCGAGGATCTGGATCGGCAGGGTGCTGATGCCCGGCCCCGTCAGGAAGAGCGACACCGATACGTCGTTGAGCGAGGTGATGAAGGCGAGGATGAACGCCGCGATCACCCCTCCCCTGACATTCGGCAGAACGATGGTGAAGAACGTCTTCACCGGAGCGCTGCCCAGGCTGATCGCCGCCTCCTCGATGGAGAAGTCGAAGGACGCGAGGCTCGCGCTGATCACCCGAACCACGTAGGGCAGGACGATGAGCGTGTGGCCGATGAGGAGGGCCAGGAAGATCGGCGCTCCGGTCCCGACCGTCAGCGACTTCAGAAGGGCGAAGCCGAACACGATTTCGGGCACGAGGATCGGCAGGACGAACAGCGTGCCGAGCCATTTCGGCAGTTCGACCCGGAAACGATTGAGCGCATAAGCCGCCGGGATGCCGATCAGCAGCGCGATCAGCGTCCCGAGGAACGCGATCTGCAAGCTGGTGACGATGGTCCGCCGGAAGGCGCTGATCTGGAAGATGTTCTCGAACCAGCGCAGGGACAGCCCCTGCGGCGGAAAGGTCAGATACGTCGTGTCGCTGAGGGCCGCGCCGACCACGATGACGAGCGGCACCATCAGGAAAAGATAGACCAGCGCCGCAACGACGATGAGCAGGGGATGAGGTCTGTCGGACATCACGTGGCCATGGGGTTGATGCGGCGGGCGATGTGGCTCATCGCGAGAACGATGGAGATCGTGATCACCGTCATGATGGCGGCGATGGTCGAGGCGCCGACCCAGTCGAAGGACACCATGGCACGCTGCTGCAGGAGCGTCGCGAGCACGGTCTGGCGTTCCCCGCCCAGAAGCTGCGGCGTGGCGTAGGCCGTGAAGCTGCCCGTGAAGACCAGCACGGCGCCGACGATGAGCCCGGGCACGGCCAGGGGAAGCAGCACCTGCCAGAACGTCGCCATGGGCGATGCGCCCAGCGACGAGGAGGCCTGCAGCACGTCCTTGGGGATGTTCTCCAGGACGCCCACCAGGGACAGGACCATCAGCGGCACAAAGAGATAGACCATCCCGACGATGACGGCGCCCTGCGTGTAGAGCATCTCGAGCGGTTCATCGACGACCCCGAGCGCGAGCAGGGCCTGGTTCAGGATGCCGTTGCGGCCCAGAATGATGAGCCAGGCGAAGGCGCGGACCACGACGCCGGTCAGAAGCGGAAACACGGCCGCCACGATGAGAAGGCTCTTCAGCTTGCCCGGCGCGCGAGACACCACATAGGCGGTCATGAAGCCGAAGATCAGGGAGATGATCGTCGTCAAGGCCGAGATCTGCAGGGTCCGGAACAGGACGGTCGTGCGGAAGCCGCTGTTGAAATAGGAGATGTAGGGAGCGAAGGCCCCACGCGGGTCCATGAAGGTGCCGGCGATCACGGCCCCGATCGGTACGATCAGGAACGCGATCACGGCGAGTGTGGCGGGCGCCGTCAGCGCCCACCCGGTTGCGCCGTTCCGGCGCCAGAAGCGTCTCGATGTCATGATGACCGGATTATTTCCCGAAGACCTCGCTCCAGGCGTCGAGCCAGTCGCTCTTGGCCGCGTTGAGCTTCTCGTAATCGAGACGCTTCAGCGACGAGATCATCTTCTGGCCATAGGTCCAGCGGGCGGCCTCCTCGGGCTTGAGCTGCACGGCGGTGGCCACCGGAGCATCCACGCCGCGCTCGGCCAGCGTCTGCTGGATCTTGGGATCGAGGATGAAGTTGATGAACTGGTGCGCGAGTTCGGGGTTCGCCGCCCCCTTGGCGATGTTCACCGTGTTGAGGGTGGCGTAGTCGCCCTCCTTCAGCTCGGCCCAGCGCACGGTCGGGACCGCGGCCTGGATCTGGGCGAGGGTGAAGTCCTGGGCCATGGCGACCGAGACCTCCCCGGTGGAGAACAGGTTCACGAGCTCCGAGCCCGTATTGTAGTTCTTGACCACATTGGGCTTCAGCTGCTCGAGAGCCTTGAAGGCCGCGCTCTCGTCCTTGTAAGGATCGACGCCGGCCTTGTTGGCCGCGACGAGAACCGTCATCGGGCCGGCCGTGGTGGTGATGCCCGGCAGGGAGACGCGGCGCTTGAGATCATCGCGCCACAGGTCGTTCCAGGATGTGATCGGGGCCGACACCTTGGCGCTGTCGTAGATGATGCCGACGCGTCCGATGGTATAGGCCGGGCCGTATTTGCCCTGCGGCTCCTTGGCGAGATCGTAGATGCCATTGACGTTGGGGATCTTGGAGCGGTCGACGGGCTGGAACAGCCCCTCCTGGATCCCAAGCTGCGAATAGCTGTCGGTCAGGTAGACGACGTCGACCCCGCTGCCGCCGCGGATCTTGATCTTGTTCAGGCGATCGGCGTTGTTGCCTGTTTCAAAGACCAGTTCGCAGCCACACTGGGCGCGGAACGGCCTGAGAATGATCTCTTCCAGCTTGTCGCCGTTGAAGCCCCACCAGGAAATCGTCAGGGTCTTGTTCTGGGCCACGGCCGGCCCCCCGGCCAGAGCGGTCAGAACAAGAGCCATGCCCGCCAAAGGTTTCTGCCAACGCCCTACCATCTGAGGATCTCCCGGGTTCCACTGTATCACGGCCAAGGGAAAGGGTGCCGATGCCCTTTACGCGGTCGATGACCGCCCTACGGGGTCCACGCATTAACACAACCACGGCCGCTGGAAAGCCCCGCCCGCCGAGGACCCTGCCTACCTTACAGCCATTCTGCTCAAAAAACCTGCAAATCAAAGGCACCCTATTCGGGAGCCCAGGCACCGGCCGCATTCCGCTTCAGGCGCGGGGTCCGGAGCACCCCCACGACCCGGTCCCGCGCTCCGGGAAAGACCGCCGAGACCGGCTCCTTCCACGCGTCCGTCTGAAGCATCGCCGCCCCGATGGCGACCGGTCGGACGCCACAGGTGTCCAGCAGCCGAAGGGCGGCGGCGATCGAGCGACCGCTGCTGATCACGTCGTCGACCAGCAGCACCTGCCGGCTTTCGACCAGCGGCAGCATGCGCGGATCGAGATAGAGGCGCTTCACCTGCTCGGGACTGGTGATGGAGCTCATCGGGACGGAGAGCTCGTCGCGGTACCAGAACTTGCGCGAGGTCCCGAGCGGGACGTAGCGGGCATGCCCCAGCTTTTTCGCCGTGCCGCTCGCCAGCGTCAGTCCGAGGGTCGGCAGTCCGATCACCACCTCCGGGTCGAAGGGTCGGACCAGTTCGGCGAGGCTGGCGCACAGCGCTTCCTCGACGGCGAAGCCGGCCTGGTTGATGATGAGGGACGCCAGCGCGTGCTCTCCGTCGGCCAGCTCGCGGATCGGAAGACGCAACTGGCGCCCGTCCGCGAAATCGGCCGGGAAGAACCCGCGATGCCCGTCGGACGGCGACGGGTCGAATGTTCGAGGCGGATGGATTTCCTGCCAGAAATCGTGCGGCTGCATCGCTCGTCTCGTTCCTCGAATTGTACAGGATGATTGTCGTGGGTGTTCAGCCGCGTTATCGAACGATTCCGGCCGCAAATCCAGGACGACATCGCGATGCCCCGACAGGACCTCATCCAGGCGGATCTCCCGTTCCTGCGCAGTCTCCGCCAGGACCTCCACGCGCATCCGGAGCTGGGTTTTGAAGAGGAGCGCACGAGCGGGATCGTGGCCTCTTTGCTGGAAGAGGCCGGACTTCGCGTGCATCGGGGCCTAGGTAAGACGGGCGTCGTCGGCACCCTGCAGGTCGGCAGCGGCACGCGGACCATCGGCCTGCGCGCCGACATGGACGCGCTGGCCATGCCCGAGCAAGCCGAGCGTCCCTATAGGTCGAAAATTGCCGGAAAGATGCATGCCTGCGGCCATGACGGGCACACGACCCTGTTGCTCGGCGCGGCCCGTCATTTAGCCAAGAACCGCAACTTCTCCGGCACGGTTCACTTCATCTTCCAGCCGGCCGAGGAAGGCCGGGGCGGCGCCAGGAAGATGGTCGAAGATGGTCTGTTCGACCTCTTTCCCTGCGACGCGGTCTACGGCCTGCACAACATGCCGGGTCTGAGCACCGATGAGATGGCCGTCACCCCGGGCCCGCAGCTCGCCTCGTCCGATACATGGCTCGTGACCTTCAAGGGCGTCGGCACTCACGGAGCAAAACCCCATCTCGGCAAGGATCCGATCACGGCGAGCGGCCACTTCCTCTCCGCGCTCCAGACGATCGTCGGCCGCGTGGTCAATCCGCTGGAGCCCGCCGTGGTCAGCGCCTGCTCCGTCAAGGCGGGCGATCCGCGGGCGCTCAACGTCATCCCGGACGTGGCGGAGATCGGCGGAACGGCGCGAGCCTATTCCGCACAGGTGCGCGACCAGCTCGAAACGGAGATCGAGCGTCTGGCGCGCGGTGTCGCGGTGACGTTCGGGATCGAGGTTTCGTACGAATTCCGCCGCCGCATCCCGCCGGTCATCAACCATGCCGATGCTACGGCCCGCGCGCTCAAGGCGGCGCGGGCCGTATGTGGGGCCAAGGTCCTGACGGATTTCGAGCCCTCGACCGCAGGCGACGACTTCGCGTTCTTCGGCGCGGCCGCGCCGGGAGCCTATGTCTGGCTCGGCAACGGGCCTGCCGTCGACGGAGCCCTGCACCACAACACGGCTTACGACTTCAACGACGAAGCCATTCCGACCGGCGTCGCCTTCTGGGTCGCTCTCGTGGAGCAGGAACTGGCGGCTTGAGGCCTACCGCCCCCTGACGAGATAGGACTCCGCCTCGCCGGCCGGAGCCTCGTCCCGGCCGCGGCGCCTGTTCTTCTGCCGTCGGGGCTTCGCGCTCCGGTCGCGCCGTGCCTTCTCGTCGGGTTTGCGGCGGTGCGAGACGGAGGTCGCGACGAGCTTCTCCTCGATCTTCGCATTGAGGCTCGCGCGCAGGTCGACGACTGCCTCGACATCGTCGAAGACCTGCGGGTAGCGCTGCGCAAGCCACAGCCAGCTGGTGGCGATCTTCACCCTGGCTTCCAGCTTGAGAAGATCCGTGTTCACGCCGAAATCGGGAGCCTGGACCCTGCCGTACACCGCATGTTGCCGTGCCCAGTCGAGAAGGAGCTCGACCGCCAAGCGCTCGCGACCGTCGACCGGCGCCATGGAGTAGGACAGGCGGTCGAGGATCGGCAGGTCGACCGTATCGAGGAGCGACGCCAGTTCGATCATCTCGTCCATGTCAGCCATGCGCAGATCCGGATGACCTGCGACAAGGTTGTCGTTCAGGTGGCGCAGCACGCGGCCGAGGCGGTCGGTCTGCAAGACTTCGCTTGCAGACAACACCGTCTCCTGGTTCGGACGGACGAACGCCTTGCCACGCAGCTTCGCGGCATCGCCGTTCAGAGCGTTGCGGATGGCGGTCTCGACCTGCGCATAGGCTCCGACCTCCGGCAGCGCCGTCACCAAGCCTTCGTCGTGGTGACCAAACCGCCCCGCCCGGCCTGCGATCTGCTTGATCTCCATGGCGTTGAGCTGCCGCTCCCGCACGCCGTCGAACTTGCGCAGCGTCGAGAACACGACTCTCCTCAGCGGACCGATGTTCAGCCCCATCCCGATCGCGTCGGTTGCGACGAGGACTTCCGCCTCTCCATTGCGGAACCGCGCAGCCTCCGCGCGGCGAACCTCCGGGCCCAGCGCGCCATAGACGGTGGCGACTGTGCGACCGGCCGCGACCAGGCGCGTGCGCAAATCGTGCACGTCGCGGCGGGTGAAGGCCACAACGGCGTCGCCCCGCATCAGCTTGTTGAGATTGGCCGGAACGCCCTCGACGCGCAGCTTGCCCTTGCGCTTGAGGATCTTCACCTCCAGCGGCTCGCCGGTCATGGCCAGCAGATGCTCCACGAGCGGGATTGCTTCGGGGGCGCCGGTCAGAACCACGAGCTTCGCCGGCGCTCCGACCATCGCCTGGGTCCACGCCCAGCCGCGGCTCGGGTCGCCGAGCATCTGGACCTCGTCGATCACGCATACGTCGACGACGCGGTGCAGATCCAGGGTCTCGATCGTTCGGGCGATATGCGTCGCGCCCTCGGGCAGCACACGCTCCTCGCCGGTGATCATGCCGGCCGCGAAGCCCTGCTCGCTCAGGCGCTCGTAGTGCTCGAGGGCGAGGAGCCGCAGGGGCGACAGGATCTCGGCGGTCTGCGCCTCGCCGGCGAGCCTGAGAGCCTCATGAGTCTTGCCCGAATTGGTCGGCCCTGCCAGGAACAGGAAACGGCGGTCCAAGGACCGCGCTACGGGAAAGATCGCCGCGTAGCTCTCATAGCCCGAGGCTTCCCGGATCTGCGCCTCGCGCAGGTGCCGCAGGCGCCGGGCGGTGGCCTTCGAGCGGAAATCGTCGAGCTTTTGCCGAAGCTTGCGCCCGGCTCCTGCGGGACCGCCCTTGTCCGAGGCATGGACCCGGTCGAGCTTTTCGAGCGCCGAGCGGATGCCGTCAAGGATCGCCGTCCGCTCGTTCGCATCCTCGTAAGCATCGAGATAGGTCTCGAGTTCGTCGCGCCAGCCGGCCAGCTCCTGCTCGCAGGCCGCAAAGGTTGCGTCCCGGAGCTCGATCAGACGAGCCTCGAGCGCCTCGGACGCGGCCGCGAGCTCGGTCCGCTCGACGCGCGCCGGCGCGAGCACGACGGCCGCGACCTCGACAGGCTCTGCGAACGCGTACTCGACCGCGATGTCGACGGGAGCGCCGTCCGGAAGGATCTGCATGGGCCAGCTGAACACCGCCCGGTATCCCGCAAAGATCCGCTCCGGCTTCCAGCGTCCGCTCTCGATCCGGCGAATGTCTTCGGCGAGATAGATCCCGGTGTTCTTCCGGACCGGCGCGAGAATGCTTTGCCGGCGGCGATGCGCGGCTTCATCCACGGGTTGGGAACTGTCGTCGGCCTTCCGGCCGGCAGGACCATTGCGCTCAGGCGTCTCGCCTCCTTGCGCGCGCCATGCCGGAACCTCGGCCGCCAGGGCGGCGACGGTGTCCGGGTCGAACATGGGGGCCTCGAAGCTGCGTCCGCGCTTCTGGAAGGTCCGGCGCTCGGTCACGGGGATCAGACCGGCGTCGATCCAGCGCTCGCATTCGGCCGCGCTGGCGAGCAGGATCCCGGGCAGGTGATTGAGACTGACGAGATGTTTCGACTTCTTGGACATTCGGACTTTCGCTGACTGGAGCAGCCCAGGCGGGCCCGCCCCGGCCCATTTCAGGAGCGCCTCACGACGGATCGGTTTCACACCGGTTTCAACACCCGAAAGGCGCAGATGTTTGCGAGGAAGAACTTTCGGCCTGGCCGAGGATCATACCCTTGTGCCGCGGGAGGTGATCTAAAGCATTGGGCGGCCGAATCTTTCTCCCTTTATGTGTCGATGGACCGGGCAGATATCAAGGGATGAGCGTCTTCTTGAGGAAAGACAATCCCAGGGCGGTCAGAAAAGCTGCCTGCTCCTTGTTGGCGGCACCGTGGCCACCATCGTCGGGCTCGTAGAAGAGCACGGGCTGCTCCATGGCTTCGAGCTTGGCCGCCATCTTGCGGGCGTGGCCCGGATGGACCCGGTCGTCCCGCCTCGACGTCACCAGAAGCACGGGCGGGTAGGCCTGGCCCTCCTGGAGGTTCTGATAGGCCGAGAAACCTGCCATGTAAGCCCAGTCCTCGGGACTGTCCGGGTCGCCATATTCGGCCACCCAGCTCGGGCCCGCCAGCAGGCGGGTATAGCGCTGCATGTCGAGGAGCGGCACGGTGCACCAGATCGCCCCGAACAGCTCCGGGTAACGGGTCAGCATGTTGCCGACCAGGAGGCCCCCATTCGAGCCGCCATAGGCTGCAAGCTGCCTTGTCGAGGTAACGCCACGCCCGACGAGATCCCGGGCGATGGCGGCAAAATCATCGTGGGACAGGCGCTTGCCCTCACGCATGCCCGCCTTGTGCCAGGCGGCCCCGAACTCGCCGCCGCCCCGGATGTTGGCGACCACCCAGACATAGCCGCGCTCCAGCCAGGTCTTGCCAATCCCGCCAAGATAGCCGGGCGTCAGGGAAACCGAGAAGCCGCCATAGCCGTAGAGCACGGTCGGCCGCTGGCCGCCCTGCTCCTTCGGGCCGATCTGGTAATAGGGAATGCGCTCGCCGTCCACGGAAGCCGCCTCGTGCCGGGTCACCTCCAGGCGCGAGGCATCGAAGGCGGGCGGCGTTTCCTTCAGAACCTCGATCCGTTTGTCCTCGGTCACGAGGGCCAGCTTCGTGGGCTCGACGAAGCTCGAGACCGAGAGCAGGAACTCATCCGTCCGCTCAAGCTGGCTCGCATCGAGCGCCATGGCGTGAACGGCCGCTGTCTCCGGCAGGCCGGCCAGCCGCTCCATCTGCCAGGACGTCCCCGGCGTCGCCAGCCAGATCTGGCTGGCCAAATTGTCGAGCACCGTCAGCACGAGGCGGGACCTGGTCCACCAGAACCCGGACAGGACCCGCCTCGGGCCAGGCTCGAACAGCATCTCAAAGCGACGATCCCCTGCCATGAACCGGGCGAAGCTGATCGCCAGAAGCGCGTCGGCCGGATAGGTGCAGTCCGGCAGGGCCCAGTCGCTTTTCAGCCTCACGAGCAGCCAGTCCTTCTCCACGTCGAACCGGGCGTCGCGCGGGAGATCGATGAGCAGCGCATCGCCCTGCTCCTGGGCCAGGTAGCTGATCCCCTCCTCGAAGGTGATCTGGCGCCGGTAGAAGATTCTCTCATAGCCCGGCTCGAGATCGACGGATGCGGAGATGTAGATGTCGTTGAACTCGCCCTGAAACAGCAGTGGAGATTGGTGGAAGTCGGTGCCGCGCTGCCATAGCCGCACCGTCCGTGGGTAACCTGAAGCGGTCGCGGCATTGTCGCCGAGGGTCGTGGACACCAGCAATTGATCCCTGTCGAGCCATGTCGCCCCGCCCTTGGCTTCGGGAAGCGCGAAACCATCGTCCACGAAGCGCTTCTCGACGAGGTCGAACTCGCGCACCACGGCCGCATCGGCTCCCCCGCGGGAGAGGCTGACCAGGCCGTAGCGCTGCTCCGGCTGGAGCGTCCCGCACCCTTTCCAGACCCAGTCCGCCCCTTCGTCTTTCGCCAGTGCATCGATGTCGAGCACCGTCTCCCAGGACGGATCCGAGGTGCGATAGCTTTCCATCGGCGTCCGCCGCCACAGGCCGCGCACGTGGTTCATGTCCTGCCAGAAATTGTACAGGAGGCCTTGCCTTCTCGTAATGAACGGAATGTTGTCGGGGCGTGTGGAGATCTCGTAGAGCGCCTGTTTGTCGGCCTGGAAGCCTGCATCGCACAAGGCGGCCTTCGTCATCTCGTTGTGCGCCCGCACCCAGGAGAGCGCCTCATCGCCCTCCACGTCCTCCAGCCAGAGATAGGGATCGGTTTGCTCCTGCATCCGTTCGGCCATGATCGTGCTTTCCGTTCAGGTTGTTGCATTTCGGCGGGCGAGAATCGGTTCGATGGATTATTGGGCACCCCGGGTCCTGGGCAACATGTCGCCGAGAACCGAACCCATCACCATCCGTTGACGATGATTGCATCTGAAGGGGCCGACATGGATCCGTTCGTATCCGCACTCGAAGAACTCTCCGACGCCCTCTTGGCGGGAGAGGATCCGGAGGAGGTCCTTCCCGAGATCGCCGAGGAGCATGGCGTGCCCCTCCCGGCCCTGCGCAACCGGGCCCTGCGGGCGCTGGGCCCGCTCGAGACCTACAAGCAGCGTCAGGCGGAGTTGAAGAAGGAGCGGGACCAGACAGCGCGGCGCCGCGATCCAGTATTTGCGGGTGCGTCCTTCCTGGCCGCGGTGGCGAGCCTCAGCCCCAGGCTCTCGACGGATGAGAGGCAGGCCGAGATTGCGCGCCTGGCTGCCGAGTACGATGTGGACCCGGCCGCGCACAAGGAGGCGATCGAACGCCTGCGCAAGCGCTGAGCCCCGCCACACCCGCCGTTCTCGCCGCCGCAGACTAAACCTCTTTCGCCGGCACGTACTCTGGCACGACCGGCGTCGCCTCTCTTCCAGTACGCCTGCGCTCCCGCGTTACCAGGCGGAAGAACAGCGGCACGAAGAGGACGGCCAGGAAGGTTGCGGCGAGCATGCCGCCGATGACGCCGGTGCCCACCGAGTGGCGGCTCGCCGAGCCTGCGCCCGTCGAGATCGCGAGCGGCACGACGCCGAGGATGAAGGCGAGCGAGGTCATCACGATGGGGCGGAAGCGGAGGCGGGCCGCATCCAGGGCGGCGTCATAGGCCGTTTCCCCTGCCCTATAGCGCTCGGCCGCGAACTCGACGATCAGGATCGCGTTCTTGGCCGCAAGGCCAATCAGGGTGACGAGCCCCACCTGGAAGTAGATGTCATTCTCGATCCCGCGCAGCCAGATCGCCAGGACGGCGCCGAAAACCGCGAAGGGCACGGCCGTGATGACGGCGAACGGCAGCGACCAGCGCTCGTACTGGGCGGCCAGGATGAGGAAGACCATCACGAGGCCCAGGAGGAACCCCTGGGAACCAGTGCCGGCCGATTGCAGCTCCTGATAGGCCGACCCCGTCCAGCCGATGGAGTAGTCGGACGGCAGGGTCTGGGCGACGATCTGCTCCATGGCCGCGATGGCTTGTCCCGACGAGTAGCCCGGCGCCGGATTGCCTTGAATCTTCGCGGCCGGGAAAACATTGAACCGGTCGACCACGTCGGGCCCCACGATGCGGACGGTCGTGAGGAGCACGTTGAGAGGCACCATGGTGCCGTTGTCCGACCGGACGAACACGTGCCGCAGATCGTCGGGCGATTGCCGGAACTCGGCCTCCGACGAGAGACTGACCCTGTAGGTGCGCCCGAACAGGCTGAAATCGTTGACGTAGAGGCTGCCGAACGTGCTCTGCATCGTGTCGAAGATCGCCGAGATCGGCACCCCGAGGGCTTTCGCCTTGTCGCGGTCCACGTCGATCCGATACTGCGGCACGCCGGTGCTGAAGGTCGTGGAAACGCCCGTCACCTCGGGGCGCTGCCCGGCCGCCTGGATGACGCGCTGCGCCGCCTGCGCGAGGTTGTCCAGGCTCCCGCCGGAGCGATCCTGGAGATAGAACTCGAAGCCGCCGGTCGTGCTCAGCCCCTGGATCGGCGGCGGGTTGAACCCGATGGCGACGCCGTCGCGGAAGTTCGCGTTGAGGGCTGCAAACGAAGGGGCGAGATTACGGGCGTCGAGCCGGGGGTCGGTGCGCTCGGACCAGTCCTTCAGCGACACGAAGGAGACGCCGGCATTGGTCTTCTGCGCGCCGGACAGGAGATCGAACCCCGCCAGGGTCACCACATCGGCCACGGCGGGGTTCCGCATGACCCCTTCGGTCACCTTTCCGGTCACCGCAAGGGTGCGGTCGAGCGATGCCGCAGGCGGCAGCGAGGTCACGACGAAAACCGACCCGAGATCCTCTGCCGGGACCAAGCCGCCCGGCACCCGCTCGAACAGCCACCAGGTCGCGCCGAGCATGACCGCGATGATAACCGATCCGGCCACGGCGTGGCGCAGGAAGAAGGCCGTGCCGGCCGTGAAGGTGCGCGTCACCCGGTCGAAGCCCCGATTGAAGATCCGGAACGGGAGCCAGGGCTCCCGATGCCCTTCCTTGAGCAAGAGGGCACACAGAGCCGGCGTGAGCGTCAGTGCGACGATGCCGGAAATCACCACCGACACCGCGATGGTCACGGCGAACTGGCGGTAGAGCTCCCCGGCGAGGCCGCCGAGAAAGGACACAGGGATGAAGACCGCGCACAGCACGAGCACCACGGCGATCACCGGGCCGCTCACCTCCTGCATGGCCTGGATCGCGGCCTCGCGGGGAGGCTTACGCTCCGTCGTCATGATGCGCTCGACGTTCTCCAGCACGATGATCGCATCGTCGACCACGATGCCGATAGCCAGGATCATGCCGAACAGGGTGAGCAGATTGATCGAAAAGCCGAGAAGATACATGCCTCCGAACGTGCCGATGATCGATACCGGAACGGCGAGCAGCGGGATCAGCGTCGCGCGCCAGTTCTGCAGGAAGAGGAAGACCACGAGCACGACCAGAACGATCGCCTCGATGAAGGTCCTGACCACCTCCTCGATGGAGACCTCGATGAACCGTGTGGTGTTGAACGGCACATCGTAGCGCAGCCCCTCCGGAAAGCGCTGCGCCAGTCGGTCCATCGTGGCGGCAACGGCGTTCGACACCTCCAGGGCGTTGGCATCGGGCTGAAGGTAGATGCCGATCGGAACGGTCGGGGCTCCATTGAGCGATGCGACTGTCGAATAGTTCTGGGACCCGAGCTCGACCCTGGCCACATCCCTCAGGCGCAGCGCTCCGCCGTTCTCGTCCGAGCGCAGGATGATCTGCTCGAACTCGCGTGGGTCGGCCAAGCGCCCTTGGGTCGTGACCGAGTAGGTGAAGGCCTGCTGGCCGGGACTCGGCTCCTCGCCGAATCGCCCCGCGGCAAACTGGGCGTTCTGGTCGCGGATGGCGGCGGCGATGTCGCTCGGTGTCAGGTTGTATTGGGCGACCTTGTCGGGCTTCAGCCAGATCCGCATGGAGTAATCGGAGGCGCCGAAGAGCGAGGCATCGCCCACCCCCGGGGTGCGCCTCAGCTCGTCGATGATGTTCACCAGCGCATAATTGGAGATGTAGATCGTGTCGTAGCGCCGATCCGGCGACGACAGCGCCACGATCTGGAGGATGGAGGACGACCGCTTGGTCACCGTCACACCCTGGCGGCGCACTTCCTCGGGAAGAACCGCGGTCGCCCGCTGGACGCGGTTGTTGACGTTGATCGTCGCCTGATCGGCATCGATGCCGGTCTGGAAGAACACCGACAGGCTCATGGTCCCCGAGCCGGTCGACGTCGATTGCATGTAGATCATGTCCTCGACGCCGTTGACCTGCTGCTCGAGCGGGGCCGCAACCGTTTCAGCGATGGTTTGAGCGCTGGCGCCCGGATAGGTGGCGGAGACGACGACCTGCGGGGGAACGATCTCGGGGTACTGGGCGACCGGCAGCACCCGCATGGCGATCAGGCCGACGAGCACGATCACGATCGACAGGACGGAGGCGAAGATGGGCCGGTCGATGAAGAATTTGGAGATCATGGCCGGGCTCCGGACGGCTGTCCGTTGGCCGTCCCGGTTGTCTGCGCGGCCTGCGGGTCGATCGGCACCGGCCGGACGGCTTGGCCCGGCCGCACCCGGATGACGCCGTCGACCACAACCCGCTCACCGCCCTTCAGGCCGGACTGGACAACCCACCCCTCGGCCACTTCCGGTCCCAGCCGGACCGGCACCGCCTGTGCGACGTCGTTCGCTCCGACCACGTAGATCGACGGCCCCTGGGGCCCTTGGCTCACGGCCTGTCGGGGCACGACGATAGCCTCGGGCAACGTGATGCCGATCAGGCGAACCCGTACGAACTGGCCCGGCAGCAGGGCGCCGTCCGGATTCGGGAAGATCACCCGCGCCTGGATCGTCCCGGTCTGCGGGTCGACCCGCTGGGCGGCGGTGTCGATCCTGCCGGTTTGCGGGTAGCCGGCCCCCTGGCTGAACTGCAGCTCAACCTTAAGGTCTTTCTCGGAAATGGGTTTCTCCCGCCGCTCGTTTAGGGCGCGAAACTCCCGCCCCTCCTCGTCCGTGAAAGAGAAGTTCACATAGGCCGGGTCGAGCTGGGAAATGGTCGTCAGAAGCGTCTGTTGGGCTTGGATGAGGGCTCCCACGGGAGGTGATTCCAGGGCGGTGATTCCGGCCGCGGGCGCCGTGACGGTGGTGTAACCGAGGTTCAGCCGCGCATTCTGGACCTCGGCCTCGGCGAGTTGCACGCCGGCGCGGGCCTGGTCGCGCTGGGAGCGCGCCTCCTCGAGCTGCACGTCCGTCGACACGCCGCGCCGGGCCAGCGGCTCGATGCGGTTGAAGTTCTCCTCGGCTTGGCGCAAGGCCGCCTGGGCCTGCAGCAACTGCGCCTCCGCACGGCTCAGGGCCACCTGATAGCTCGCCGGATCGATTCGGAAGAGCACCTGATCCTGCTCGACGGGCGCCCCCTCGTCGAACTCCCGCTTGAGCAGGAGACCGCCGACACGCGGGCGCACCTCGACGTCGCGGAAGCCCGCCACGCGACCGGCGAAGACGACGGGAAACGGCACTTCCGCCGGCTGGGCGACGATGACGCCGACTTGGGGTGGAGGCTGGGTCGGCGCCCCGGAGGCCTGCATCCGCGCGGCATTCTCCGGCGAGCGGCTCATGTAGAGATAGACGCCACCGGCCAGCGCCAAGCCTAACACGGCAATGAGAAGGATGCGCCTGACCAATGTGCCCTCCAGACCTCGGTACGAACTGCCCCGATTGGACGCGTTGACCTTGAGCGATTCATCAAAGGCGAGCGGCAGGCCGCAGATCTCCGACCCTAGGCATGAACATCTGGGTGATGCCTGGGTTCCGCGACGGACCGGCCGGCTTCCGGCACCCGGCCCAAGGACACCTGCGGCACTTTAACTTGTGTTAACAAAATCTTTCCTTGTGTCGGGTTCCTGACAGACGAACAGCGATGCTTCGGTATCATCCGCGGCAAACACGACAACGAACAAGTCACCGGGGGCACAATCATGGCCATCCGTACGCCGTCCGCTCCTTCATCGAAGGCGGTGGGCTGCGCCGGACCATGGAGTGCTTGATGAAGAGCAAGAAACGAAAGCCCGTTACCTCCGAGGTCCGGCGCACAGCCAGGCTCGAGCGTGAGCTCAAGGCCGTGGAAGCGCAGATCGCCCTGCTGGAGAAAGACACCCGTCTCGATCTCGCCACACAGGATCATTTTGTCCTATGGAGGCGTCCGAACCTTTTTGCTCCCTGGCCATTGGGGCTGCAGCACTAGTTGAAAACCCACACCCACCATGGAGCCGCCTGCGCCAAGCGCAGGATCATGTCTCATTGGAACCTGGAGAGCGGATCATGAACACGCGTAAAATCACTCAGGCCCCACCCGACAGGGCACGGGATCTCTTTGAAAAACTTCTGGCGACGTCGGACAACGCGGTCAAAACCCGTGAGCGTCTGTTCTCGGAGCTCCAGGAGGAGCTGACTCTTCTGGCGACCCTGCAGGAGCAGCATCTCCTGCCGGTTCTGCGCCGGCACGGAATGGAAGACCTCGCCCGCCAGGCTCTCGGCGATCATGAGGAAACCACCGCACTTCTGACCGATCTCGAGCACATGCCGAAGAACAACGGCGATTTCCTCGCCAAGGTAGCCGAGCTGAGAAGGGTGTTCCAGCAGCATATCCGTGACGACAGAAAGGAGCTTCTGCCTGCAGTGCTCAAGGTACTGAGCGACGACGAGGCCGAAGCGGTCGCCGAGAAGGTGGAGGACGACATGGTGGCATTCGATGAAAGCAAGCGCTCCGAGGCGCGCCGCCTCCGCGAGCCGGTCGAGACGGTTCAGCGCGTCACCGAGGATCTCGCCGAGAGCGTGCGAGCCGGGACCGAGGGTGCCCAAAGCATCGCCAAGTCGATGCAGCAGGTCGTCGAGAACAGCTTCGGGTTGTTTTCCGAGCTCGCCCGCCGCTCGACGGGCCAAGCCATGCAGATGTTCGGTCGTTCCGATGGGGAGGCACGCGGCCTCGCGGCACAGGATTCCGGCGGCACGACGGGCGCGGTCCAGCCGAACGCGGTTCTCGTGCGCGGCTTTCAGGACGTGTCGCGGGAGTGGTTCGAACTCAGCCAGAAGCGGCTGCAGACGAATCTCGACGGGCTGAATGCCCTCGCCCGCTGCCGCTCCCTGAACGACTTCGTGACGGTTCAAAGCTCTCTCATCCGGGACAATCTGGAGCAGACCGTCGACAACAGCCGCCGCATGGCGGAACTCACGATGCAGCTGACCGACGAGGCCGCCCGCAACGCCACGGTCGAGGTGAAGCAACTCGCGGAACGGGTCGGCCGGGCGGCCTGACCTCCGGACGCAATGACGCCCCCGGCCAAGAGCCGGGGGCGCCACTGGCGTCCTGCGCCAAGAGAGTTCAGAGCTGCTTGTCGGACCGGTCGAGGGCTGCCGTCCAGCGATGCGGCCAAAAGGCCAGGACAGCAACCACGAAGGTCAGCAGGAGGAGGGCCACCATCATCTGGGCCACTCCGAAGATCGGGGCGTCCTTGGCGACAAACCAGCTCGTGACGACGCCGGCGGCAACCATCAATATCCGGACGATCCAGCTGATCATGTGTGCCTCCACGGCCCGCACGGACCAAGACAGTTTCTCCAGACTAACCGTCAATCCGTTTGGCATTATGGCAGGTATCCCGCTTCCGCGTTCGACCGGATCGAGGCCGATCCGGCCAAGGCACGACAGCCTGAAGGAAAGCACGCGGAGGCAATTCTGTAGCGCCAAGCTGCCCCATCCCGACCAAAGTCGTGGCGCTAACTTAGGTTAACTCCCCGCAGGAATCGCAGGCTTCAAGAACACCGTCGGAGGAAGCCATGGCCAGTGCTGTCGGACGTGCCCGTTTCGAGAGTGTGTCGCACAGGAGCGGGTTCTACGCGCCCGATCTTCTCCCACGGCTGCAAGCAGTTCTCGCGGACCTCGCGGATCTCGACTTCGCCTACGAGAAACGCCTCGATGCCGTCAGGCAGAGTTCCGAGGACGAAGGCCGCAAGAGCGCGATGATCGCGAGCCTCCGGCATGAGCACCGGGAGCGGCGAGCCCCCTTTGTCCGGGAACTCACGGCGCTCAAGGAGCAGATCGAGGCGACCTTCGCCTGACGGGACCAGGACCCCGGTCGCGGCGGCTTCCCCTAACGGGCAAGCACCTGCGCGGCCTTCTTCGTCGTGTCGACAGCCTCCGATACCCGTCCGACCGCTGCCGATATGGCCCCGATGCTGCCGGCGATGCGCGTCACGGCGTGGGACGCATCCTGCATGTTCGACGACATCTCCTGCGTGACGGCGCTCTGCTCCTCGACAGCGGTGGCTGCGCCAACTACGTGGGCCCGCATGGTTTCGATGGATCCGCGAATTTTCGCGAGCGCCTCGACCACTCCGCTCGACACGTTCCGGACCCCGTCGATCTCCGTGGAGATCTGCTCGGTTGCTCGGGCCGCCTGGGAGGCCAAATTTTTCACCTCGCTTGCAACCACCGCGAAGCCGCGACCTGCCTCGCCGGCTCGGGCGGACTCGATCGTCGCATTCAGGGCCAGCAGGTTGATCTGACCCGCGATGCTCTGAATAAGGCCGATGATGCCTCCCATCGCCTCCGCGGTGGCGGAGAGTTTATTCGTATATTCGTTCGCGCTTTCCGCTTCGGCAAAGGCGATGTCGGTCGCTGCGCGGGAGGTCGCCATGCTCTGGGCAATCTCGCGAACCGAGGCGGCCAGTTCCTCCGACGCGGAGGCCATCATCTGGACATTGCTGGAGGTCGCGGTCGCCGCTTGGCCGGCGGAGATCGCCTCCTGAGAGGATTGGCCGACGGCCACATCGATGTCGCCGAAATTGGTCTCGATCATGCCCCTGAGACTGATCAGAAGTCCGACCTGCTGGGTCACGTCGGTCGCATATTTCACGACCTTGTATGGGCGTCCGCTGGCGTCCAGGATCGGGTTGTAGCTCGCCTCGATCCAGATCTCCCGCCCGCCTTTCCCGATCCGCTTGTACTGGGCCGCCTGAAACTCGCCGCGCTTGAGCCGGCGCCAGAATTCCAGGTATTCCGGACTGGTCCTCTGTCCCGGCTCGACGAACATGCTGTGGTGCCGTCCCTGGATTTCGGAAAGAGTGTACCCGACGGCTGCGAGGAAGTTGTCATTCGCGTCGAGGATGTTTCCATCGAGATCGAACGAGATCACGGCCTGAGACTTCCCGATCGCCTCGACCTGCCCCTTCAGATCGGCCTGCTCGTCCATCTGTTGTGTGATGTCGGTCGCGAACTTGACGATCTTGAAGGGCCTTCCGTCTCGCCCGAGCAGCGGATTGTAACTTGCCTCGATCCAGACCTCCCGGCCGCCCTTGCCGAGGCGCCTGTACCGCGCCGCCTGATACTCGCCGGCTCTGAGCCTGCGCCAGAACTCAACGTAATCTGCCGTCTCGCGGTAGGCAGGCTCGACGAACATGCTGTGATGCCGCCCCTGGATTTCCGCGAGGGAGTAGCCGACAGTGCAAAGAAAATTCTCGTTGGCGGTCACGATGGTACCGTCAAGATTAAATTCAATAATCGCTTGCGCTCTGTCGAGAGCTGCAAGTCTTGCTTCCGCTTCGGATCGCGCTAGAGACAAAATGCCCAACATGGATCGACTCCGATACGCAACACCAAAATAAAGCTCGCCGCAACACTGCGACCGTTGCTGTCATCAAGGGTGCGGAGAAAATGATAACGACCGGTAAGCGCGGGCCTAAGTAATTCCACTTAGACTGACGCCATGCTCCCGGTTGTTTGCAGATTCGCCGTCGCGAACACTTCTGCCCATGTCGCGCGTCGAGTGGAACGAAGCCAATCCGCTCAACGCGCTCGACCATCATGTGGACGAATTTCGAAGGGATCCTTCGATGTCATCCAGTGCGCAACGGCCAACGCCCGGGAGATCGACATGCCGGCTCCTACATCCTCCACACCCATGGGGAGCCGGAAATTGCCCCCGCAAGCCGCCCTGCTGCCGATTCAGCCGGCTGCGGCTCACGCCTCGGCGACCGGGCTGCCGTCGGACCTGGGACCCTGGGACGATGCGGAGCTCCACCGGCTCAGGGACACGCTCGATCATATCGCCCATGCCGGGCTTGCGCGCCTGACCGGCGGGCTCTCGCCCGCAGCCATCGTCGATGCCTATATGGATTGGGCCGTCCATCTTGCCATTTCGCCGGGCAAGCATGTCGAACTCGCCACCAAGTGCGTGCGCAAATGGGCGCGGCTGGCGCAGTTCGCCTCGCGCTACGCGGTCGATGGCGGCGCCTGTGAGCCCTGCATCGAGCCGCCGCCCCAGGACCGGCGCTTCGCCGAGACGGAATGGTGGCGCTGGCCTTTCAACCTCGTTCAGCAGAGTTTTCTACTGCAGCAACAATGGTGGGACGATGCGACAACGGATGTGGACGGGGTGACCAAGCAGCATCAGGCAGTCGTCGAGTTCATCACGCGACAGATCCTCGACATGGCCTCGCCGTCGAACTTCATTGCGACCAACCCGGTGGTTCAGCGCCGCATCCTTGAAACCGGCGGCCAAAATCTCGTGCAGGGCCTTCGCCATTTCCTCGAAGACTGGGAGCGGATCGTCCGCTCCAGGCCACCTGCCGGTACGGAAGCCTTCCGTCCGGGCCGGAACGTCGCCGTGACACCCGGACGGGTGATCTACCGCAACGATCTCATCGAATTGATCCAGTATGCGCCGACGACCAGGAAGGTGCGGCCGCAGCCGATTCTGATCGTGCCGGCCTGGATCATGAAGTACTACATCCTGGATCTCTCGCCCGAGAATTCCCTGGTCCGTTATCTCACCGAACAGGGCTTCACGGTGTTCATCATCTCCTGGAAGAACCCCGACGTCGGCGATCGGGATCTCGGTCTCGACGAGTACCGCCGGCTCGGCATCATGGCGGCCCTCGATGCCGTGAATGCCATCGTGCCCGACCGGAACGTCCATGCGGTCGGCTATTGCCTCGGCGGCACGCTTGTGTCGGTCGCCGCTGCCGCCATGGCGCGCGATGGCGACAAGCGTCTCGCATCCCTGTCGCTCCTGGCCGCGCAGGCGGACTTCCGCGAGGCTGGGGAACTCACGCTCTTCATCAACGAAAGCCAGCTGCACTTCCTTGAAGATCTGATGCGAAGCCAGGGTTTTCTCGATACCCGGCAGATGGCCGGCGCTTTCCAGCTTTTGCGCTCGAACGACCTGATCTGGTCACGCCTCGTCCGGCATTACCTAATGGGCGAGCGCACGCCCTTGAACGACATCATGGCCTGGAACGCCGATGCGACGCGGATGCCCTACCGCATGCATGCGGAATACCTGCGGCAGCTCTTCCTCAACAACGACCTCGCCGAAGGACGCTTCGACGTCGACGGCCGCCCGATCGCCATCAGCGACATCCGCGCGCCGATCTTTGCGGTCGGCACCGAGCGCGACCACGTGGCCCCATGGCGTTCGGCGTTCAAGATCCATCTGCTTGCCGACACCGACGTGACGTTCCTCCTCACGACGGGCGGACACAACGCCGGCATCGTGGCTGGCCCGAGCCGGACCAGCGGGAGCTTCCAGGTTCTCACACGATCCTCGGTCGGCCACTACCTCGATCCGGACACCTGGATCAAGATCGCTCCTCGCTTCCAGGGCTCGTGGTGGCGAGAATGGAGTCACTGGCTCACGCTGCATTCCGGAGAGCTCGTCGAACCGCCGGACATGGGAGCCCCTGATGGAGGCTATCCCGTCCTCTGCGACGCCCCCGGCACCTATGTGATGCAGACCTGACGCAAGACCGCGCCGCCCTCTCGGAAGCGCCCGCCGTTCAGACCTGCATGCGTCGATACAGGGTGCTGCGGCTGACGCCGAGCCGGCGGGCGGCAAGGGACACGTTGCCCCTGGCGGCCCGCAGAGCATCCTGCATGGCCGTGGTCGTGACGGCCTCCAGGGTCGCCTGCCCTCTCCCACGCGGGAACGCGGGCCTCTCGGGGGTCGCTGCGCCCGCGCGCAGGTCCGGCGGCAAGGCGTCGACGGTCAGCGTCTCGCCGGGTTCGCAGAGCGCCATCATGGCCCTGAGGCAGCCGACCAGCTGACGGAAGTTGCCTGGCCAGTCGTAGGTCACGAGCCGCTCCCGGCATTCCTGTGCCATGACGATCCCTTGGGTTTCTGCCCCGAGGTCGTCCCATATCTGCTCGATCAGCTGCACGCGATCCGAGCGATGGCGAAGCGGCGACAACTCGATCGTGTATTGTGCGATCCGGAAGTAGAGGTCCGAACGGAACGCGCCCGCCTCGACGAGATCCCACAGGTTCCGGTTGGTGGCGCAGATCAGCAGGAAATCGACCGGGACCGGCCGCCCGCCGCCGAGCGGCACGACCTCCCGCTCCTGCAGGGCGCGCAGGAGCTTCGTCTGCAGGGCCAATGGCATGTCGCCGATCTCGTCGAGGAACAGCACGCCCCCATCGGCCTCCCGCAGCGTGCCTTTCGACCCGCCGGGCCGCGCGCCCGTGAAGGCTCCGGCCTGATAGCCGAACAGCTCGGCCTCCATGAGGGTTTCGGGCAGGGCCGCGCAGTTCACCGCGATCAGCGGCTTGCCGGACCGCCCGCTCCTGGCATGCACGGTGCGGGCGAAGACCTCCTTGCCGGTCCCGGTTTCACCGCGGATGAGAACGGGAACGGCCGCATCGACCAGCCGGACCGCGCGAGTCAGGGACCGTGTGGTCTCGGGATCGAAGATGGGGCTCGGGGCTGGAGAAGGGCCGGATCGTGCCACGCGGGCACGCGGCGCTGTGGCTCTTCTGAACCCCTCGAGGCGGCCCACCAGTGTGGTGCCGTTCTCCCGCTTGAGGCTTCCGTTCTCGACCAGGCTGGCCAGTTGCTCGCGGAACAGGTCCGCCCAAGTGGCCCTGCCAATATCGTCGAACCGTCGGCCGATGAGCGCCAAGCCGTGCCGGTTGGCCGCCTTGAGCCGTCCGTCCTCGAAGACCAGGATGCCTTCCCGGGACGTCCCGAGCATGGCCGGATCGACATGGAGCCGCACCACGTCGGCGCCGGCGAACCCCTGCTCGAAGAGCCGGTGCTCGATCTGCTCGGCCGCCAGCTTCACGAGGCCGAGGGCGTGGGCATGATGCGTTTCGGCCGGGCCGGAAAGATCCAGGACACCCAGCACGTTTCCCTGGGGGCCCATGATCGGAATGGCCGAGCAGCTCAGGATCCGGTTGCATTCGAGGTAATGCTCCGCGCCGCGGACCTCGATGGGCGATCCTTCGGCCAGGGACGTCCCGATGGCGTTCGTACCCACCACCTGTTCGCTCCAGGGCACTCCGGGCCGCAAGGCGACCCGGGCCGCCCGCTCCGCGAAGTCCAGGCTTCCGATCGTGTCGAGGACGAGACCCGAGGCATTGGTGAGGATGACGATGCTGTCCGTCGCCTGGGCGTCCGCATAGAGCGCTTCCACCTCCGGCCGGCACAGGCGCTTGAATGCCTCCGCCTCTCCGGCCGTCAGCGCGAACTCGTACGCCGTCAGGGGCTCCGGAAGCGCGTTGGCCCGCCCTTCGAGACCCAGAGCCTGACAGCGGGTCCAGGACCGGAGAATGGATTGCGGGATCAGCCCGCCGGGAACGGCCTTCTGCGAGAAGAAGCGCTGGCGGGCATGCTGGATCGGATCTGGAGTCAAGTGGCGTCCTCCCGTCCCGGTGTCGCAAATTGCAACAGGTGTTGCAGATGCGTTTCTTTCCGCGACAGAGTCCATGATAAGCGAAGCTGAGGCAAAAAGAAGTCACCTGGAGCAGACAGGCCGATCGGGCGTCGCCGCCCCTGCTCTCTCAGAGACTTACCGCGGCGCAAAAGGAGACCCGACCCGCGGAGCGCGCTTTGGCACGGAACTTGCTCAGGCTGGCTTGTTCATCCAGGGAGGAAACCAATGAACAAGCCAGAATTTCTCAGCGCCTCACGTGCGCCGTTCAAAGACCGCTACGGCAACTTCATCGGCGGGCAGTGGGTCGAGCCGGTGAACGGCCGCTATTTCGAGAACACCTCACCGGTCACCGGCAAGGTGGTGTGCGAGGTCGCCCGCTCCGACAAGGACGACATCGAGAAGGCTCTCGACGCGGCCCATGACGCCAAGGATGCCTGGGGCAAGACGGCGCCAGCCGAACGGTCCCGCATCCTCAACGAGATCGCAAACCGGATGGAAGCGAACCTCGACACGCTCGCCCTGGCCGAGACCTGGGACAACGGCAAGCCGATCCGTGAGACCACCGCGGCCGACATCCCGCTCGCGATCGACCACTTCCGGTACTTCGCCGCCTGCATCAGGGCTCAGGAAGGCTCGGTCGCGGAGATCGATCACGACACGGTCGCGTACCACTTCCACGAGCCGCTCGGCGTCGTCGGGCAGATCATTCCCTGGAACTTCCCGATCCTGATGGCGACGTGGAAGCTCGCGCCGGCTCTCGCGGCCGGCAACTGCGTCGTCCTCAAGCCGGCCGAGCAGACCCCGGCATCGATCCTGGTCTGGGCCGAGCTGGTGGGCGACCTGCTGCCGCCCGGGGTGCTGAACATCGTCAACGGCTATGGGCTTGAGGCCGGCAAGCCCCTCGCCTCGAGCTCACGCATTGCCAAGATCGCGTTCACCGGGGAGACCACCACGGGCCGCCTGATCATGCAATATGCGAGCCAGAACCTGATCCCGGTGACGCTCGAGCTCGGCGGAAAGTCGCCCAACATCTTCTTCAACGACGTGACGGCCGAGGACGATGATTACCTGGACAAGGCCATCGAAGGTTTCGTGATGTTCGCCCTCAACCAAGGCGAGGTCTGCACCTGCCCGAGCCGGGCGCTGATCCAGGAATCGATCTATGACCGCTTCATGGAAAAGGCCCTCAGGCGCGTCGAGGCAATCAAGCAGGGGAGCCCCCTCGACCCGTCGACCATGATCGGCGCCCAGGCGTCGAGCGAGCAGCTGGAGAAGATCCTCAGCTATATCGACATCGGCAAGCAGGAAGGCGCCGAGGTGCTGACCGGGGGCGAGCGCAACACCCTGCCGGGCGATCTGGCCGGCGGGTACTATATGAAGCCGACGGTGTTCCGCGGCCATAACCGGATGCGGGTCTTCCAGGAGGAGATCTTCGGGCCGGTCGTCTCCGTCACCACCTTCAAGGACGAGGACGATGCGCTCGCGATCGCCAACGACACCCTCTACGGCCTCGGCGCCGGCGTCTGGACCCGCAACGGCAACCGCGCCTACCGCTTCGGCCGCGCGATCCAGGCCGGCCGCGTCTGGACGAACTGCTACCATGCCTATCCGGCTCATGCGGCCTTCGGGGGCTACAAGCAGTCGGGCATCGGCCGCGAGACGCACAAGATGATGCTGGACCACTACCAGCAAACCAAGAACCTCCTGGTCAGCTACAGCAGCAAGGCCCTGGGCTTCTTCTGATCATACAGCGCACCGGGGCGGGAGCGATCCCGCCCCGGCCTTCCTGCACCGGAGAAGCACCATGGACGGCGAGATTCTACGGGTCATGGCGACGCCTGCGGCGCTCGACCTGATCGCGACCCTGCGGACGGAATACGGACCGGTCCTGTTCCACCAGTCCGGCGGCTGCTGCGACGGCTCCTCGCCCATGTGCTACCCGCAGGGCGACTACATCGTCGGGGACGAGGACGTGCTCCTCGGGACCATCGGCGAGTCACCGTTCTACATGAGCCCTTCGCAATACGAATACTGGAAGCACACCCAGCTGATCATCGACGTGGTGCCGGGCAAAGGCGGTATGTTCTCCCTGGAGAACGGCCGCGGCGTTCGCTTCCTGACCCGGTCGCGCCTGTTTACCGACGAGGAGGCGGCAGCCCTCCACCTGACCGGCTTGTCGGCCTGACCCGCCGGCAGCGACGTCTCCTGTCCATCACCGTCCCTGGGGCTGCGTGCGCAGCCTGCACTGATACCCGACGAAACACTGCGGGTTGTCGGCGGTCGGCACCCAGGCCGGCTCGATCGTCTCGCCCAACGCACAGCGGTTCGTGCCGCTGACATACCGGTCGTAGGTGTAGGGACCCGTGCCCAGCACGATGGCGCCCTGGGCCGCGACGAGACCGGCCGCACGGGAACAGCTCATCGCGGTGCTGACGGGTCTGCTTTGCGACCACGCTTCGGTGACGATGAGCAGCATGGGAAGGATCACAGCGAGCTTGAGCATCGAACCAATCCTTGGTGTCCAGGAGACCGGGTGTCCACGAGACTGGAAGCTTGGGCATGCGACCCTTATGGTCAAGGAACCTTCCATTCACAGGATCGTCAGATCGGACGGTCTGCGCCTGGTGACCGAGATTCGGGACGGCCCGTGACGTGGAGGCGAGGACGACTTCGCGCGAGCCTTGAAACCGGTCCTTCTCAGACCAGTTGATGTCGGGCCCGCCGTCCGGCCCGCGCCCTGTCGTCCTTTCAGACCCGGAGATCGTCCTATGCAGCAGCGTCAGCTTGGTCAGTTGCAGGTACCCGCCCTCGGCCTCGGCTGCATGGGCATGTCCGAGTTCTACGGCAGCGGCGACGAGGCCGAGTCCATCGCCACGATCCATCGTGCCATCGAGCTTGGCGTGACCTTCCTCGACACCGCGGACATGTACGGCGTCGGCCGCAATGAGGAACTCGTCGGCCGCGCCATCGCCGACCGGCGCGACAAGGTGGTTCTCGCCACGAAGTTCGGCAACGTGCGGGGCCCGAACGGGGAGCGCCTCGGCATCAGCGGCAAGCCCGACTACGTGCGCCAAGCCTGCGAGGCGAGCCTGAGGCGCCTAAAGGTCGATGTGATCGATCTCTACTATCAGCACCGGGTCGACCCCGAGACGCCCATCGAGGACACGGTCGGGGCGATGGCCGACCTCGTGCGCGACGGCAAGGTCCGCTATCTCGGCCTGTCGGAAGCCGGCCCGCAGACGATCCGGCGTGCCCATGCGGTTCATCCCATCACGGCGCTGCAGACCGAATACTCGCTCTGGAGCCGGGACCCTGAGGACGAAATCCTGCCGACCGTGCGCGAGCTCGGCATCGGCTTCGTGCCCTATTCGCCGCTCGGCCGCGGCTTCCTCACCGGGCAGATCAAGAGCGTTGACGATCTCGCGGCCGACGATTTCCGCCGGATCTCGCCACGGTTCCAGGGCGAGAATTTCCAGAAGAACCTCGACCTCGTGCGCGAAGTCGAGGCCATGGCCCAGGAGAAGGGCTGCGCGCCCTCTCAGCTCGCGCTCGCCTGGGTACTGGCGCAGGGCAACGACATCGTGCCGATTCCCGGCACGAAGCGCCGCCGCTATCTGGAGGAGAATGCCGGCGCGGTTGACGTGAGTCTCACCAAGGACGATCTGGCGCGCATAGACCACATCATCCCGCCGGGAGCTGCCGCCGGCACCCGCTACCCGGAGCCGGGCATGAAGATGGTCGGGCTCTGAGGAGAGCCGCCCGACGGAGGGAGCGCCTTGTGGCAGCTCATTCAGGCAATGTGTCTGAATGAGACCCGCGCAATCCGGCTAAGTCATTGATGAAGATGGCGACTCCGGTAGGGCTCGAACCTACGACCTGCCGCTTAGAAGGCGGCTGCTCTATCCAGCTGAGCTACGGAGCCATCCGGACGTGGGGCCTGCCCTAGTGGGTCCAGGGACCGACGCGGTTGAACTTGAAGTTGTCGGAATAGGAAATCGTCCGCCGCTTCACCTCATGCGGCTCCTCGACCCGGTAGGCGATACCCTCGCGCTCCGCATAGGACATGGCCTCTTCCTTGGTGTCGAACCACAAGCGGAGCTGCTGGCGGGTGTCGCCCGAGCTCGTCCAGCCCATGAGGGGCTCGATCTCGCGAGGCTTGTCCTGCTCGAAGACGAGAAGCCATTGCTTGGTCCGGGCCAGACCGGACTGCGTTGCAGACTTGGCGGGCTTGTAGATCCGTGCAGGCATTGGTTTCGGACTCTCTCCAAGGCTCATCCGGTGAAGATGGTCGGGGCGGCAGGATTTGAACCCGCGACCCTCTGCTCCCAAAGCAGATGCGCTACCAGACTGCGCTACACCCCGTTATCCTCAACAGCTTGGTTTCTCTATCGATTTGAGAACTGGTCCGCAAGGGGTCAAGTTCCAATGCACAGACCCGACGGATCGTCGAGCGTCTGACCCGCAACGCGCTGCCGCTCGGCTCCATGGTATGTCGACGGCGTGACTGGCGCCTCTCGGCCAGAGAGGATGGATCAGCCCCGAGCCGTTGAACGTCGTGGGGACGCTTCATCCCGGCTCGGCAAAAACCCGCGCAAACCTTTGAAGTGATGCAACATATCGCGGACCGGAATGGCGCTGTTCCCCTTACGATCGGATGGAACGCCGAGGGGACCATCAAAGTTGATGACTTTGCAGCGCGACAGGCAGCCTCACGACCGGCGCGCAATTCAAGGAGCCGCCATGCCCACCGTCATTGCCATTGAAGCGAAGCCCGTTGAATTCGAGAATGTTAGCAGCGGCTTTCTTCACCTTTACCTCGTCAAGACTGTGACCGACGACCAAGGGGCCGTGATATCCGAAGAGGTCATCCGGGGCTCTCGGGTGAGCGGCGACGACCTTGGAACGATTGCCGGGGCGAATCTCGCGACGTCCCCGGACAGGCGAGGATCCGACACGCTCGAGGAGCGGCACCGCACGGTTCTCGATCTCGGCGGACGGAACGCCGACGAGGTCTGGCAGGTCATGGTTCAACACGCCGCGAATATCGACAAGGCTGATTTGCGGTACAGCCTGGATATCGCTCAGTCGGTGCCGGGCTATGATGTGAACAGCAACTCGGTTGTCGCATCCGTCCTTCATTCTGTCGGGCTCGACTGGACCAAAAGCCTTCCGGCCGATGTCAGCCGGTCCGATGTCCCTCTGTATGGCCAACTCCAGTACATGAATGTGGACGACGGGCTCTTCGGAACCGCGGGCAACGACTGGATTCTGGGAGGCATCGGAAACGACCGGCTTTACGGCCGGGGCGGGGATGACCGCCTCTATGGCGAAGGCGGAAGCGATCGCCTTCATGGCAGCGAGGGCGCTGATATTCTGTCCGGCGGAGCCGGCAATGACAATCTGGACGGCCGGGCGGGCAACGATGCTTTGAGCGGCGGCAGCGGCCATGACCGCCTCTACGGCAGCTTCGGAGACGACGTTCTGAGCGGTGGCAGCGGCAACGATCGCCTCTACGGGGAGTCGGGCGCAGACATTCTTCAAGGCGGCGGCGGCAAGGATGCCTTCGTCTACAATACGGTTCCGACGGCGCCTGCCGAGGTCGATACGGTCCAGGACTTCTCGGTCCGCGACGACACCTTCTGGCTGAACAACAAGGTGTTCACGGGTCTCGGAAGCGAGGGCGCACTGAGATCCTCGGCTTTCTGGACCGGGACGGCGGCCCATGACACGACCGACCGCATCATCTACGACCGCGCCGCTGGCGTCCTCTATTACGACCAGGACGGCACGGGCGCGTCGGAACAGATTGTGGTGGCGAAGCTCTCCGCTGGGCTCAAAATGACTAGCCTGGACATTCTCGTCATATAGTAGGCTAGCAGGTCCGGGTGATGCGGCGAGGGGCTTCCTCTCGCCGCATCACTGCCTATCTGATCCTGATTTTCATGCGTGGCGGCTTCCTCAGGACCGATCTTCTTTTCTAGGCCTCGAAAGCGGTATCCAGCGCACCTATCCGGACGGCGGCCTCTTCCGAGGTGTTCCATACCTCTCATGACCAAGGACCGGGTCCTTCCCTCGATCTGCATACGGGCCATAATCCCAGCACCGGTCCAGGTTTGCCCCTACGGATCGTACCTCAGCGCCTGCCTTCGGGAGGCGCTTCTTTTTTGACCTCGGCGGGTTCGCCCGGCCCGGGCCTTTGGCGGCTCTCAAAACATGTTCGCGCCAGCTTCGCCGTATAGAAAAGCACCTTCCTCAGAGACGTAGGATCGCAAGTATGAGCCGTCGGATACCCGAGCGTCGATCAAGTCAGCGCCACCCCACCTATCTGGAAGGACGGATCGCAGGACAGACCGCTCAGGCACCGATCGCATGCACGGTATGGGATCTCTCGGAAGCAGGCGTGCGCCTCGTCGTCACCCCTCCGGCCGATGTTCCCCTCGAGTTCGAACTCCAGATCCCGTCGGAAGGCGCCAGAGCGCGGGTCAGGCTCGTCTGGACCACCGGAATCCATTACGGGGCCCGCTTTACAGACTGAAGGCAGGCGGCTCGGTGATGGACCCAGGAGAATTCAACCGGTAGGGCAATCTTCCCAAACGGCAGTGAATCGGGCAAAGGACCCCGCTGGATGACCAGCGACCAGGACGTTCGACGCTCGCAACCGGGATGAGCTGCCATGAAAATCTATCGTCTCTTCAACACGCTGCCACGGCCGCGCAGCTATGCGGGCCGGGTCTTGTTGATCTGCTTTGTAGGCACTCACATTCCCCTCATCACCTTCGCGCTCTGGGCGCTGGTGAAGAATCCGGCTTTTGGTCGGGAGAACTGGGCGGACCTTCTCGTGCTGCTCCTCGCGACCCTGGCTGGCACAGCCATCACCTTCGTTCTCGTCCATGGGATGCTGGCGCCGGTGCGGGTCGTCACTCAGGCTCTCGGCGACTACCGGCAGAACAAGCAACTGCCGGCCCTGCCCCGCAACCTGTCGGACGAAGCCGGCACGATGCTCAGCCAGGTTCAGGAAAGCCTCGAGGAGCTGGATCTGACGTTGAGCAACCTGGCGAGAGCCGCCGAGACGGATCCGTTGACGGGGATCGGGAACCGGCGCTGGCTCGTCAGCCGCGCGGAGGAACAGATCGACCGCGCACAAAGAACCCAAGCGCCGCTCTGCGCCGTGCTCTTCGACCTCGACCGGTTCAAGGCCATCAACGACCGCTACGGCCATGCGAAAGGCGATGCCGTTCTCGTCGGCGTGTCCCGGTTCGTGAAAGGCGAATTGCGGTCGTCCCATCTCTTCGCGCGCACAGGCGGCGAGGAATTCTGCCTCATTCTGCCCAAAACCTCGCTGGACGACGCCGTCGCCCTCGCCGAGCGGATCCAGAAGGGCCTGTCCGGTCAGTCCATCGCCCGGCTCGATCCCGGCGTGGTGACGGCGAGCTTCGGCGTCGTCGAGCGCGAAAGCGGCGAGAAGGATCTGTCGAGCCTGCTGCGGCGGGCCGACGACCTGCTCTACCAGGCGAAGAACGACGGCCGCAATCAGGTGGCGACGTCGACGCTCGCAGAAGGGTTCAGAAGTCGCTGACGGTGCAGGGCTGGTCGCCGGACGTCACGTCGTCCGTGATCGCCCAGTGAATGATCCTCTCGCTCTCGTCGATTTCCAGGATCATCTCGAGAACGGCCGTCTCGGCGTAGACGCCGAAGAACCCATAGCGGCGCCCGCCCCAGGACGGAATGCTGAACCGGTCGATCTCAAGCGTCAAAGCCCGGCAGCGGGCCAGCACTGCCTGAAGCCTCTCGATCGGATATTTGACCTGCAGGGCCGGCGACAGGAGTTCCTGGAAGGCTCGGGCATCTTCCGCCTTGTAGGCGCGAAGCAGATCCTGGGAGACGTTCAACAAAGCGTGCGGGCCGACCTCCGACAGGGCCGGCACCGGGAGAAGGGCCAGCATCAGCAAAACGGCCCGGCCCCCCAGTTCCTTGACCATTCGGGCTCGATCACCGCTTGAAGAGCGGGTGCTCCACCCGGTCACCCGGCTTGATGCCGAGCTTGGCCGCCGTGCCGGCATTCAACTCCAGAACCGAGAGAACCGGTTCGCCGGACGGGATGGTACGGGTCGAGAGCGGCTCGGTATTGGCCGCAATCCGGGCGATCGTCCCGTCGGCCCGGATGAACAGCATGTCGAGGGGCAGGTAGGTGTTCTGCATCCACATGGACACGGGCTCGACCCGGCCGAAGTCGAACAGCATGCCTTGATCGGCCGGCATGGAACGGCGGAACATCAGGCCCTGGGCCCGGTCCGCGTCGTTCCGGGCGACTTCGACCCTGAAGGTCTGCCGCTGCCCGCCCTGCGTGGCGATGGACAGGTTCTCGAGCGCCTGCGCGTAGACCGAGCCGGTCAGCAGAACGAGACAACTCAGGGCCGCAACCGCGGGCCGGATACGCGACAGCACGGGCAGGCTCATCAGTGGGAGTGCGGCAGGGCCATGTCGGCCAAGCGGACTTCAGCGGCCATGAGGCCCTTGGATCCGTCGCCGAAGCGGACGAAAACCCGCTCGCCCGGCTTCAGCTCGGCGATGCCATAGCGGCGAAGGGTTTCCATGTGGACGAAGATATCGGGCTTGCCTTCCCCCTGAGTCAGGAAACCGAAGCCGCGCAGGCGGTTGAACCACTTCACGACCGCCGGCTCCAGGCCGCTCGTCGGGACCACCTGGACATGGGTCCGGGGCAGCGGCAGCTCGGAGGGATGCAGGGCGGTGGATTCATCCAGCGACAAGATGCGGAAGGCCTGAAGGCCGCGCGGGCGCTGAACCGCCTCCACGACGATGCGAGCGCCTTCGTTCGCCGCCTGATAGCCGTCCCGGCGCAGGCAGGTCACATGAAGCAGAACATCGGGCATGCCGTTGTCGGGAACGATGAAGCCGAAGCCCTTGGCAACGTCGAACCATTTGATGCGGCCGCTGACCTGGACGAGCTCGAGAGCGCTCTCCTCCGGGGCCGGCTGACCGACCTCGCGGCGACCCTGATCGAATGATGGATTCTCCTCGCGGAGACTGAAAGAATTGGAGCCGTAATCGCCAGTCATGAAATTACCCAAACTCGAATCATGATCCCGATTCTTAATAAGAGGATAACATCGTCCTGAATCAGGGGAAGCCAGAAACGCGCATTCGAGGCCGATGAAATTTTCGGCAACGGGCATGTTCTTGAAGTTACGACAGAAATACTGAAAAGACTGAACCGATCTCCGCATGGATCGCCAGATCGGCCACCCGGTCCAGGGGCGTAGGCTCCCGGTTGACGATCACGAGACGGGCTCCGTTCTCCTTGGCGAAGGCCGGAAAGGCCGCCGCCGGATAGACGACCAGGGACGATCCTGCGACCAGGAAAAGGTCGCAGGATGCGGTCAGTTTCTGGGCCCGGCGCATGGGCTCCTCCGGCATGGTCTGCCCGAACGAGATGGTGGCCGTCTTGAGGATTCCGCCGCAGCTCCGGCAATCGGGCGGGTCGCCGTCGACATCGAAGCACCGCCGCACCCAGTCGAGTTCGTGACGGGTGCCGCAGGCGAGGCACTTGGCATAGGTTCCGTTGCCGTGCAGCTCGATGACCTGATCGGGCGCGAGGCCGGATTCCTGATGGAGCCCGTCGATGTTCTGGGTGATGACGGCAGGCATCCGTCCCGTTGCCACGAGGGACGCGAAGCCGCGATGTCCTGTGCTCGGGCGGGCGCCCCGATAAAGATCGTCCATGGCGAACTTGCGCCGCCATGCGTCCCGGCGCGCCTCCGGGCTCTGCAGGAACAGGGCGAAGGAAATCGGCTTGTGGCGCATCCACGGACTGTCCGGCGACCGGAAGTCCGGGATGCCGCTCTCCGTCGAGATGCCGGCGCCCGTGAAGCCTGCAACGACACGAGCGTCTTGAATCATGTCTCGTAATGTGGCGATTGACGCGGCAAGGCTCTCGGTCATCCCACTCACATATGGTCTAGGGCATCGAACCTGAAAGTGATTCCACTCCTAAAACCAATTCGATGCCTTTTCTATGTTGGCGCATCGTTGGGCTCGAAAAACCGGATCCACTTTTTCGCACGATGCGCTAGGGACCGGGAGAGAACGCCTTCAACCCCATGAGGCCAGCAGATTTGACCGCCCTCTCCTCGCAAGCCCGAACCGCCGCGTCCCAGCGCTGGGATGCGGTCGACGTCGCCCGCGGCATCGCGATCGCCGCGATGATCCTCTATCATTTCAGCTGGGATCTGAGCTTTCTGCAGCTGATCGGGACGAACATCCTCCAGGTCCCGGCCTGGCGCTGGTTCGCACGCGGGATCGCCGGCTCGTTCCTGATGCTTGCGGGCTTCGGCCTTGCGCTCGCCCATCTCCGGGGCTTCCGGAAGGGCCCATTCCTGAAACGTCTCCTGAAGGTCGGCGGCGCGGCTCTCGCCGTGACCCTGGTGACCTATGTCGCCTTTCCTGAAAGCTACATCTTCTTCGGCATCCTTCACTGCATCGCCGTCTCCAGCGTGCTGGCCCTGCCCTTCCTGCGCGTGCATCCCGGTCTGACGCTGGCCGTCGCGGCGTTCTGCCTAGCCGCCCCCCGGCTCTTCACGAGCCCCGCCCTCGACGTTCCCTGGCTCGAGTGGCTCGGCCTCGGCGCTGCCGATCCGGTGACGAACGACTACGTGCCGATCTTCCCATGGTTCGGCCTCGTGCTGATCGGCGTGGCGGCCGGCAGGCTGCTGCTGAGCCGGCCGGAGACGCTCGGCCTGGCCGGCTGGCGCGCCAGGAACCCGCTCTTGAGGACCCTGATCTGGGCCGGACGCAAGAGCCTGCCGATCTACCTGATCCATCAGGTCGCCCTGCTCGGCCTGCTTTACGGCGTCGCGCAGATCGTGGGTCCCAGTCCGACGGCGGCCTGCCGCCAGATCTGCCTGATGCAGAACGGCGACCCGGCGCTGTGCCCATCGGTGTGCTCCTGCATTCTGCAGCAGGCTCCGGATCGGGATCTCTGGCAGAGGCTCATGGCCGGGAAGGCCGCCGCCGAGGACAACACCCGCATCTCGCGCGCCGCCCAGCAATGCATGCGCCAGAGCCCGCCTTCGTAGGGTGCCCCACATGACCTCGTGGCCGGCCTTGTGCGGGCCATCCCGATCCGGTGAGGCACGGCGGCTTCGTTCATCCGGATCACCCCGACAAGCCAGGGTTGACGCGGAGCGTGTCCTGGCGGCCTAGACCACGTTCAGCCGGGTCTCCCTGGCGGCACGCTCCGCCCTCGCCTCCGCCAAAAGGCACAGAAGCTCGAAGGCGATGGACGCTCCGACCAGAGCAGTGCCGCCGGACTGATCGAGTGGCGGCGAGACCTCGACCATGTCGGCTCCCACGAGGTTCAGGTGCCGGAAGCCGCGCACGAGCTGCAGCGCCTCGCGGCTCGTGAAGCCGCCGATCTCCGGTGTTCCGGTCCCCGGCGCGAAGGCCGGATCGATGGAGTCGATGTCGAAGGTGAAGTACGTCTGCTCCAGGCCGACAACCCGGCGGGCTTCGGCAATCGCGTAGGGAATGCCCTTCTCCGCCACCTCTTCCATGTCGATGATGCGGATGCCCTGATCGAGCGCCCATTCCCTCTCGTCGGCCGAGTACATGTGGCCGCGAATGCCGATCTGCACCATCCGCTTCGGGTCGAGCACACCATCCTCGATGGCCCGGCGGAACGGCGTGCCGTGGGTGAGCTTCTGGCCGCCGAAATAGGTGTCCCCGGTGTCGCTGTGCGCGTCCACATGGATCATGCCCACGGGACCGCTCTTCGCCGCGAGCGCACGCAGGATCGGATACGACACGATATGGTCGCCGCCGATGGAGAGAGGCGTCACGCCGCCCTGGTGGAGGTAGGAGATCTCGGCTTCGATCCGGCGGAGCGTGTCCTGCACGTCGATGGGATTGACCGGCACGTCGCCCACGTCGGCGCAGGCGCACAGATCGTAGGGAGCCACCAGCGTCCCGTAATTGACCATGCGCATGAGCGACGAGGCCTCGCGCACCTGGCGCGGCCCGAGGCGCGTGCCGGGACGGTTCGTGGTCGCCCCGTCGAAGGGAATGCCGAGAATCGCGATGTCGATCTCGCCCGGGGCCTCGGTCGGCGCAAGGTAAGGCAGGCGCATGAAGGTCGAGATGCCGGCGAAGCGGGGCACCACCATTCCGGACAGGGGCTGATAGGTCTCCAGTCGCTGCTCGCGGGAGGCGGGCTTCGACTTCATCTTCAGGTTCTGTGCCATCGATCCTCGTCCCCGTGCGTCAATGAACGGCGCGGGCGAAAACCCGTTCGATCCGTTCCATTCCCCAGTCGATCTCGTCGCGGGTGATGGTGAGCGGCGGCGCGAAGCGCAGCACCGTGCCGTGCGTGTCCTTCGAGAGCACGCCGTTCTCGAGCAGGGCATCGCAGACCGCACGGGCCGAGACCACGCTGGCATCGACCTCGACGCCGACCCACAATCCACGCCCGCGCACATCCCGCACGATGTTGCTGCGCATGGCGCGCAGGCGATCCTGGAGATAACCGCCCAACTCCGCGCTGCGCTCGACGAGATGCTCCTCCTCGATCACCGCCAGCGCCTCGAGGCCGATCCTCGCGGCCAGCGCGTTGCCGCCGAAGGTCGAGCCGTGCGACCCGGGGTTGAAGACGCTCATGACGTCGCGCGTGGCCACGAAGGCGGAGACCGGATAGACGCCGCCGCCGAGGGCCTTGCCCAGGATCAGGCCGTCGGGCTTGATGCCCTCATGCTGATGGGCGAACCACCGGCCCGTGCGGCCGAGGCCCGACTGGACCTCGTCGAGGATCAGCAGAACGTTGTGCCGGTCGCAGAGCGCGCGCAGGTCTTTCAGGTAACCCTCCGGCGGGACAACGATACCGGCCTCGCCCTGGATCGGCTCGATCAGGATCGCGCAGGTGTTGCCCGTGATGGCCTGTTCGACCGCCCGTGCATCACCGAACGGCACCAGCTTGAAGCCGCCTGCGAAGGGACCGAAGCCCTCGCGGTAGGACTCGTCGGACGAGAACCCCACGATGGTGGTGGTGCGGCCATGGAAATTGTTGTTCGCCACAATGATCTCAGCCTGATCCTTGGCGATCTTCTTCCTGGCGTAGCCCCAGCGCCGGGCAGCCTTGACGGCGGTCTCGACGGCCTCTGCGCCGGTGTTCATCGGCAGCGCCATGTCGAGGCCGGTGATCTGGACGAGACGCTCGAGGAAGGGGCCGAGAAGCTCCGTGTGGTACGCCCTGCTGGTCACGGCAAGCTTCGAGGCCTGCTCCATCATCGCCTTCAGGATCCGCGGATGGCCATGGCCGAGGCTGACGGCCGAATAGGCGCTCATCATGTCGAGATAGCGCCTGCCTCGCGTGTCCGTCGCCCAAACGCCCTTCGCGTCCCTCAGGACGACAGGCAGCGGATCGTAGTTGGCAGCGGTGACCGAGCGTTCGAGAGCAATGAGATCCATGGAAATCCTCCATGGACAAGCTTACGGGCGCGCCGCTCCGGTTGAAGCTGAAATCCCGGCCTGCCACAGCCGATTCTGTCGCCAAGGCTACAGGACAGACTCAGTCCAGGTTGTCCGCCACCGGATACCCCTCGAAATTCTTCAGGGTCTTGAGCACGAAGGTCGTGTGGATACGGCCGATGCCAAAACCGGGATCGGCCAGATAGGCCTCGGTGAGCGCCTCGTAGGCCGCAAGGGTCGAGGCCACGATCCTGGCGATATAGTCGTATTCGCCGTTCACGACCTGCAGCTCGATGACAGCAGGATTGGCTGTCAGGGCGCGCTCCAGGCGCTGACGGGTACCAGTCGACGGGTCGCGCATGCTGATGCCGGCGAGCGCGATGATGTCGTGACCGAGGGCGGAGGGCTCGATCAAGGCGGTATAGCCGCGGATCACTCCCTTCTGCTCAAGGCGCCTGACCCGTTCCAGGCAGGGACGGGCCGACAGTCCGACCCGTTCCGAGAGAGCCTGATAGGTGATGCGTCCGTTGTCGCGAAGAGCGTCGAGGATCAGAAGGTCGATCCGGTCGAGAGAAGGTTTGACGCTGCGGCTCAGCAGCTTCGAAGGCGGCTTCATGGTGCAGCTCGAACAGGCCCGGAAGAAAAAAGCGGGTCAATCTCACGACGGACTGGCAGGTCTCTATCCTACGAGGCCCGAGCCTTGCAATTCCACCTAAGGACTGAGGCGCCTTCCTGGCGGGTTGGCGCTGGTCACTCGCCGGCGACAACATTCTGAGAAAATCCGCCTGCGCCCGCCGCATTCCTCATGACATTCTGTTACAATTACGCTAGGATCGCCTCAAGTCGCCTTATATAATTTTATATCGTTTGCGCTTGAACCAGTGCCGTCCATGGATGTGACTCTACGTCATCGATAAGGGGGCAGAATCAGTGAGCTTTCTGTCAGAGGCGGATGTGGGCGAACGGATCGTTGCGCTGTGCCAGTCGCTCAATGGGCAAGGCGAGGCGCCGATTATCCTCGACATGTCACTCACCCATTCGCTCGCCTTCGATTCCATGAAGCTCGTGGAGTTCTTTACCGGCGTCGAGGCGCTGTATCCGGGCGTCGCGCTCGAGGACTGGTTCATCGAGAACTGCACCGACGGTCGCGACACCCTGCGCAGCGCCGTTTCGTATCTGGCGCGATTTCTCGCTCCTCAAGCCGCAAAAGGTTGAAACCCGCGGTCATCTTTGCCAACTAGTAGCGGCCCCGGGATGGGCGGCGCCGATCCACGACGCCCCCATCGCGCGACGGGGTTGGAGGTGCCGCCGTGCTGCGAGATTATCTGACCGATCTTCCCTTGGTCGCCATCCTGCGCGGTCTCAGGCCGGAGAACGCGGAAGCCGTCGGCAACAGCCTGGTCGAAGCCGGCTTTCGCATCATCGAGGTGCCGCTGAACTCGCCGGAACCGTTCCGCAGCATCGAGATCCTGTGCAAGACCATGCCGGCGGACGTGCTGGTCGGGGCCGGGACGGTCCTCGACCCGGATCAGGTCATCGGCGTCCATGACGTGGGCGGCAAGCTGATCGTCATGCCGCATGCCGATCTCGACGTCATTCGCGCGGCCAAGAAGGCCCGTCTCGTCTGCACACCCGGCGTCGCAACCCCGACGGAGGCCTTCGCAGCCCTGAAGGCGGGCGCGGACGCCATCAAGATCTTCCCGGCCGAGGCCATTCCCCCGGCGGTCGTGAAGGCGTGGCGGGCCGTGCTGCCGAAGGACGCGCTCGTCCTCCCGGTCGGCGGCATCAAGCCGGACAACATGAAGCCCTATGTGGACGCCGGCGCGAACGGCTTCGGGCTCGGCTCCGCCCTGTTCACGCCAGCCATGTCGGTCGAGGAGATCGGCAGCAGAGCCCGCGATTTCGCCACGGCTTGGCGGGGCCTCCGGACCGCCTGAATAGCACCCGGCTGCCATCTTGAACGAAACTGAGCAGGAACCCCTGGCGGAGAAAGCCGTTCTCAGGGGGAAACGCTTGTTCAGGGAGTTCACGATGAAGAAAACGGTACTGCTTCTTGCGGCTTCGCTTCTCAGCACGGCTGCCTTCGCACAGGACACGACCACGACCATCAAAAAGGAAGAGGGCATCCTGGGCAGTCAGACCACCATAGAGCGCAAGACCGAGCCGAGCACCACCTCCTCGACCTCGGTCACGACCACCACCGGGTCGGTCGGCTGCACGACGGAGACCAAGCAGAAGACGGACGAGTTCGGCGATACGACGACCAAGAAGAAGACCGAGTGCTGATCGGGCTGCTTCGGCCGTCGAACAGGGCCCGGCATCACGCCGGGCCTTTTTCTTTCGAGACCGTCAGCGACGCCGGCCGCCCTGCCCGCCGCGGAAGAACGGGACCGTCAGCAGTCGGCGTCCGGTCTCGTCCGTGATTTCGAGCTCGATATTGCCCGCGTCGGCCAGTTCGTCCCGCAGCTCCTCGACGGTCGCCAAGGCCTCCGCCCGGGCTGCTTCGAGGTCGGGAAGCTCGATTCCCTCCTCGTCTTCATCGACGTCGTAGCCGTCCCGAATGTTGAAGAAAAAACGCGGCATGGAGATTCAGCTTCGCTCGGTGTCTGGCGGACAAAACGCCCTGACGGGCGGCAGGTTCAATCCGGCGCCTGCCCCTTCTCTATACATGGATTTTCAGGAAGCGATGATACCTTTCGCGGGATCGGCGCCTCGCACGAGCGATCAGGAAAACGTCCAGACATCGCCGAGGCTCCGGTCAGGCGCCTGGATGGAGCTTTTTGGAGAAGAGCGCGTTGATTGGCACGCCAAGGGCAATCGCGGGCCAACCGTCAGGGACATGTCATGATCCGTATCCCTCTGCCTCCCTTTGCCATCCTTGGCGCGGCGATCGCTCTCGGCGGCACGCCGGCCTCCGCTCAAACCTCCTGCGGTCCGCGCGAACAGCTCGTGAAGCTGCTGGCCGATCAATACAAGGAGGGCCCAGTCGGCATCGGTCTCGCCCAGCCCGGCCAGGTGCTCGAGGTCTTCGCCTCGTCCAATGGAACCTGGACCATGGTCATGACCATGCCGGACGGCAAGGCGTGCATGATCGCCGCCGGCGACAACTGGGAAATGGTCACCAAGATCAAGGGCAGCCCGATCTGACCGGGGTCGTGATGGGGCACGCCTCCGGCGCGGTGGGAAGCTATCGAAGCTGCGAGAGCCTCGAGACCTCATCCAGCACGTCGTCGAATGATGAATTGTCCGGGATTGGGAAGTGGCGCGCCCTAGGGGAGTCGAACCCCTCTCTCCAGCGTGAAAGGCTGGCGTCCTAACCGATAGACGAAGGGCGCAGGTCGTTCGGGGCGGTGCCGCCGAAGTGGGCGAACCTATAGAGGGGTTCGTGACGCATCGCAAGCACCTTATGCCGGAAAAGTGGTCCCGCTTCCACGCGGCGAAGGATGCTCCGATCGGGGGTCGCAAGCGCGTTATTCCGGTCGTGCCGCATCCATGATCCGGACCTCGACCTTCTCGTTTCCACCCCAGCGATCGATCGAGAGAGTCCCGGCCACATGGAGTGTGTTGCCGATGGCCTGCGACAGGGCGATGCCGAGCGGCTGCCCGGCGGCCCGGAAGGCGATTCCCCCGATGACGCTGCCGTCGCCGCCACGAAGCTTGACGCGCATATGCCCGCCGCTGCCGACCTCCCGCGCCTCGACCAGCCGATGCTGAGGGAACGCGAAGACCGGTTCCGGCTGGCCCTGGCCGAACGGCCCTGCGCGTTCCAGGGCGGTCACGACCGCCGGCTGCGCGCCCCCTGCCGTGAGCGTCGCGTCGATGGCGAAATCGTCCCGGAGGCGCATGGTGCTCACCGGCTCGGTGAGCCTTTCGGTGACGAAGGCGAGGAAGCGCTCGAGATCGACCGCCTGGATCGTCACGCCGGCCGCCATGGTGTGGCCGCCGCCCTTGATCGCGAGCCCCGCATCCACGGCCGCACGCACCGCATGTCCGAGGTCGACGCCCGGCACGGAACGGCCCGACCCGGTCGCCGTGCCGTCCGGGTTGAGGGTGAAGGCGAAGGCGGGGCGGCGAAACCGCTCCTTGGTCCGGGCGGAGATCAGGCCGACCACGCCCGGGTGCCATTCGGCCGAGGCGGTGACGAGCACCGGCAGGTCCGGCATGCGCTCGAGCGCCATCAGGGCCTGGGCCTCGGCTTCGGCGACCGCCACGACCTCGATGGCCTGGCGCTCCCGATTCAGCCGGTCGAGCTCGGAGGCGAGCCGTCCGGCCTGCATGGGATCCTCCGTCAGCAGAAGCCGCGAGCCCAGGGCCGCGTCGCCGATGCGTCCGCCGGCATTGATCCGCGGCCCGACCAGATAGCCGAGATGCCAGCTCTCGGGCGTCCCCGCGAGACCGGCCGTATCGAGAAGCGCCGCAAGACCGACCCGGCGGCGGCTCCTCATGATGGCGAGCCCCTGGCGCACGAAGGCCCGGTTGAGGCCGATGAGCGGCACCACGTCGGCCACGGTTGCCAGCGCCACGAGATCGAGGCTCCCCATCAGGTCGGGCTCCGGACGCCCCTGGAAGAACCCGCGCAGACGCAGAATCCGGTTGAGGGCGACGAGCGACAGGAACACGACGCCGGCCGCGCAGAGATGGCCGAGGCCGGAGAGATCGTCCTGCCGGTTCGGGTTCACGATGGCGAGCGCGTCCGGCAGCTGCTCGGGTGCCTGGTGGTGGTCGAGAACGATGGGATCGAGGCCGAGGCGGCGGGCCTCCGCCAGAGGCTCGATGCTGGCCGTGCCGCAATCGACCGTGACGAGGATGTCGGCGCCCTGCTGCTTCAGCGCCCGGATGGCGTCGACATTGGGCCCATAGCCTTCGGTGATCCGGTCGGGAATGTGGATCGCGTAATCCAGGCCGCAGGCGCGCAGATACTCGGCGAGGAGCGCCGCGCTGCAAGCGCCGTCCACATCGTAGTCGCCGAAGATCGCCACCTTCTCGTTGCGCAGAACCGCATCGGCCAACCGGGAGGCCGCAGCCTCCATGTCGGTCAGCCTGTGGGGGTCGGGCATCAGATCCCGCAGGCGAGGGTTCAGGAAGCCGTCGGTATCATGCAGCCCGACGCCACGCCCGGCCAGAACCCGCGACAGCACATCCGGCAGGCCATGGGTCTGGGCGATGGCGAGCGCGATCGTTCCCTGGGCGGCGTCGCAACGCTCCACCCAGGTGCGCCCGAGGGCCGAATTGGTGACGCCGAGGAAGGCTTTCGGCAGGACAAGTGGGGATGATTCGGTCACAGCGGGAGTCTTATCCGCGAATTGTGGTCAAAGCATCCTGCGATACTGAATGAAGCCGGTGCGGGACGCGACCTTGTCGTAGAGCGCCTGGGCGGTCGTATTGGTCTCGTGCGTCAGCCAGTAGACCCGGGCCGCTCCGGCGGCCCTGGCCTGTTCGTAGACGGCCTCGATCAGGGCCCTGGCCACGCCGCGCCCCCTCGCCTCCTCGGCGGTGAACAGATCCTGCAGGTAGCAATAGTCAGCCGTCGTCCAGGTGGAGCGGTGATAGACGGTATGGACGATCCCGGCGATCCGGCCGTCGAGGATCGCCGCAAGGCCGTGCAGCGGCTCGGCGGGATCGAGGAACCGACGCCACGTCTCCTCGGTGACCTCCGGCGGCACGGATGACTTGTAGAAGGTCAGGTAGCCCTGCCACAGGGGCTCCCAGGCCTGCCGGTCGTCTGCCGTGAAGGGGTGGATCTGAAGCATGAGATTGTCCATCTTGTCGTTCGAAGCGCGGCGCTCTTCAGGTCGGGATGGCCGGGACAAGCCCGGCCATGACGTCGTGGGTCGTCGGCCGTGACCTGGCCTGCCAGGATGAGACGAAAGAGCGTCGATATGCAAATGGCCGGGGCAAGCCCGGCCATCACCGTGGGAATGCTCCCGATGCCGCTAGTCGAGGTGGAACTTCGACAGCTCCCGGTGCTCGCCGTAGATCCGGCGCACGGTGCCGGTCGCGGAGCGGTAGACCACCGTCTCGGTGGTGATCACGTCCTTGCCGAAGTGGACGCCCTTCAGCAGCCCGCCATCGGTGACGCCGGTCGCCGCCACGATCACGTCGCCGCGGGCGAGATCCGTCACGTCGTATTTCTTGTTGGGATCGGTCACACCCATCTGCAGGGCGCGAGAGCGCTTCTCCTCGGTGTCGAGGATCAGGCGTCCCTGCATCTGGCCGCCGATGCAGCGCAGGGCGCCTGCCGCCAGCACGCCCTCGGGCGCGGCCCCGATGCCGAGATAGATGTCGATGCCGGTCTCTTCAGCCTTCGTCGTGAAGATCACGCCCGCCACGTCGCCGTCCGAGATCAGCCGGATGCCGGCCCCGGTCTTGCGGATGGCCGCGATGAGATCCGCATGACGCGGCCGGTCGAGGACGAGGGCCGTGAGCTCGTTCACCTTCACGCCCTTCGCCTTGGCGAGGCTGTGAAGGTTCTCCTCCGGCGAGGCGTCGAGGTCGACCACGCCGGCCGGATAGCCGGGTCCGACCGCGATCTTGTGCATGTAGACGTCGGGAGCCGCCAGCAGGGTTCCGGCCTCGGCCATGGCCATGACGGCGATGGAGCCCGGCATGTCCTTGGCGCAGAGCGTGGTGCCCTCGAGCGGATCGACCGCGATGTCGACCTTCGGGCCCTGCTTGTTGCCGACCTTCTCGCCGATGAAGAGCATCGGCGCCTCGTCGCGCTCGCCCTCGCCGATCACCACAGTGCCGTCGATGGGAAGCTTGTTCAGCTCACGACGCATGGCGTCCACGGCGGCCTGGTCCGCGGCCTTTTCGTTGCCGCGGCCACGCAGCCTGGCGG
This sequence comes from Microvirga terrae, assembly GCF_013307435.2. Taxonomy (NCBI): domain Bacteria; kingdom Pseudomonadati; phylum Pseudomonadota; class Alphaproteobacteria; order Hyphomicrobiales; family Methylobacteriaceae; genus Microvirga; species Microvirga terrae. The sequence continues at coordinate 3,030,331 of NZ_CP102845.1, forward strand.
AGGCAACCGCCGCGCGCTCGGTGACGCGGACGAGCTCCAGGGTCAGGATGCGCTCGATGATTTGGCCCGGTTGGACGGTAATGCCTTGCGACATGGACGTGTCGTCTCCCTCTTGTGATCGTGTGGGGACCGGAAAGGCCCGGTCCTGGGTTACTCGCGCTCGATGCGGATGACTTGGGGCGGCTCGGCGATAAGACCATCCCCAGAAATTTTTTCCAGCGCCGAACGGATCGAGGCTTCGGTGGCCGCATAGGTGATGAGCACCAGCGAGACCGGGGCTCCGGACCTCCCGTGCGGATCCTTGGTGGCGGCCAGTTCCGAGCGCTTCTGCAGAATGCTCTCCAGCGAGATGTCGGCCTCGGCCATGCGGGTCGCCACCCCGGCGGCGACGCCCGGGCGGTCATGGACCGTCAGGCGAACGTAATAGCCGCCCTCGTGGCGCTGCATGGGAGCGCGCGGCGCCTTCTCCAGCCGGTCCGTCGGCGAGCCGAAGAGCGGCTGCACGGTGCCGGTGGCCACATCGGCGATGTCGGCGACGACCGCGGAGGCCGTCGCGTCGCCGCCCGCGCCGGGCCCGATGAGCGTCAGCTCCCTCACGGCATCGGCATCGATGGTGACCGCGTTCGTCACGCCCATCACCTGGGCGATGGACGAGGTGCGGGGCACCATGGTCGGATGCACGCGCTGCTCGATCCCCGTCTTGGTGCGCTCTGCGACGCCGAGAAGCTTGATGCGGAAGCCGAGTTCCTTGGCCATGGCGAGGTCGAGGGGCGTGATGGAAGAGATGCCCTCCACGTAGATCGCATCGGCGTCGATCTCGGTCCCGAACGCGAGGCTCGTCAGGATGGCGAGCTTGTGGGCCGTGTCGAAGCCCTCCACGTCGAAGGTCGGATCGGCCTCCGCATAGCCCAGGCGCTGGGCATCCTTCAGGCATTCGGCGAAGGTCAGGCCCTCCAGCTCCATGCGCGACAGGATGTAGTTGCAGGTGCCGTTGAGAATGCCGTACAGGCGGGAGATCCGGTTGGCGGGCAGCGCCTCGCGCAGGGTCTTGATGATCGGGATGCCCCCGGCCACGGAGGCCTCGAAGGCCAGGGACACGCCCTTCTCTTCAGCCAGCTTCGCCAGTTCGAGCCCATGCTTCGCAAGAAGTGCCTTGTTGGCCGTGACCACGTGCCGGCCGAGCGAAAGGGCCGCGCGCACCGTCTCCAGGGCGGCCCCGTCCGCGCCGCCGACGAGTTCGACCACGCAATCCACGTCGGCCGAGCGGGCCAGATCCGCCGGGCTGTCGAACCATGCGAAGCGGGAGAGGTCGACGCCCCGGTCCTTGGACCGGTCGCGGGCCGATACGGCCATGACCTCGACCGGCCGCCCGCCGCGCTGGGCGACAGCCTCGTTCTGGCGGTCGAGAATGCGAATGACCGATGTGCCGACGGTGCCGAGGCCGGCGATGCCGACCCGAAGGGGACGTGTCACGAACAACAGCTCCTTGAAAATCTCGGGCTGCTTTTACGACCCCTGCGGTGTCCTGTCCATGCGGACGCGCAACCCTGACAGGTTGCCTGTCCGGGACTGGTCAGCCGCGCCGGACCATCGGCACCACGTTGTGGAGCGTCTGGTCGGCGTTGTCGAAGAACCGGCGGATGTTGCGCGCGGCCTGTCGGATGCGCTGCTCGTTCTCCACAAGGGCGATGCGGACATAGTCGTCGCCGTGCTCGCCGAAGCCGATGCCCGGCGCCACCGCCACGTCGGCCTTCTCCACCAGGAGCTTCGAGAATTCGAGGCTGCCCATCGGCCGGAACTTCTCGGGAATCTGCACCCAGGCGAACATGGACGCGGTGGGCACGGGAACGTTCCAGCCGGCCTTGGCGAAGGAATCGACCATCACGTCCCGGCGGCGCTTGTAGGTGGCGCGCATCTCGCGGATGCAATCATCCGGCCCGTTGAGGGCCGCGGTGGCGGCCACCTGGACGGGCGTGAAGGCGCCGTAATCGAGATAGGACTTCACCCGGGCAAGCGCCGCCAGCAGGCGCTCGTTGCCGACCGCAAAGCCTATGCGCCAGCCGGCCATGGAGAAGGTCTTCGACATGGAGGTGAACTCCACCGCCACGTCGATGGCCCCCGGCACCTGCAGGATTGAGGGCGGCGGATTCGATTCGTCGAAATAGACCTCCGAATAGGCGAGGTCCGACAGGAGGATGAGGTCGTGCTTCTTCGCGAAGGCGACGAGGTCCCGGTAGAAATCGAGGGACGCCACATAGGCGGTCGGGTTCGACGGGTAGCAGACGACGAGCGCCACGGGCTTGGGGATCGAATGGGCGACGGCGCGCTCGGCCGCGACGAAGAACTCGGGCGTCGGCTCGGCCGGAACGGACCGGATCACGCCGCCGGCCATCAGGAACCCGAAGGCATGGATCGGGTAGCTCGGGTTCGGCACCAGGATGACATCGCCCGGCTCGGTGATGGCCTGGGCCATGTTGGCGAAGCCCTCCTTGGAGCCCAGCGTCGCCACCACCTGGGTGTCCGGATTGAGCTTCACGCCGAAGCGGCGCTCGTAATAGCCCGCCTGGGCGCGGCGCAGGCCGCCGATGCCCTTGGACGCCGAGTAGCGATCGGTGCGCGGCTTGCCGACCGTCTCGACGAGCTTGTCGATGACGTGCTGGGGGGCCTGGAGGTCCGGATTGCCCATCCCGAGGTCGATGATGTCCGCCCCATTGGCGCGGGCCGCGGCCTTGATGCGGTTGACCTGCTCGAAGACGTAAGGCGGGAGGCGCTTAATCCGGTAGAAGTCAGGCATAGGTCTCGTCCTCGGGCGGAATCACATGGTTCCGGTATAGGTTCTAAGGCGTTCTCTTGGAATTCGTCTTCTGGCGCACCGGCTGCGACGTGTTGGCCGGAAGCCTGACAGGCTCGGGAGGCGGCGTCTTGCCGAGTTCGGCCGCAGCGGCACCGGCCGCCTCGTTCTGGGCCCGAATGGCATCGAGCTCCGCCTCGGCCGCCTTGATCTGATCGGCTGTGCGCGCCGGAGTCGGGCGCTCCGCAGCCGGAGTTCCGATCGGCATGTATTCCAGGTCGGCCGGCCTCGAACGGGCCACGAAATCCGGGGTCGCGGCCGTCTGCGGACCGGCCCCCACGGCGGTCGCCACGTCCCGGACAGGATTGAAGCTGCCGTTGCATCCGGCGAGCCCCACGGCGAGGGCCGTGGCGGCAAAAGCCGGGATGCGGCGGATCAGAAAGGGCTTCGTACGCATTGTGATACCTAAGATCTGCAACATGGCTCTGGCATATCCGACGAGCCGAACGCTAGCGCATCGTGCGGTAAAAGTGGCCCCGGTTTTCCGGTTCCACGATGCGCCGCTCGGAGGCTTGAGCATCGGATCCATCCCAAAAGTGGAATCCACTTTTGGGTCCGATGCTCTAAGATGTCGGAAATGCAGCCTGGGGGCAACGCTGCTGCGATAGAGGGAGGTCGCCTTATGGACAAGCCATACGGTGAGGAGAAGACCCAAGGCCCGATGCCGGACTTCGAGACCCTCTCGCACAACATGGCCCGGTTCGTCGAGGGAGCCGGCAAAGCCGCGGCCGCCTACCTCAAGCCCGTCCAGGAAGGCCAAGCCGGGCCCGAGCTGTCGAACGACGCTTCCGAAGCCATCAAGTCCCTCAGCCGCGTGGCCGAGGCCTGGATGAGCGACCCGCAAAGGAGCTTCGAGGCTCAGTCCCGCCTCGGGACGCAGTTCATGTCGCTCTGGGCCTCGACCCTGAAGCGAGCCCAGGGAGAGCCCGTGGAGCCGGTGGCCGAGCCCGAGCCCAAGGACAACCGGTTCAAGGACCCGGAGTGGTCTGAGAACCCGATTTTCGACTTCCTGAAGCAGGCCTATCTCATCTCGTCCCGCTGGGCCGAGGACCTTGTGGAGGACGCGGAGGGCCTGGACGAGCGCACCCGTCACAAGGCTCAGTTCTATCTCAAGCAGCTCTCCAGCGCGCTCTCGCCGTCGAATTTTCTCCTGACCAATCCGGAACTCATTCGGGAGACCCTGCGCGAGAACGGCGCCAACCTCGTGCGCGGCATGACCATGCTGGCGGAGGACATCGAGGCGGGTGGCGGCGAGCTGAAGATCCGCCAGTCGGACACGAGCAAGTTCAAGGTCGGGGTGAACATCGCCACCACGCCCGGCAAGGTGATTTTCCGCAACGACCTGATCGAGCTGATCCAATATGCTCCGACCACCGAAAAGGTGCTCAAGCGGCCGCTGCTGATCGTCCCGCCCTGGATCAACAAGTTCTACATCCTCGATCTCAACCCGGAGAAAAGTTTCGTTCGCTGGGCGGTCGCGCAGGGCCTGACCGTATTCTGCATCTCCTGGGTCAATCCCGCCGAGCAGCACGCGGAGAAGGGCTTCGAGCACTACATGGTCGACGGCATCTTCGCCGCGCTCGACGCCATCGAGCAGGCGACGGGCGAGAAGAAGGTGACGGCCATCGGCTATTGCGTCGGCGGGACTTTGCTCGCCACCACGCTCGCCTACATGGCGGCCAAGCGCGACAAGCGAATCGACAGTGCCACCTTCTTCACCGCCCAGGTGGATTTCACCCATGCGGGCGATCTGAAGGTCTTCGCCGGCGAGGAGGAGGTGCGCAGCCTCGAGGCCACCATGAAGAAGCGCGGCTATCTCGAGGGCTCGCGGATGGCGAACGCCTTCAACATGCTGCGGCCCAACGATCTGATCTGGCCCTACGTGGTCAACGTCTACATGAAGGGGCAATCGCCCTTCCCGTTCGACCTGCTCTATTGGAACGCCGATTCGACCCGCATGCCGGCGGCCAATCACGCCTTCTACCTGCGCAACTGCTATCTGGAGAACAGGCTCGCCAAGGGCGAGATGGAGCTTTCCGGGGTGAAGCTGGACCTGAAGAAGGTGAAGGTGCCGATCTTCAATCTGGCCACCAAAGAGGACCACATCGCCCCGGCCCGGTCCGTGTTCGCGGGCTCGAAGGCCTTCGGCGGACCGGTCGATTACGTGCTCGCCGGCTCCGGCCATATCGCCGGCGTGGTGAACTCGCCGAGCAAGGCGAAATACCAGTTCTGGACCGGCGGCCCCGTCGAGGGCGAGATGGAGGACTGGTTGAAGCAGGCCAAGGAGACCACGGGCACCTGGTGGCCCTATTGGTTCGACTGGATCAAGGCCCAGGCGCCCCGGATGGTGCCGGCCCGGGAACCCGGCGGCGGCAAGCTGGAGCCCCTCTGCGATGCGCCGGGGACCTACGTGCTGGAGAAATCCTAGCCTCTCCGTGATAACGTACTCCGTCGCTTTCTCGGACCCGCAACGTCATGGCCGGGCTTGTCCCGACCATCCCGATTGTTCGTGGCTCGGCGCCTTTCCGGTCGGGATCCATCGCACGAGGCGGGTGATGACTTGGGAGGAAACGACGCCCCCCAAAAAGAAAGGCCGACATTTCTGCCGGCCTTCGGGTCGTCGCTACGGGAGCGCTCAGTACTTGCGGACGAGCGGGACGGCCGGGATGGCGACCTTCGGGTCGTCCCAGCGATAGCGAATCGCCGCCGACACGATGTCCACGTCCGAGTCCACATCGGCCACGTAGGGAAGCCCGGCATAGTCCTGATGTCCGGGAAGAATCCGGATATCCGTCTCCTTGGCGAAGATGTGGGTGTAGGCTAGGTCGAAGGACACCCGGTCGTTCCACTGGTAGCTGGCGCCGATCGACGCCCAGATGCGGTCGTTGTCCGGCAGGCGGGTCGAACGGATCTCCGTGTCGATCGGGGATTCCTCGTAGGCCACGCCGGCGCGGAGCGTCCACTGCTCGTTCAGCCGGTAATCCGCGCCGAGGGAGTAGAAGAACCCATCCTCGTAGTTGAGCGGAATGTCCGTCACGGCAACGCCGCCGGGGCCGATCACGAGAGGCGTCTTGAGGACGCTCCAGTTGGTCCACTCGAAGCCGGCATGAACCGTGATGTTCGGCGTGATCACCTGCGAGAGACCGACGGTCAGCTGGTCGGGCGTCTTCAGCTTTGCGGTGATCGGAACTCGGGCGAACGGCCCGATGGAGCCGAACGGAGCCGACAGGTTGCCCTCGAGCTCATGCTCGACCTGCGACCGGTAGCCGACACCGATCGTCGTTCCGGCGAAGGGCGTGATCGTCACGCCGGCCGTGAAGCCGAAGCCAACGTCATCGCCGTCGAGGATCGCGCTCGGCGCGCCGGGCAACACCGCGGATGTCGCCGGGCCGCCCGGGAACGGCACCGCCCGCTTGAGGCGGATGTCGAAATACTGCAGCGACGGTCCCACGGCGACCGACAGCCAGTCGTTCACCTTCACGCCGAGCACCGGGTTCACGTTCACGGAGAAGATCCGCGACGAGCGCGAGTAGAGCTGGCCGGACCAGTTCTGGCGCGGGTCGGTGACGAGGCCATAGGGCGTTGTGCTGGAGACGCCGAGCCAGAGCATGTCGTTGATCTGATAGGAGCTGTATCCCGCCGGAACGACCGCATCCTCGCCGATGTCGCCGGAACCGCCGAACACGAAGGTCGGCATGGACGGGAGCGGATTGATGTCGACCCGCGGAATGATCGCCGAGGCGTGCCACTCGCTCTGCCAGCCCGGCGCCATGGTGATGACGGCCGGGTTCCAGAACATGGAGGAGAGGTAGCCCGAGCCCGAGGCCGCGCCGGCGAAGGAGTATCCCTGCGCGGTGGCGCTCTGCTCGCGGAGCGCGAAGGCACCGGCCTGAGCGCCGCCCTGGGCGGCGATGAGGGCTGCGAGGGACACCGCAGCCAATGACAACGAACGAGTGAGACGACCCATGGAGTTTTCCTGCCCTTGGTGTTCTTGTACGGGAGAATCCCGTCGTGAGGGCAATGTGCCAATGCTTAAATTTGGCCGCAATCTTTTCCTGAGCTTCCGCCCGAGTCTTAACGTTTCCTAAAATCTGTCGACCCTTACTTAACTGATCTTTGTTTTGCTTTGTTAATCGCAAATACAGGAAAAGTATGCACAGATGGTTCACATGTAAACCGATGTATAGTCGGCTGTCATCTTGAGGCTGGATACCTCGGACGGATGAGTGGACATCCGGTCGTTTGTGAGCCGTCGTGGCATAACAGCAACATATTTGCGGCTAGAACGTGCATTGTACGGTGACGCATTCGGGCCAATGATGCCCATGCCTTAACAAGAGGAGCGCTTGATGAAGCTGGTGAGATTTGGCGACGCTGGACGGGAGAAGCCGGGCCTGATCGATTCGAACGGACAGATCCGCGATCTCTCGGGACTCGTGCCCGATATTACCGGGGCGGCCCTGTCGTCCGACACCCTGGACCGCATCCGCAACACCGACCCGAGCACCCTCCCCATCGCCCCGTCGGGCCAGCGCCTGGGGCCTTGCGTCGGCCAAGTGCGCAACTTCATCGCCATCGGGTTGAACTATGCCGACCATGCGGCCGAGACGGGAGCGCCGATCCCGGCCGAGCCGATCGTCTTCAACAAGGCCCCGTCCTGCATCGTCGGCCCCAATGACGACGTGATCATCCCGCGCGGATCCCAGAAGACCGACTGGGAGGTGGAGCTCGCCATCGTGATCGGCGAGCGGGCCTCCTATATCGGGGCGAACGAGGCCTTGGATTTCGTTGCCGGCTACTGCGTCTGCAACGACGTGTCCGAACGCGAATACCAGATCGAGCGCGGCGGCACCTGGACCAAGGGCAAGGGTTGCCCGACCTTCGGCCCCTTAGGACCCTGGCTCGTCACCAAGGACGAGATCGCCGACGTGCAGAACCTGTCCATGTGGCTCGAGGTGAACGGCGAGCGCGTGCAGAACGGCTCGACCAAGACCATGATCTTCAACGTGGCGCAGATCGTCTCCTACGTGTCGCACTTCATGATCCTGGAGCCCGGCGACGTGATCACCACCGGGACCCCGCCGGGCGTCGGCATGGGCATGAAGCCGCAGCGGTTCCTGAAGGCGGGCGACGAGGTGAGCCTCGGCATCGAGGGCCTCGGCGAGCAGCGCCAGCGCTTCGTCGCCTTCGAGGGCAACGCGGTCGACACCAGCAAGAGCTGGAAGGGGCACTGATCATCCCTGGGGTCATGGCCGGCCTTGCGCCGGCCATCCCGATACGGGCAAGGGCTGTGCTTCAATCCATCGTCATCACCGGCACGCGGCCGGTGATGACGCGAGGATCCCCGTTCAAACCAGCCCGAGCATGAGCTGGATGTTCTGTACCGCCGCGCCGGACGCGCCCTTGCCGAGATTGTCGAGCCGCGCCACTAGAACGGCGTGGTTGTAGCTGTCGTGCTTGAACACGAAGAGTTCGAGGCGGTCCGTGTCGTTGAGGGCCTCCGGCTCGATCCGCTCGATTGTTTTGCCGTCCCGCAGCGTGGGCACAACGCTGACCAGGCCGCCCTCCCGGTAGTGCTTCAGGAGCGCCGCCTCGAGATCCGCCGCCTTCGGCCGGCCGGGCAGGAGGTCGAGGTGCAGCGGCACGCTCACCAGCATGCCCTGCCGGAAATTCCCCACGGACGGGATGAAGATCGGCCGCCGGGTCAGGCCGGTGTACTTCTGCAGCTCGGGCACGTGCTTGTGCTCGAAGCCCAGCCCGTAGAGCTCGAAGGACGGGGCCGTGCCGGCCTCGTAGGCCTCGATCATCGAGCGCCCGCCGCCGCTATAGCCGCTCACCGCGTTCACGCTGATCGGATAATCGGCCGGGATCAGGCCCGCGTCGACCAGCGGCCGGATGAGCGCGATCGCGCCGGTCGGGTAGCAGCCCGGATTGGCCACCCGGTCCGCGCCGGCGACCGCGTCGCGCTGCTCGGCATCGAGTTCGGCGAAGCCGTAGACCCAGCCGGGCGCGACCCGATGCGCCGTGCTGGCGTCGAGGATCCGGGGCTTGCGGCCGCTCAGGCCGTCGACGAGGGAGACCGTCTCCCGGGCCGCGTCGTCGTGCAGGCAGAGCACCACGAGATCGACTTCGGCCAGGATCTCGCGCTTGGCCGCCGGATCCTTGCGCCGCTCGGGATCGATGCTCCGGATCCTGACGCCGGGAACGTCCTTCAGCCGCTCGCGGATTCCGAGCCCGGTCGTGCCGGCCTCTCCGTCGATGAACACGGTCTTGGTCTGCTGATCGAGGCCTGATGATCTGTCGAGCGTCGCGGTCATGGTCGATCCAATCTGTCGTCGATGCTGGGAGATAGGGCGGGACGCTTCAGCCCCGCAAGGTGTCGGAAAAACAAAAGCCGCGCAGAGGGCGCGGCTGGCAGACGAGCGGACGAAGAGTCCTCATCGCAGGCGCGCAGGCGCGGCGGAGAAGCGACGTCGGATGTCTGAGAAGATCGTCATGGGCGATCTATGCGGCGCAAAGGCCATGCTTGTCAAGGAACGGCCCGGTGGAACCCTCCCCCGGTCCCACGGTTCCCCTCGCAATCCCGGATCACGACAGGCGGCTCTCATGGCAGGCACGGCGAAGAAGACCAATCCCAAGCTCTGGGAGACGGTGAAGGCGAAGGTCACGAAGAGCTCCAAGGGCGGCAAGCCGGGCCAGTGGTCGGCCCGCAAGGCGCAGATGGCGGTGGCCGAGTACAAGAAGGAAGGCGGCGACTACGAGGGCCGCAAGTCCACGGACAATCACCTCCGGCAATGGCAGGACGAGGATTGGGGCACGAAATCCGGCAGGAAGAGCAGCGAGACCGGCGAACGCTACCTGCCGGCCAGGAGCCGCAAGGCGCTGAGCGACAGCGAATACGAGCGGTCGAGCGACAAGAAGCGTGCCGATACCCGCAAGGGCAAGCAGGTTTCGAAGCAGCCGCGCGACGTGGCCAGGAAGGCCGCGGCCGCGCGCAAGAGCACCGGGCGGGCCGCATCGACCAAGGCGCAGCTCATGGAGCGGGCGCGCAAGCGCAACATCCCCGGCCGTTCGCGCATGACAAAGGCCGAGCTGGAACGCGCCCTGGCCTGAACGCAGAAAGGGCGGCCCGAGAGCCGCCCTTTCCAAACCATATGGCTGAAGGAGCCTTAGCGCTTCGAGAACTGGAAGCTGCGGCGGGCCTTCTTCTTGCCGTACTTCTTGCGCTCGACGACGCGCGGGTCGCGGGTCAGGAAGCCTTCCTTCTTGAGCGGGCCGCGAAGCTCCGGCTCGTAGTAGGTCAGCGCCTTGGCGAGGCCGTGGCGGACCGCGCCAGCCTGGCCGGAGAGACCACCGCCGTCAACATTGACGGTGATGTCGTACTGGCCTTCGCGCTGGGCGATCTGGAGCGGCTGGGCGAGGATCATGCGCAGCACGGGACGGGCGAAGTAAACTTCGGCCGTACGGCCGTTGATCACGATCTTGCCGGAGCCGGGCTTGATCCATACGCGGGCAACCGCGTCCTTGCGCTTGCCGGTGGCATAGGCGCGGCCGAGCGAGTCGAGCTTCTGGACGTGCTTCGGAGCTTCCGGAGCGGCGGCCTGGGCATTGGTGCCGAGATCGGCGAGAGACTGGAGGGTCGCCATGATTACGCTCTCACGTTCTTGCTGTTGAGGGCACCAACATCCAGCGTTTCCGGCTGCTGAGCGGTATGCGGATGCTCGGCGCCGCCATAGACGCGCAGGTTGCCCATGATCTGACGGAAAAGCGGGCCGCGGGGGAGCATGCGCTCCACAGCCTTCTCGACCACGCGCTCAGGGAAGCGGCCGTCGAGAATGAACTTCGCGGTGCGCTCCTTGATGCCGCCCGGATAACCGGTGTGGTGATAGTACACCTTCTGCTCGCGCTTGCGGCCGGTGAACACCACCTTGTCGGCGTTGATGACGATGACGTTGTCGCCGCAGTCGACGTGGGGCGTGTAGTTCGCCTTGTGCTTGCCGCGCAAGCGCATGGCGACTACCGAAGCGAGACGGCCCACAACAAGGCCCTTCGCGTCGATCACAACCCACTTCTTCTCGACCTCGGCGGGCTTCAGCGAAGTCGTAGTCTTCATTGCGCTGTATCCCGTTGAAGAGCCATCTGGCTCAGGTTCTGAAAACGACAAACCGCCGCGAGATGCGGCGGCGAGTGACGGCTGTTTAGTCACATCAGCCGTACAAGTCAACACTGTTTTCGAGCAATCGAAACGCGCAAAACCCTTATAAAACAAGAGTTAGCAGGTCAACGGTATTCAAATACCGTGATAGAGGTATCCCAATACCACGTCGGGTTTTGGATCCGGCCTGAGAACCGCTATGCTTGGCCGTCAGTTCGCTTTTCGCCGTTCTGGAGGGGCTCCCGATGACCGATGACCTGATCTTCTTCACCAATCCCATGTCCCGCGGACGCATCGCCCGTTGGATGCTGGAGGAAACGGGCTGCGCCTACCGGACGGAGGTGCTCGCCTTCGGCCCGGACATGAAGTCGCCCGGCTATCTGGCCCTCAACCCCATGGGCAAGGTGCCGGCGATCCTGCACAAGGGCAGGATCGTCACCGAGGCAGCCGCCGTCTGCGCGTATCTGGCCGACGCTTTTCCCGAGGCCGGCCTTGCTCCGCCGCCCCAGGACCGCGCCGCCTACTACCGCTGGATGTTCTTCGCGGCCGGACCGGTCGAGGCGGCCCTGAGCAACAAGGCGTTCGGCTTCGAGGTTCCGGAGGACCGGCAGCGGACCATCGGCTACGGCAGCATCGAGCACGTGGTCGATGCCCTGGATTATGCCGTCACCCAGTCCGAATACATCGCGGGCGACCGGTTCACCGCCGCCGACGTCTATGTGGGCTCCCAGATCGGCTGGGGCATGATGTTCGGCACCCTCGAGAAGCGGCCCGCTTTCGAGGCCTATTGGCAGCGGATCAGCGCGCGTCCCGCGGCCATCCGGGCACGCGAGATCGACGACGCGCTGGTGCCCGCGAAGGCTTGAGACGAGCCGGCTACCGGCGATCCGGGATCGAATAGGTCCCGGTCGCATGGCAGACCACGTCCGGGCCGCCCTCCGAGGTGATCGATACTTCGCCCACCGCGAGGCGCCTGCCGAGCTTGAGCAGGCGGCACTCGGCGATGAGGTCCCGCGGCTCGGGCTTGCGCAGGAAGTTGAAGGTGAGACTCGTGGTGACGGCGAGCGCCACGGGTCCGATATGGGCGAGAATCGCCGCGTAGAGGGCAAGATCCGCCAGCCCCATCATGGACGGACCCGAGATCGTGCCGCCCGGCCGCAGATGGCGCTCATGGTAGGTCATGCGCATGCGGGCCGAAAGCGGGCCGATCTCGTCGACGAAATAGGTCCGGCCTCCCGCATGCATCTGCGGGAACTCCCGGTCGAGAAACGCCGTCAGGTCGTCCTTGGTCATGATCGGGTGATGCGAAGCCATGCGTCAAATGCTCATTGAACTGCCCTGCCCTATCCCATACGTTCCTGCCATGGATCACAGCAATTACCCGAACGATTACATCCGCGGCATTCTCAACAGCGTGAAGACCATCGCGCTGGTCGGCGCCTCGTCGAATCCCGCTCGTCCGAGCTGGATCGTCACCAAGTACCTGCTGGAGCGCGGCTACGACGTGATCCCGATCAATCCGGGGCTGGCCGGCGGCGAGCTTCTCGGCAAGACGGTCTATGCCTCCCTGAAGGACGTGCCGGCTCCCATCGACATGGTCGAGATCTTCCGCAACTCGGAAGCCGCCGGTCCGATCACCGACGAGGCACTGGCGCTCGATCCCCTGCCCAAGGTTCTCTGGATGCAGCTCTCGGTGCGCAACGACGAGGCCGCGGCCAAGGCCGAGGCCAGGGGCCTGAAAGTCGTCATGGACCGTTGCCCGAAGATCGAGTTCGGACGCCTGTCCGGCGAGATCTCCTGGCAGGGCGTGAATTCGCGCATGCTGAGTTCCAAGAAGCCGGTCCTGTCTGGAAAGGGCTTCCAGAAGCTCAGCCTCAACCGGTCTTGAACAGACCTCCGCTGTCCGCTGCAAGGTGCTGGCCCGTCCCTGCGTGGGCATCGGTCTGAGCCGGCGTGAGACGATCTCGTCGCAGGTTTCCCGCCCCGGCCGGACGTGCCTGACCATTCCGCGTTACCCTCCGCCCGTGCCGGCCACCCTCCGTCCGTCTTCCCGTAGCCGTTCCGTCGCCCTCCGCTCTTCCTCGCCACCACCACCTCATGGCCAGGCTGGCACCCTCTCCCGTCACCCCGTCCCTGCCACCTTCCGTCCGTCCTGACACCCTCACGTCATGGCCGGGCTTGTCCCGGCCATCCCGCTCATGTGAAGCGCCGTGCCTTACGGGTCGGGATCACCGGCACAAGGCCGGTGATGACGTGGGAGTGGTGGACAGGTGTGGGTGCGATGATGTTCCACCTTTGTTCTTGACAGCGGGTGCAAGCTAAGCTATATCATGGCACAGATCGGTTCCTTCGAGGGGCGCGCTCGCGAGGCGTCGCAAGTGTGGGAACCGGCACGGTCCTGCGACAGGCTTCGCAAACCTGGGCGCGCAGGAGGCCGACCTTGGGTTCTGCCCAGCTGGTCCGCCTGAAAAGAACCGTGCGCGACGAGCAGCTTGGCTCTCGCTTATCACCTCAGACATCGAGCCGGGCTGCCACTCGCGCCACCCTCGATCATCCTGAAGGCTCGCAGCGCAAGCTGCGGGCCCACAGGTGCTGCTCTTTGACAGCGCACAGATCACAAACCCGCACCGCAGCGCGACGCTCCCCCGTCATCCGACCTCCGCCCGTCATGGCCGGCCCTGTGCCGGCCATCCCGATCCGGTGAGGCTCCGCGCTTCAGACAATCGGGATCACCGGCACAGGGCCGGTGATGACGCGGAGGATGCCCATCCCCTGCTACGCCGCCCTATCCGGGGGCCTGATCCTGGGACGGCCGTGTAGGCCTTGAGGGCAAGCGGATCACCTCACACGCTCCTTGACGGACGAACGAGGCGTTCTTTAAATAGAACGGAGTCTTATCCTTGAGGAACGTCCGACCATGACCGACCGCCTGCCAGGCTTCAACACGCTCGCCATCCATGCCGGGGCGGCTCCCGATGCTGCGACGGGCGCCCGTGCGACGCCGATCTATCAGACCACCTCCTTCGTCTTCGACGACGTGGACCACGCGGCATCGCTCTTCGGCCTGCAGGCGTTCGGCAACATCTATTCGCGGATCGGAAACCCGACCTGCTCCGTCCTCGAGGAGCGCGTGGCCGCCCTGGAAGGCGGAACGGCCGCCCTGGCGGTGGCCTCCGGCCATGCGGCCGAGTTCCTGACCTTCCACACCCTGCTCCAGCCCGGCGACGAGTTCATCGCGGCCCGCAAGCTCTATGGAGGGTCGATCAACCAGTTCAACCACGCCTACAAGAACTTCGGCTGGAACGTGGTCTGGGCCGATTCGGACGATCCGTCCTCCTTCGAGGCGGCCATCACGCCGAAAACCAAGGCGATCTTCGTCGAATCCATCGCCAATCCGGGCGGCGTGATCGTCGACCTGCAGGCGATCGCGGCCATCGCCAAGAAGCACCGCATCCCGTTCATCGTCGACAACACGATGGCGACCCCCTATCTGATCCGCCCCTTCGAGCACGGCGCGGACATCATCGTGCACTCGGCCACCAAGTTCCTCGGCGGCCACGGCAACTCGGTCGGCGGCCTCATCGTGGACGGCGGCTCGTTCAACTTCGCGGGCGACGACCGCTATCCCATGCTGTCAAAGCCGCGTCCGGAATATGCCGGCATGGTTCTGGGCGAGACCTTCGGCAATTTCGGCTTCGCCATCGCGTGCCGCGTGCTCGGCCTGCGCGACCTCGGCCCGGCGCTCTCGCCCTTCAACGCCTTCCTGATCCTCAACGGCATCGAGACCCTGCCGCTGCGCATGCAGCGCCACTCGGACAACACGCTCGCCGTCGCCGAGCATCTGGCGGGCCACGACAAGATCTCCTGGGTCAGCTATCCGGGCCTGCGCTCGGACCGCTATCACAACCTCGCCAAGCAGTACTGCCCCAAGGGCGCCGGCGCGGTCTTCACCTTCGGCCTCAAGGGCGGCTACGAGGCCGGCGTGAAGCTCGTGTCGAACCTCAAGCTGTTCTCCCACCTGGCCAATATCGGCGACACCCGCTCCCTGGTCATCCACCCGGCTTCGACCACGCATCGTCAGCTCACCGACGAGCAGAAGACCCAGGCCGGAGCGGGCCCGGAGGTCGTGCGCCTCTCCATCGGCCTCGAGGACACGCAGGACCTGATCGACGACCTGAACCAGGCGCTCGATGCGGCGTAAGCGATCCCTCGCGTTTCCGGTCCTCAGCCCGGCGTCACCGGCCCCCGTGCCGGTGACGACCGGAAGGGCAACCGAGAGCGATCGAACGAAAAGGGCGGCCCGAGAGCCGCCCTTTCTGCCGAGATGAGACTGTTTCCTACGCGGCCCGGGACGCACCGGCCTTCTTGTAGGTGTTGTGGATCGCGTTCAGCGAGCGCTCCAGGGCCGTCCAGAGGCGGCCGATTTCCTCCGCCCCCTGTGAATTCGCATCATATTCCCGGGCTCCCTCGCCGGTCGCGAGCGAAAGCGTCAGCTCGGGACGGTGGGTGATCTGGCCGGCCCAGACCGGAACCTGGAGGGCGTTCAGGGCGCCGCGGGCGTCCGCAACCACGTGGGCCTCCGCGTCTCCGTGCCTGGCCGGAGCCGCGTTGATGACCGCCGCGTAGGGCTTGCGGTGCTCACGGGCGATGGCGACCGTGTCCTGGAGGGCCGCAATGTCGAACAGGCTCGCGCGGGTCGGAACGATCACCAGGGTGGCCTGCTTGATGGCCTCGGCCACGATGGACGACTTGTTCGGCGGCGTGTCGACGAGAACCCACTCGTAGCCTTCCCGCTTGGCGTCCCGGATGGCCTCGGCGATGTTGCGCACGTTGTGCTTCAGGCCCAGGTATTCCTGATTGCGGATCTTGTGCCAGAGCGACAAGGAGCCCTGCGGATCGTTGTCAATCAGCAACGTGGGGCGTGAAGGATTGGCGATATAACTCGCCAGGTGAGCAGCGAGCGTGCTCTTCCCCGAGCCGCCTTTCCGCGAAGCAAAGACCAGCACATTCATGCCTGACTCCTCATAAGCCTTTTCCGACAGCCCTGCCTTTAGGGGTTAAGCCTATCTTAATATTGTTCACCTGTAGCAGAGCAAGTACTGATTTCCTAATTCCCGCCGTATTCCCACTGCGATTTTCGAGGTCGACGGCCCCGATTGCCTTCCACGGGCCGCTGAGAGGCGAGCGGGCGCATGCCCTCCGGTGCCCCGAAAGCCTCCGAAATCCTTGTGCGGCTAGGACACGGGCGTTCGCAATTGTCGTCCATAGAACGCCGGTGAAGCAGGCGAAGCCCGAGGCTCCCCGCTTCCCGCCGTCTGGGTCTCGCGACGGATTCCAGTCAAGCTTCATGGCGGATTGACCTCCCTGAAGCCCGGCTTGGGATCCTCGCCTGCAGCAGGATTTAGGACGCGGAACCACCGCTCCGCTTGGCCGTTAAGCTCCAGACTTCACAAGTCTTAGGAGCTGACAAATGTCCAAGAAGATCTTGTTTGCAGGTGCCCTTCTCGTGGCTCTCGCGCCGGTTGGCGCCTTCGCTCAGTCCGGCGGCGCGGCTGCCGGTGCGACCACCGGTGCCGTCGGCGGCGCCATCGTGGGTGGCCCCGTGGGAGCCGTCGTCGGCGGCGTGACGGGCGCGATCGTCGGCGGTCTCGCCGACCAGCAGCAGCCGCAGTTCCGCCAGTACGTGGTGACCCAGGGCGTTCCGTCCTACCGCTACCAGGAAGAGGTTCGCGTCGGCGCGACCCTCCCGGCTTCCGGCGTGCAGTACTACGAGGTTCCGGCCGAATACGGCGTCAAGAACTATCGCTACACTGTCGTGAACGACACCCCGGTCCTGGTCGAGCCCGGCACCCGCCGCATCGTCCAGATCGTCCGCTAACGTCTGCGGAAGCTGAGTTCCAGGGCGGCCTGACGGCCGCCCTCCTCTTATGTCAGGCCTTGCTCACCCGGGCATGAACGACCGCCATCGCGAGGACCGCCATGGCGAAGACCTGATGGGCTAGCCCGGCCCAGAGCGGGACGGCCAGCAGCAGGGTGACGATGCCGAGAGCCATCTGGCCCAGCGCGAGGCCGGCCATGCCGGCTGCGCGACCGGCGGTGCTCGAAGCAGGGTCCTTCCGGCGAACGGACCATACATGCCAGAAGGCGAAAGCCACGATGGCATAGGCCACGAGACGGTGGTTGAACTGGACCAGCAGGACATTGTCGACGAAGTTCTCGATCCAGGGCTTGACCACGAACAGCGCCGAGGCCGGCGGAACGAGAGCTCCGTCCATGAGCGGCCAGGTGTTGTAGGTCAGGCCGGCTTTGGAGCCTGCGACAAGCCCTCCGAGGGCGATCTGGAACAGGATCAGCCCGACCAGGATGCGGGGCGCATAGCCTGTCCGGACTTCCCGGCTCGCGGCCCCGGATCGGTCCTTCAACCCCGAGGCGACCCAGATGAGGCAGGCCAGGATGACGCTGGCGACCGTGAGATGCAGGGCGAGCTTGATGGGCGCGACCGCGGTCATGCCCGGCTCGAGGCCCGATGCTACCATGATCCACCCGATGGCGCCCTGGAGGCCGCCCAAGGCTCCGATCCCCAGGAGCGTCAGGGCCAGCCTGCCCTGGATGATCCCTCTGACCCAGAACCAGACCAGGGGCAGGAAGAAGACAAGGCCGATGAGACGGCCGAGCTGCCGGTGCCCCCATTCCCAGGCATAGATGAACTTGAACTCCGACAGGCTCATGCCCTTGTTGACGAGCTCATATTGCGAAATCTGCCGGTATTTCTCGAACTCGACCACCCAGGCCTGTTCGGTCAGCGGCGGAATGGCTCCGGTGACGGGCCTCCACTCCGTGATCGAAAGACCGGAGCCGGTCAGACGCGTGGCGCCGCCGACCGCGACCATCAGGACGACCAGCGCCGCGAGGCAGTAGATCCAGGCGCGAACGGCGGACAGGGACCGGCTTCGAGGCACGCGCGCCAACGGCACGCCCTCGGTGGAGGCTGCGACAGCCATGCTCACTCTCATCGTCGATTAGGGCTTGAACCCGGAATATGGACGTCACATAGAGGCTGTGCCTCGACGAGGCAATTCATGCCGGTGACGCACCATCGCGATCCGGTGGTGACGATGTGAGGATTTCGCCATGGGCATTCGCTTGCGCAAGCTGATCGGCACAGTGGTGATGCTGGCCTTCATCATCTTCTACGCGCTGTTCGCGATGGCGGTCGCCGAGGGCCGGATCACGCAGGCCCCGAAGCTTCTTCAGACCGTCGCCTACATCGTGCTCGGCCTGATCTGGATCGTCCCGCTCATGCCGCTGGTCCGCTGGATGGCGAAGCCCGACAAGTCCTAGCGCAGCATCCTGCAGTCCGGACGAACGGCCTCAGGTCCGAGTTCGACCTTAGGCTCCGCCGATCCCCTCAATGATCGTGCCCGTGCCGCCGCAGATCGGACACGCCGTGGCGCCGATGCGGCCGCTGCCCTTACATTCAGGGCAGACATTCTCCCCTGCGCCCGGCGTTCCCGGCTCCGCCTGATCACCGGGATTGAGCTTCGTCTGATCGGATCCGGCTTGATCTTTCGGTGTGCTGGTCATGGCTAAGCTCGCATGAGATGTCATGCGATCAACGCGGCAGCCGAATCCGGGTTTCTGTCACGGGAAAAGAAAAGGCCCGCCGGAAGCGGGCCATCTCGAAAACCTCAGCGGCAGACCTGGCGGCTACGATGCTCCCAGCCCCAGCCGGGAACCCATTCCCGGTAACGCTCCGTGGAGCAGCGCTCCACATAGACCTCACGAACCGGGCGCTCGTAATAGACCGGCGCGGCCTCCTCGACATAGACCGGCGGCGGCGGCGGCGGGGGTGCGCGATAGACGACCGGGGGCTGAGGCTGCGCGATGGCCGACCCGACGGCAGCGCCAACAGCGAGCCCTCCCAGCGCTCCGAGGGCCACAGCGGCCCCGGGAGACAGGCGATCACGCGCTGCAGCCGGCTGGACGGCAGACAAGCCGGTGACGAGCGCCAGAGCCGCGGCAGTCCCGGAAACTAGACGAAAGACCTTCATGATCATCACCTACGAGCGGAGAAAGGCCGCATGCCTTCCTCTTCATGCCATGAGATATACTGTTCAAAACCTCTCCGAAAGCTGAACAGAATGTGGCAAAGCTTGGGCTTGGGCCAAACTTGCCAGAATGGTGATCAAGCTCTTAAGGGCCACATTCCCGGTTCGAGATCCAAGCCGGCGCCGTTCATGCGCTGGTGCTGCGCAGCGGCACCGACAGCAGGACCCGGACGAGATCCGCCTGCCGATTGGTATCGGTCTTTCGGAACAGGTTCTTGAGATGGAAAACCACCGTGGTCTGGGCGACTTCCAGCTCCTCGGCGATCTGATCGAGGCGCTTGCCATCGATCAGCATGAGAGCGACCCGGGTTTCCGATGGGGTGAGGCTATAGAGCCTCACGAGCGTGTCACCCGAGACCTTTGCCCGCTGCTCGGTGTCGATCAGGAGCAGGACGACGGCCTCCGGCCTCTCCTCGGCGGAGAACCGTTGCCCCGGAATCAGGACGAGATAAGGCCGGCCGCCGGATATCCGCGGGAACGAGACGATCTCGTCGAGGGATTCCTCCTCGAAAGCCTTCTCGATGGACGAATGGAGCTTGCTGTTCTGCTTTGCCACCGAGCCCTTCAGGATCCCTTGGGAGACGCTCAGCCCATCGCCTTCGGCCAGGATTCGCTGCGCCTCCTTGTTCATCACGCGGACGGCGCCCGCTTCGTCGACGATCACGACGCCGACCAGAAATCGGTCGAACGCGAAGGTGGCCTTGTAGAGCGCGTCGACCGTGCGTCCCTTGGCGGATTTCAGAATTTCCTGCCAGGATTCTTCAGCCCGGTGGACGGCGCTCGTCTGAACCCGGACGACCTGGTCGAGGCGGGCCGCTATGGTCGCGAGCAGGATCTCGTAGTCGATCGGCTTGACGAGATAGTCGTCCGCTCCTGCCTGCTTGCCGCTGAGAACGTCATTGCGTTCCGCCAAGGCGGTCAGGAAGATGAACGGGATATCGGCCATCGTCCCCTGGTCGCGTAAGGCTTTGAGCACATCATAGCCGCCGAGGCCCGGCATCGTGATATCACAGAGGACGAGATCGGGACGGTACCGCTCGAGGAGGCTGAGCGCCTCGCTGCCGTTCGCGGCCTGGAACACGCGGTAATTGGCCGCCTCCAGTTCCTCTGCGATATCGCCTCGCAGGTCGTCTTCGTCTTCAACGCAAAGTATTGTTTTTTGATCGTTCATTGGAGCAGTCACTCATGCAGCCTGTTGCGTTTGATCGGCACTTGCTATGGGCAGGTCGAAGGTAAACAAGGATCCGGCCGCTTCATAGCTCTCAACCTGAATGTCGCCCCCATGCAAGTGCATGATCCGCTGGGCAAAATTCAACCCGATCCCGGTGCCGGCAATCCCCGACGCCGTCCGGGCCCGGTAGAAGCGATCGAAGATCTTCGGCAATTCGTCGGCCGGGATCCCGATTCCCCAGTCGCGAACCGAGCAGAAGGCGCGTGATCCTTCCATCCAGATTTTGATCTCGACGAGCGGCTTGTCGCCCGAATACTTGATTGCATTCGACAGGAGATTGACGACGACCTGCTCAATGAGCATGCCGTCGCAATAGACCCTGACCGGAACATCCGGAACGTCGAAGCGGATATCGGCCTGTGCACTGACCTCGCGCTGACGCTCGCAGATGTCCATGACGAGATCGACCAGATTGTAGGAGGCTGGATTGACCTCGATGGTTCCGGCGTCGAGCTTGGCCGCATTAAGGACGCTCTCGACGAGACGCGTCAGCCGGGTGCCGGCGTTTCGGATCTTCTGGACCCGGGTGACAAGCTCGTCCTGCGTCAGATCCGTTCCACGTCGCAGAATGCGCTGGGCGCTGGAGTCCAGGATGGCAAGCGGCGTCCGAAACTGGTGAGACACCATGGACACGAAGTTCCGGTACGCGTTCGTTGTCTCCCGCTCCCGGTCGAGGGCCGATTCAAGAGCCTTCGCAACCTGCTTGTATCCGGAGATGTCCGTCAGCCGCACGAAGATCGTCGCGCCATCGGCTTTTGTGAGCGAAAGGCGAGCCCATGTGTCCTTTTTCACCAGAAGATCCAGCTCGATCTCCGCGAAGGGGGACTGCGCATTGACAAGGCGGGCGTCCGCGCCCTCGCACATGGCGAAGCACTGCAGGAAGTCCGAGAGGCTCATCTCGTCCTGGCACCACAGGGACACGGGAGCGGCAGCCCAGATCTGTTCGTTGGCGAAAAGGAGCTTTCCCGTCCAGTCGAAGGCCGCGAAGCCCTCCGATGCGGACTTGATGGCCGCGATCAGGCGGCGTTCAGCCTGCCGGAGGGCGGCCGTCCGCTGAAGCACTTTGATCTCAAGGTCGAAGTTCTGGCGCTCCGCCTGCTTGCGGGCCAGCCATTGCTCCGTCACATCACGCATGAACGCGATACCGAGCTTGCGTTCGGCCATAGAGACAGGAAAGCAGTTGATTTCCAGGCATCGTTCCTGCCCGTCCGACGAGACTGCCTCGTGCTCGAAGACCGAGCTCATTCCTTCCGTGGCCCGCAAGAGCGAGCCGATCACGTCCTCCTGGGCGAAGATCGGATCAAGCTCCCGCATGTGCTGTCCGACCGCCTGGTCGGACTTGATGCTCAACAAGTCTTCCATGCCGGGATTCCAGAGCAGGCATCGAAGCTGGGCATCGAACATGACGATGCCCTGATCGCTGATGTTGTTGATGACCAGATCGGAGAGCTCCTGCTCCTGCTTGAGCAGCTGCCTGGCCTGGGTTGTCTCCTTCACACCCCTGAACAGGCGAGCGATCAGGAAGGCCGTACTGATGGCGATGCCGATGATGTAGGCGAAGCTCTCCAGGACGTAGCGCAGATACAGCGAGTGCTTCTCCGCCGTCTCCTCATGACTGAGCAGCATGACCTTGTTGGCGATGCCCCGCAGCTCCGAGGCAAGATCGTGCGCCCGCTTCCCAAGGCTCATGGCGGTATGCGGATCGATAGCGCTCGCGGGGAGCGGCTCGGCGTCGGTCAACTGCCGATGGGCCTCCCTGAGGCTCTCAAGAGCCCCGACCCTGGCGATCAACCTGCTCTGGTCGCCCTCCACAAGGACCGACAACCGGCTGATCAAGCTGGCAAGGCGGAAGGCGGGTGTCTGCTCGGGGGTGGCAAACGATTCCCCCATGGCGGCTCGGGCCAGGGTCTCCGCCATGACCGATGCTTCGAACTGCGTCTGAGAGATCTCCCACAGGTTGCTGTAGAGATCTCCATTCGGCGAATCCTGCTCCACGTGCAGCAACCGCCAGACGGTGAATGTGAGTGAGATGGCGAGAACTGCGATCGCCGCGAGAGTGACCAGGGAAGCCTTGTAGCTTCTAAGTTTGAGTTTCATGGCGGCACGATCGGCAGCCCTTCGAGCCGCCGGCCCCGGCAGAAGTCGCGCGTCTCCTCGCGAGATGGACACTCATGGGTCCTTGAAGGACCCTCCGTGGAGGCCCGCTGAGAGTTGCCTTCGAAAGCCTGGGTTTTCGCGTCGTCTGGCATGAGAAAGGTTCGCTCAGGTGCCTCCGCCGCGGACTTGCCGGATCCGATCTGTCCGGTCTCGCCCAAATCCATCTGCCTGCCCCGTCCTTCGGCGGAAGGCAAAGGGACGCGAGGGCGGAACTGCATTCCGCTTCGCAGACGAGCCATCACAGGCTGAAGGAATATGAGGTGCAGCATAAGTCCACAACCCCGGATAGATATAACAAAACATGCGCATCATTGGCGATTTATTGGAAAAAATCCAGTGCCGCGCTTGAGAAAGACACGTCTTCTTTCCGTGAGGCCTTTTCTCAAGGAATAAGCATATTCATATGAATTTACATCTATGTCTCCATGATATTCGAATTCCGTCAATGTTGCATTCCGGGAGTACACGATTGTCGCGATTTCCGCCGAATGCCCGATTATACTTCGTCGGCAACTTTCCTGCCTCATCTCACGATTCATCGAAAACTACATATACTCCTGTAGCAATCAGCTTGCGAACATCAGCAGGAACGGGATTGTGCGAGCTTGGCAGGTAGCGCTATATTTGCGCCCGACTGTCAGCAGGTCCTCTGCCGGCGTTTTTCGCACATGTGGAGAAACACGATGCGCAAACCCATCCTGGCCCTCGTTGGCGCTGCAATGCTGGTGTCGGCCTTGCCCGCGAGCGCCAGCCCTCTTCCGAACCGAACCCTGCCCCAGGTCGATCGGTCGTACCCGAATGAGAGCTACGCCCAGTATTACCGTCGCGGCTACCGCCCCTATTACTACCGTGACCGGTACTATTATCGGCGCGACAACGGCGCGGCAGTTGCCGCTGGTGTTGCGGGACTCGCAGCTGGCGCGCTGATCGCCGGCGCCATCGCCAACCAGGCCCAGGCGCAGCCTGCTGCCCCTCCGCCTCCAGGCACGGTGGATCCGCAGCTCGCCGCCTATTGCGCCCGCAAGTACCGTTCCTACGATCCGGCGACCGGGACGTTTCTGGCGACGAACGGGATGCGCTACGTCTGCACCTATTAGCGGTCTTGGCGGCTCCGCCATATCACGGCCCTGCCGCACCCCTGCGGCAGGGCTTTTTCGTGCGCATCTTGTCCGAGATAGGCCGCTGAGCCTTTACCCGGCCGCCTCGCGCCTTAGAACAAGGCGGAATCGACCGTAGGGGAAGACCGCCAACGCGGCGGCACAACATGTTACCGGCCCCTGCATTCCCGCCAGACGAAAGGCTTAAGGTTCTCTCAATGGCTCAAGACACTGACAGCGTCGGCACCGTCGTTCCTCCCAATGAGGCCGCCATTCTGACCTCGGGCAATATGACGGATCTCGAGCTGGTCCTTCCTGATCTGGGCGACGAGGATCTGCCGGAGGTGGCGATCTTTCTCGTGGCCTGCGCCATGCGTTTCCACAGCGATCCCGACTTCGTTCAGGAGCAGCTGGAATGGCTCGTCAAAGCGCACGACCAGGAGGTCGACGAGGGCCTAAGGCCCGATCAGCTGAACTCCGCCAACGACGACTGACTAGGCCCGGGGCTGAGGGCGGCGCTAGTCGATGAACTCGACCGGGGTTCCCTTCTCGACCATCTTCGACAATTCCTCCACGTCCCAGTTCGTCAACCTCACGCAGCCCTGAGAATGGGACTTGCCCACCTTCTCCGGGTCGGGCGTCCCATGGATCCCGAAGGATTCGACGGAGAGGTCGATCCAGGTGCTCCCCACAGGGTTGTTCGGACCGGGTTTGATCTCGAACTTCTCCTTCGCCTTTACGCCCTTGAAGGCATAATCGGGGTTGTAGGTGTAGTTCGGGTTCGGCGCCACGGCACGCACCTTGTGCGAACCGCTGGGTGCAGGCTTCTCCTCACTGCCGATCGAGGCCGGGTAAACCGCGACCAGAGCGCCGTCCTTGGTCAGGACACGCAGGACATGTTCCTTCTTGATGATCTCGATCTTTCCGGCCTTTTCGGGTTTCTCAGGTCCGGACTTTGCCTCGACATTGGCCACAGTGATGGACGTGCCAGCCTTATCGAAGGATTTTCCCGGGTTCATGGCCTTGAGCAGATCCGCATCCATGTGAAACCTTTCGGCCAGAAGCTCCTCCGGACTGGAGTAGCCGAGCCGGTCGAGACGGGCCTGATCTTCCAGCTTGTCGGGGATGGTCACGAAGGGTCCTTTCACATCCTCGTCCCGGATCGTGTACTCGGTCACGACCGGGTCCGATGAGGCTTCCTTCAGTTTGGCCCAGACCTCCTCGTCGATGGTTCCGTCCGGTTTGAGGCCGCGCTCCTTTTCGAAAGCCTTGATGGCATTCTGGAGGTTGTCTCCGTTGTGTCCATCAATCACCCCCGGAGAGAAGCGAGCCCGATCGAGCAGGACCTGCGCCTTGACCAAAACCGGATCGACCTCCCTGCCCCTGCCCTCCTTCGGGGTCCATTCAGCCTTGTTGACGGCTTCGAGGTTCAGGTTCTGATCGGCAGCCAGAACGGATGTCGTAAGTCCCAGGATTCCAACAGCCACACACGCAACGATCTTCATGACAAGCTCCACTGGCACTACCGTGGACAGACAAAGCCCTGGCTGCGCCCGTGTTCCAGTCGTCCTATTGGCAAATCCGATAGTCGCCCTTGCGCTGGCGCAGATCGAGGTGGAGGTGGTCGCCATGGTCCGCATCCGAGCCCGGACCAAGCACCGTATTGAAGATCGGGCAGGCGGCCTTTCGGACATTCTCCTGGAATGTCGCTTCCGAGGAACCTTCCATTTGACTGCCGATCGTCAGGGCGGGCCGCTTGGCGAACTCAAACCCCATGACATCAAGGCCGTTGCCGAAGGCGTGCTCGCTCAGCTTTTGCCCGTTGCGCTGGTCTCGGCATTGGTAGGAGGTGCCGATGAGAAGCTTCGTCGGCGCGCTCTGGAACCGACGTTCGGCTTCGGGCGCGACCACCTCGCTCATCCAGCGTGAGATGCTCTCGGCCACCGGGCAGTTCATCAGCGAGGCCGGAACGACCGTGATGCCGCCCGGAAGCGCCGAGACAAGAACCGGGTCATCGATCGCACAGGTGTTTTCCTTGACGGGCGGTCGCTTCTCAAACCGCAGGCCAAGCTGCGTCAGACGCTGGACGCAACCGTCGTCCGAGACGCCGTCGAGATCGGCCTTCTGAAGCGGTGTCTCGTTCCGCGGCACCTTTTCGGCGCGCTGTTCGGGCTCCGCCGCAGCCGGTCCGGCCGGCCTTGGCGGCGGCAACGGCTCGGCCGACTGCGCCGGGCGAGGCGGCGGCAGCGGCGGCGCCAGATCCTGAGCCGCAGCGGCCGAGGCAAGCACCGTTAGCCCGATGACGCTTGCAAGCCGTCCCATCATGCGGCCTCGAAGACCCATGCCGTCTCCTATTCTCAAGCTCGTTCTCAGTATAACCCTCATGCGCCGAGGTTCAGTTCCATCTCAGTCTTCTGGGCGCCTTGCACTCGTGCGCCGAAACTCCAAAATCGTTCATAAGAGGAGAGCCGGCATGAGCACATTTCCGGTGATGGGGATCAGTTTGGACAGGAGCTTGTCCCTGGTGTCGGCTATGGCCGAGTCGCATGACAGCCCCTGCACCAAACGCGTTGCGGAACTGGTGGAGCGTATCGCCAAGCTTCGAGCCGAGCTTCAGGAGGCCGAGGAGGCCCTCGAGTTGGAGAAGACCCGCATGCCCGTGCCGGGCGATTTCGTCCGCTGCCCTCTCACGCGCTTCTTCGGTCGGGTCACCAAAGTCACGCCGCGGGGCAATGGCAGACCCTGGATCGAGATCGTGCCCTATCTCGGACCGAACCTTCCCGGCCATTCCTCGATGGACCTGTTCGACAGCTGGGAACTCATCGATCCGCCGTTGGAGGGCGCTGAAGGATCCACGAAGCTTCCGACCATCGCACCCTTCATGCCCGTGAGCACTGATCTCGTCGAGTTGCGCTCCAGCGAGGATGAGATGGAAGCCTCGCTGCGACGGCTCTGGTCACCCTCCGGCGGCATCTCGTCCTAGGCCAGGCCTCCTGACTCCTTCTGCAACATTTCCGGGCATGTTGCGTTGGCCCTGCGGTTTCGTCGCTTGTCGATTGCAGCAGCCTGCGAAGCCTCGAACGCGTGGCACCCGGGAAGCGCGAGCCTAAGCTTTCCCCTCACCTGCCATCGCATCAACAGCGCTCGAACGATGGGAAGGACGGCAATGGCAGAGGATGGGCAGAGTGTACGCCTTCAGGTCGCGAACGCCCGGCCGGACGACTCGGGCCGTGGCATCGCACGCATGAGCCGACAGGCCCTGAGCGAAATCGGCATCCAGGAAGGCCAAGCTATCGAGATCATCGGCAAGCGCCATACGACGGCCATCGCCGTGACGCCTTACCCTGAGGACGAGGGCCTCAACATCGTTCGTCTCGACGGTCTTCAGCGGGTCAATGCCGGTGTTGGCAGCGGAGATCACGTGGAAGTGAAGCGCGCCGAGGTTCGCCCGGCAACCCGCGTCGTTCTCGCTCCGGCCCAGAAGGGGCTGCGGCTGCAGGGCTCGGGCGACGCCCTGAAGCGCACCTTCTACCAGCGTCCTCTGACCGCCGGCGACGTGATCTCCACGTCGGTGTATTCGCAGCGCTCGGCAGATTCCCGGATGCCCGAGGAGATGCGCGGTCTTCTCAACATTCCGGCTTATGGCCTTCAGGAAATCCGCCTCGTCGTGGTCTCGACCCAGCCACGCGGTATCGTGCATGTGACGGCCGAGACCGAGATCGAGCTGCGCCCGCAATTCGAGGAACCGCGCGAAGCACGTCGGGCCGATGTCACCTACGATGATATCGGCGGCCTCGGCAGCACGGTCGATCAGGTGCGTGAGATGGTGGAGCTGCCCCTCCGCCATCCCGAGCTCTTCCAGCGGCTCGGGATCGATCCGCCGAAAGGGGTTCTGCTCTACGGCCCCCCTGGCACGGGCAAAACCCGACTGGCCCGCGCCGTGGCCAACGAGACGGAGGCACAGTTCTTCCACATCGCCGGGCCCGAGATCATGGGGCGCCACTACGGCGAATCCGAACAGCGCCTGCGGCAGGTATTCCAGGAGGCGCAGCAGAACGCACCAGCGATCGTCTTCATCGACGAGATCGACAGTATCGCGCCCAAGCGCGAGGAGGTGACGGGTGAGGTCGAGCGGCGCATCGTGGCCCAGCTGCTCACGCTGATGGACGGCCTGGAGCCGCGCCAGAACATCGTGGTGATCGGCGCCACGAACCGCCGCGAAGCCATAGACGAGGCCCTCCGCCGTCCCGGCCGCTTCGACCGGGAGATCGTCATCGGCGTTCCGGACGAGCCGGGCCGCCGGGAGATCCTCGGGATCCACACGCGCGGCATGCCCCTGGCCCCTGACGTCAATCTCGACGAGGTCGCCCGCACCACCTACGGCTTCGTCGGCGCCGATCTCGCAGCCCTCTCCCGCGAGGCGGCCATGGATTCCCTGCGACGCATCCTACCCGGCATCAATCTCCGGGACGGCATCCCGTCGAATGTGCTGGAGAGCCTGCAGGTGACCCGGCAGGATTTCATGAACGCCATGAAACGGGTCCAGCCGTCCGCCCTGCGCGAGATCATGATCCAAGTGCCCAACGTGACGTGGGACGACATCGGCGGCGTCGAGGAGGCACGCACCCGTCTGCGGGAGGGCGTGGAACTGCCTCTCAAGAGCCCGGAATCCTTCCGGCGCCTGGGTATTCGCCCGGCCAAAGGGTTCCTGCTGTTCGGACCTCCCGGCACCGGCAAGACGCTCCTGGCGAAAGCGGTCGCCCGCGAGGCTCAGGCGAATTTCGTGGCGACGAAATCGTCCGACCTCCTGTCGAAATGGTACGGCGAGTCCGAGCAGCAGGTCTCCCGCTTGTTCGCTCGCGCCCGGCAGGTCGCCCCGACGGTGATCTTCATCGACGAGATTGATTCGCTTGCCCCCGTGCGCGGCGGCGGCCTCGGCGAGCCTGCGGTGACGGAACGGGTCGTCAACACAATCCTGGCCGAGATGGATGGCCTCGAGGAACTGCAGGGTGTCGTCGTCATGGCGGCGACGAACAGGCCCAACCTCATCGACCCTGCCCTGCTCCGGCCGGGACGCTTCGACGAGTTGATCTACGTGCCCGTTCCCGACGCGCAGGGCCGCCGGCACATCCTCGGCATCCACACCAAGGACATGCCTCTCGGACCGGACGTGGATCTCGATCTGATCGCGGAGCGGACCGCTCGGTTCACCGGCGCGGATCTTGAGGATCTCACCCGCCGGGCCGGTCTCCTCGCCCTCAGGGAATCGCTGCAGGCCGAGCATGTGACCATGGCGCATTTCGAGCAGGCTCTTCGCGAAACCCGTCCCTCCGTCACGCCCGAGATGGAGCGGGAATACGAGGACATGGTCCGAACCCTGAAACAGGAGGGACCGCAGCGGCAATCCATCGGCTTCCTCCCCCTCCGGCAGGCGGCAGAATAGGGCGCGATTTCACCCCACAGGCAAAGCCCCGAGACCCGGTGCGTGCCGCGGGGCTTTCCCGTGCCTCGTTCCAACAAAAAAGCGCGGGCCGGACGACCCGCGCTTTTTATGGGAGAGACCCGCTTACTGACCGCAGGCGATCGGAATACGCGTATCACGGGTGTTCGGATCGAGGACCGTGCGGCACGGCACGCCGTTGATGTAGCGGATCTCGTGCGGGGCGGCATAGGGATCGGCTGCGCCGACAGGCTCGGGAGCACCCATCATGGGACCGACGGGAGCAGGAACGATGCTTCCGGTCGAGACGACGTCGCCGGGCATGGGCGCTACGACGCCGCTGACCTGACCGGCACAGGCAACCGGGATGCGGGTGTCGCGCGTGTTGGGATCGAGAATGGTCCGGCAGGGAACGCCGTTGATCCAGCGGATCTCATGAGGTGCCGCATCCGGAAACAGAGAACCGGGCGTTCCGGAAATCGCCGGCGACGACTGCGCCAAAGCGGCACCCATGCCGCCAAGTACCATGAATCCAGCGCCGGCGAAGATCGCAAGCTTCTTCATCAATGCCTCCTGTGCTTTCGTTGAACATGGCGATCGCCACATATGACAGAGGCTAAACGCCGTCGGCACGGATCGTTTCCCAACGTAATTTCTTCACACAGAGTTGTGATTGTCGCGCCGGTAAAAGCAAAGCTTATGATTTTCACGACATCGAATGTGCAGATCTCTCGAACTCGTAGTCGCTCTACTCGCGGACAATCCAGCGGTCTGTCGACGTAGACTACAATTGTTCCAAACTTCCAATTGAATGTTCATCACTTTCGCGGGCTGACGGTCTTGTGGCAGACGGCAGTGCGTGTCACGTCTCCTCGCGCGCCGGCTCCGTTCTGGTGGCGAGCCAGAGCCCGGCGACGACGCCCGCGAGGCCGATCAGCACACCGGCCGTGAAGGGCTCCTCTAGAAATGATACGCCGAGCAGAGCCGCCGTAACCGGACTCAACGAGAGGAACACCGTGACCCGGGTCGGTGTGGAGTGCTTTAGGGCCCAGAGCCAGAGAACATAACCGATCCCACTCGACAGGCCGATGAACAAGACTGCCAGCCAGCCTGCTCGGTTGAGCGGCGGCAGGTCCGTGAAGAGCCCCTCAAGGCCCGCGGGAACGGCCAGGAACAGGACCGAAGCAAGCATGGCCCAAGTGCCGACCGGCAGGGTTGGGTAGCGGACAAGATAAGGTCGGTAGAGCACCGAACATACGGCACCGCAGAGTGCGGCAGCCAGCACGAGAAGGGCTCCCAGCCATTCGCCTGTTGCGCTCCGCGTCATCAGCCGCTCGCCCAGAGCCGCCGCCACACCGACGATCGTCAGGGCGACTCCCACAACCTTCATCCGGCTCAGCGGCTCGCGCCCGAGACTTGCCGCGATGAACATCGTCATGAGCGGAAAGGTCGAGAAGAGGAGCGCCGCGCGGGTGGAAGAGATGAACTGGAGGCCGAGATTCAGAAGGACGATGAGAAGGCCGAACTGCACGACCCCGAGGGCCATCACGGCCATGAGGTCTCGTGGGACAAACCGCACCCGTGCACTCATCCAGAAGGGTGGCGCAAGGCAGAGAACCGCAATGGCATAGCGCAGGAAGGCCAGCGATGCCGGACCGATGTCATGCACCACGAAGCGCGTGGCCACCAGGGCGGCGCCCACCTGGACACCCGTCGCCGCTGCAGCCGTCAGGGCGAGCCCGTCCCGACCCCTCACAGATCGAGATCCCAGGTCTGCCCGACCAGATCCTTTCCGAAGGAGTGATGCGGCTCTTCCTTCACCAGGCGAAAGCCCTTCGCCTGGTAGATGCGGCGAGCCGCCACGAGCACGTCGTTGGTCCAGAGCGTCAAGGTCCTGTAGCCCCGGTCCCTGGCGAAGGCGATGCATTCTTCCGTCAGCCGGCGCCCGAGACCGAGACCTCTGGCGCACGGCTCCACATAAAGAAGCCGGAGCTTGGCGACCTCGTCCGAAGACCGCACCAGGAAGACGCTCCCGATGATCTCGCCTCCCCGTTCCGCGATCCAGCAGCGCTCCCATTGCGGGTCAAAGTTCCTGACGAAGCCGGCGGCGATCTCCGCCACCAGGGCCTCGAACGTCTGGTCCCAACCATATTCCTGAGCATACAAAATCCCCTGCCGGTGGGCGATCCAGCCGATGTCGCCGGGCTGGTGGGAACGCAGGACGTATGGCCGATCGGGCCGGGGGCCATCGCCGACCAGATGCTCGACGGTGGTCATCGCCTGCGTGAGCCGCTCCCGCTCGCCCACCGATAGGCCCGACAGCATCGTGGCGACCTGAGCCGCCGAGGCTTGGTTCAGGGGCGTGAAAGCCGCAAAGCCTTTGTCGGTGAGCGACAGGAGGAACTGACGTCCGTCATCTTTCGACGGATTACGTTGGGTCAACCCTTGGGCTCCGAACCTTTTCAGGAGGCGGCTGAGATACCCGGCGTCGAGACCGAGCTCACGGCCCAAATCCGCCGCTGTCACGGGACCGCGATGGGCAAGCTCGTAAAGCACCCGCGCTTCGGTCAGAGAAAACGCACTCTCGAGCAATCCCTCGTTTAGAAGGCCGATATGGCGTGTGTAGAACCGGTTGAAGCTCCGGACCCGCTCGATTTGCTCGTCGGTTGGCAGTTTCGGAATGTGCGACATGGCTGGCTCCCTGGCGCACAGAGTCAGGCACATCGTTGACTGAGTCAACTAGTTTGCAGATGGAGCGGCAGTACCCGTCAGGCCGCCGCGTCCACGGCTAGACGTCCCTCATGAATGGCGTGGCAGGCCACGCCACCCAGGAGCGGCGGAATCTCGGCCCGGCAACGATCATTGGCGAAGGGACAGCGCGGGTTGAAGGTGCAGCCCGAGGGCGGATTGATCGGGTTGGGGATTTCGCCGCGCACGGGAATGCGTTGCCGGCCCGTCATGCCCACATCCGGAACCGCGTCGAGGAGCATGCGGGTGTAAGGGTGCTTCGGGTGTGCGAAGAGTTCGCGCCCGTTGGAGATCTCGACGATGCGGCCGAGATACATCACGCCGATGCGGCTCGCCATATGGCGCACCACGGCGAGGTTGTGGCTGATGAACAGATAGGTCAGCCCTAGCCGATCCTGCAGGTCGCGCATGAGATTCAGGATCTGCGCCTGCACCGAGACGTCGAGCGCGGAGGTCGGCTCGTCGCAGACGATGAACTCCGCATTGGATGCGAGCGCACGGGCGATGGCGATGCGCTGGCGCTGTCCGCCCGAGAACTCGTGCGGGTACTTCCCGCCGTCCGCCGGATGGAGACCGACAAGGGAGAGAAGCTCGCCGACCCGATTGGCGATGTCTCGCTCGGTCTCGATCAACCGGAAAGCCCTGATCGGCTCGGCCACGATGCGGTCGACCTGCCAGCGCGGATTGAGGCTGGCATAGGGATCCTGGAAGATCATCTGGATGCGCCGCCGCAGGCGCTGGCGCTCGGCGGACGCAGCCGCCGACGTCATCGAGACGCCGTCGATCGCCACCGTCCCGCTCGTCGGCGGCAGAAGTCCCACGACCATCCGGGCCACCGTCGACTTGCCCGAACCTGATTCTCCGACGAGGGCGAAGGTCTCGCCTTTCGCGATATCGAAGGAAACGCCGTCGACCGCTTTGAGGTACTGCTTCTCGCCCCCCTCGAGCACCCGGTTGAGCCAGGGCTTTGAGACGTCGAACAAGCGGCGCAGATCTTTGACGTCGACGTAAGGGTTCTCGGTCACGCGACGGCCTCCGACCGGACGGAAGATTGATCGTAGAGATGGCAGGCCACGCGATGCTCGCTGTGCTGAATGGGCTCCGGCCGCTCGACCCGGCAGCGGTCGAACACGAACGGGCAGCGCGGATTGAACGCACAGCCAGGGGGAATGGCCGATAGCCGCGGCATGGAGCCTGGGATTTGAACGAGGCGCTCCGCGTCGGTCTCGAGGGATGGGATCGCGCCCATCAGGCCCTTGGCGTAGGGGTGAAGCGGGTTCTGCACCACCTCGCGCACCGGTCCGATCTCCGCGATGCGGCCCGCATACATGACGGCGACCCGATCGGCCGTTTCGGCGATCACGCCCATGTCGTGAGTGACCAGCATGATGGCCGTGCCATGCTCGCGTCCGAGGCGCTTCAAAAGCGCGATGATCTGCGCCTGAACGGACACGTCGAGAGCGGTCGTCGGCTCGTCCGCGATGATGAGCTCGGGCTCGGCGCACAGGGCGAGGGCGATCACCACGCGCTGTCGCATGCCGCCCGAGAACTCGTGCGGATAGCTGTCGATCCGACGGTCGGGCGCCGGAATACCGACTTCAGCCAGGAGATCAATGGCACGCTTCCTGGCCGCCGAGGCGGACAGGTTCGTATGCGTACGGATGGTCTCGATCAGTTGCTCGCTGACCCGGTACAGCGGATTGAGGCTTGTCAGCGGATCCTGGAAGATCATGCCGATGCGCTTGCCGCGCACCCGGCGCATCTCCTCCGGCGGCAGATTGTCGATGCGCATCCCGGAGAGAAGGATTTCGCCGCCGGCAATCCGTCCCGGGGGATCGATGAGGCCGACGACGGCGGAACCCGTCACCGACTTGCCGGCGCCGGATTCACCGACGACGCCGAGAACCTCGCCCTTGCCGATGTCGAACGAGATGCCGTCGATGGCCTTCAGAATGCCGCGCCGGGTGACGAACTCGACCCGCAGGTCACGGACGGAGAGGACGGGTTGGGCCATGGATGCTCCCTCTCTCATCGCAGCTTGGGATTGAGCGCATCGCGCAGCCAATCACCCAGAAGGTTGATGGCGAGGACGAGGAGCGCGAGTGAGATGCCGGGGAACGCAATGATCCACCACTCGCCGGAGAACAGGTAGTTGTTTCCGATGCGGATCAGTGTGCCGAGCGACGGCATGGTTTCCGGCATGCCGGTGCCGAGGAAGGACAGGGTGGCCTCCGTGATGATGGCGAGCGCCAGGTTGATGGTGGCGATGACGAGCACCGGGCCAAGCACGTTGGGCAGGACATGCCGGAACATGATGACCGGCGCAGGCAGACCGATGAGCCGGGCGGCGGCGATGTAGTCCTTGTTCTTCTCGACCATCACGGAGCCGCGCACCGTGCGGGCATATTGCACCCAGAAGCTCAAGCCGATGGAGAAGACCAGCACGGAGAGCGTCGTGATGCCGTCGAGCTGGCCTCCGAGGACCGACTTCACCACGCCGTCGACGAGGAGCGCGATCAGGATCGCCGGGAAGGTCAGCTGCACGTCGGCGATGCGCATAATGACCGCATCGGTCGTGCCGCCCACATAGCCGGCGATGAGGCCGAGAGCGATCCCGAGCGTGGCCGAGAAGGCAACCCCGAGAAAGCCGACCGCGAGCGAAATCCGCAGGCCGTAGAGGATGGCCGAGAAGATGTCGCGGCCCTGCTCGTCCGTGCCGAGCAGGAATGGCGCCTGCCCTTCCGCATCCCAGAGCGGCGGCAATCGGCTGTTCAGCAGGTCGAGCTGTGCCGGGTCGAAGGGATCCTGCGGTGCGACGAGCCCGGCAAGCAGGGCTGCCACAACAAAAAGGAGTGTGAGGCAAGCCGCGGCCATCGTCAGCTTCGAGCGCTTGAAGCTCGCCCAGACGTCACTGTCGAAGAAGCGGCCGGCCCAGGTTGTGGGCTGGGAGTGAGGCGCGGGCGCGGCCTGTATTGCGTCTGCCATGTCTGCCTCCTCAGGCCGGCTGCCGGATCGTCGTCCTCAGGCGAGGATCGACGATGGTGTAGAGGATGTCGACGGCGAGGTTGATCGCCACGAAGATGAGCGCCACCAGCATGAGATAGGCTGCCATGATCGGGATATCGACGTTCTGCACGGCCTGGACGAACAGGAGACCCATGCCCGGCCACTGGAACACGGTCTCGGTGATGATCGCGAAGGCGATCACCGAGCCGAACTGCAGCCCGACGATGGTGATGACCGGCACGAGCGTATTCTTGAGCGCATGCCCGAAATGGATGGCCCGGGTGGTGAGCCCCCTCGCCCTGGCGAACTTGATGTAGTCGGTGCGCAGCACCTCCAGCATCTCGGCCCGGACGATGCGCATGATCAGGGTCATCTGGAACAGACCGAGCGTAATGGAGGGCATGATGAGCGCCTTGAGGCCCGACACGGTGAGGAGGCCGGTCGTCCACCAGCCGAGACGCACGGTGTCGCCACGGCCATAGGACGGCAGCCAGCCGAGCGTGACGGAGAAAAGGTAAATCAGCAGAATGCCGATCAGGAAGGTCGGAAGCGAGATGCCGACGAGCGATACGGTCTGGAACACCTTGGCCAGGAAGCTGTCCCGCTTCAACCCCGAATAGACGCCCATGAGCACGCCGAAACCTGTGGCGAAGACGGTCGCACAGAATGCGAGTTCGAGCGTCGCCGGCATGCGCTCGGCCAGGAGATCCGATACGGGCTGGCGGAACTGATAGGACACGCCGAAATTGCCCTGCGCCGCGCTGGTCAGGTAACGCAGGAACTGCACGGGCACCGGATCGTCGAGTCCAAGGGAGCGGCGAACCTGCTCCCGCTCGGCGGCGGGCGTATCCAGGGAGACGATCTGGTTCACCGGATCGCCGGCAAAGCGGAACATCGCGAACGAAATGATCCCGACGGCCAGAAGAACGCCGATGGCCTGGAGGGCGCGCCGGATGATGAAAGCGAACATGCACAATCTCTTGATCGCTGCGTCCCGGATAAACCTTCTGCCCGAGACCCTCGAAAGAAATATCCCGGACGGCGATCGGCCGTCCGGGACAAGCGATCAGATGCCGACTATTCCTTCTTCTGCGCCCAGTAGAGCAGCACCTGGTTGTCAGCCCGCTGAGGCAGCGTCACCTTGTTCGAAACGCCCCAGGCGAGGGCCTGCTGGTGCAGCGGGATATAGCCATATTCGTCGAAGGTGATCTGGAATGCCTGCTTGATCAGCTGGTCGCGCTTCTCCTTGTTGCTCTCGACCAGGATCTTGTCGGTCAGCTCGTCATGCTGCTTGTTGCAGAAATTGCCGAGATTCGACTCGCCGCGCGATGACTGGGGGTCGTTCCTGCAGCCTTCGATGTCGAACAGGACGTTATGGCTGTCGAAGGTGCCAGGGGTCCAGCCGAGCAGGTAGAACGAGGTGTTGTAGTTGCCCGACTTCAGCACCTTGCCGAAGTACTGCGCCTTCGGTTGCGCCATCAGGTTCACCTTGACGCCGGCACGGGCCAGCATGCTGACCACAGCCTGGCAAATCGCCTCGTCGTTCACATAGCGGTCGTTCGGGCAGTCCATCCCGACCTCGAAGCCGTTCGGGTAACCGGCATCGGCGAGAAGCTTCTTGGCGCCTTCGAGGTCATACTTCGGACGAACGAAGTCGGCCGAGGACGTGAACAGCTGCGGGGCAATCATCAGCGCCGATGGGGTGGACATTCCGCGCATGACCCGGGACTTGATCGTCTCGATGTCGATGGCCTTGTAGAAGGCCTCGCGCACCCGCTTGTCCTTGAACGGGTTCTTGCCCTTCACGTTCGAGAACAGGAGCTCGTCGCGGGTCTGATCGAAACCCAGGAAGATCGTCCGAAGCTCCGGACCGGCCAGCACCTTGGCGTTGGCCGTGCCGTTGACGCGCTGGACGTCCTGCAGCGGAACCGGCTCGATCACGTCCACTTCGCCCGAGAGCAGCGCGGCGACGCGCGTGGCGTCGGATGCAATCGGCGTAAAGACGATCTCGTCGATGTTGTGCTCGACCTTGCCCCACCAATCCTTGTTGACCTTGAAGACGGTCTTCACGCCGGGCTGGTGGCTTTCGATCTTGAACGGCCCGGTGCCGTTGGCGTTCAGGGACGCGAAGCTCGGCGTCGTCGCGGCGGCCGGCGTGGGCGCAACGCTGTTGTTCGCCTCCGACCACTCCTTGTCCATGATGTACCAGGTATCCCACTGGGCATTCATGATCGGGTTCGGGGATTTGAGCTTCACGTCGACCGTGTACTCGTCAACCTTCACCCATTCCGAGCCGCTGGGAACCCGGGTCTGGAAGTTCGAGCCCTGCGCGCGGACCCGGTTGGCGGAGAAGATCACGTCGTCGGCATTGAAGGAATTGCCATTGTGAAACTTCACGTTCTTGCGCAGGAAGAGCCGCCAGGTCAGACCGTCCTCGCTGATCTCCCAGCGCTCCGCCAATGCCGGCTCGATCGCAAGGTCCTTGCCGCGCTTCGTCAGACCTTCATAGACGTGGCCGTGATGCGCGATGGTGGTGGTCTCGTTCAGGGTATACGGGTCGAGCGACTTCAGGTCGCCCTGGTTGGCATAGCGCAAAGTCACGGCCATGGCCGGAAAAGCTACGCCGGCCATGAAGGTCGCCGCGGCCGCGACGAGAAACTTCGAACGGATCCTCATTGTCTGTCCTTCTCCTCTGTAGGCCCGCGTCTTTGCGCGGTGTTCTACTTGTCGGAAGCTCGACATTTCTGGTCGCACCTTCCGCTAGGGAATGAACTTAGGCAGGAAAGTGGCTGGTGGTCTAGCCCCGACTTGGACCGTCCTGCTCAGCATTTAGGCACAGAGATCCCCGATCAGGCGGCGCAGGATCGCCTCCCCGGCCTGGAGTTCACTGACCTCGATATACTCGTCCGGCTGGTGGGCCTGGGCGATGTCGCCGGGGCCGCAGACCACTGTCGACCAGCCGACCCGCTGGAACAGCCCCGCCTCCGTGCCGTAGGACACGACATGTGTGCCGTTGTCGCCGGTCAGCCGGCGCATCAGACGCTCCGCCGCACCATCGGCCTCCGGCCGGAGGCCCGGCACCTCGGCGACGAGTTCGACAGCCACTCCCGTCTCCGGGGCGACGGCCTTCATGCGAGGCTCGATCCGGTCGCGGATATAGGCCTCGTAGCGGGCCAGATAATCCATCGGGCTCTCCGTCGGGATCGCCCGGATGTCGCTGAAGAACCAGGCCGAGGACGACACCACATTGGCGGCGTTGCCGCCGACCATCATGCCGCAATGCAGCGTGGTGTAGGGCGGCTCGAACGGATTGTCCGGATCGACCCTCCGGCGGTTCTCCTCCATCACGTCCTCGTGCCATGCGATCAGGCGAGCGGCGTTCATGACCGCGCTGAC
This sequence comes from Microvirga terrae, assembly GCF_013307435.2. Classification (NCBI taxonomy): domain Bacteria; kingdom Pseudomonadati; phylum Pseudomonadota; class Alphaproteobacteria; order Hyphomicrobiales; family Methylobacteriaceae; genus Microvirga; species Microvirga terrae. Next base: position 3,068,520 of record NZ_CP102845.1, read on the forward strand.
ACCCTGGTCGATGCGGCTCGAATGCACGGCATAACCCGTGACGTGGGTTCGCAGCTGCACGGACGCCTTATGTCCCGTTACCACCGCATGGCGCGTCGGCTCGCCGACAATCACTGCGGACGGCGCCGGGATGGACCCTGCCATCGCGTGCACCATCGAGGGCGCACCGCGGCAGGCAATCTCCTCGTCGTAGGACAACGCGATGTGGATGGGGCGCTTGAGAGGCGCGTGCACCATGTCGGGCACGAGCGCCAAAACGAGCGCATCGAAGCCTTTCATGTCGGTTGCGCCACGACCGTAAAGACGACCGTTCTTCTCCGTGAGCGTCCAGGGATCCGTGGACCAGTTCTGGCCCTCGACCGGCACGACATCCGTATGGCCCGACAGGACGATCCCGCCTTCCACCCGGGGGCCGATTGTGGCGTAGAGGTTGGCCTTGTCACCCTCCGGGCTCATGACGAGATGACTCTCGACCCCGTGGCTGTTCAGCCAGTCCCGGCAGAAGTGAATGATGTCGAGATTGCTGCTGGTGGAAACGCTCGGAAAGGCAATCAGACGCGCGAGCATCTCGCGGGGTGACATAGGCATCGTATAGGGCTCCGTGGGTTGAACGTGAGCATCCGATCCGAGCGAGCCAACGGTCAAGCCGGTTTTTATTAGCGGGAATTTCGATTGATGCCCGTTGACGAAGCGAAGACGTCGCTCGCATGATCGCGGCGCGCATGATGCCCTCACGGGCTGTCCCATCCCCCATGCCGCCGACGGACACCTCATGATCACCTTTGACGTGACGCTCTCCGACATCGAAGCTGCCCGCGATCGCATCGCCGGACGCGTCAGGCGCACTCCTGCCTACGAGAGTGCCGACATATCGGCCCGGCTCAGGCGGCGCAGCGCGGTGAAGATGGAAGCGCTGCAGCTTGCCGGCTCGTTCAAGGTCCGAGGTGTCTTCAACAAGGTGCTCACCCTGAGCGAGGACGAGCGCCGGCGCGGTCTCGTGACCGTGTCCGGCGGCAACCACGCCATTGCAGTGGCGAGAGTCGCCGGAACGCTCGGGCTCGACGCGCTCGTCCTGATGCCCAAGACGGCGGCCCGTTTCAACATCGATCTTACCATCAAGTTCGGCGCCCGCGTGGAGCTCTGCGAGGATGCCGCCGAAGCCTTCGCCAAGGCGGAGGACTACCAGCGCCAGGGCCGTCTCTTCGTCCATCCCTACGACGATCCCGCCATCATCGCGGGCCACGGCACCCTGGGCCTCGAGTTTCTCGACGACATACCCGATCTCACCCATGTGTTCGTGTCGATCGGTGGCGGTGGCTTCATGTCCGGCGTGGCAGCCGCCCTGAAAGCCAAGCGGCCGTCGCTGACCGTCTACGGCGTCGAGCCGACTGGCGCACCGACCATGACCGAGGCCCTCAAGGCCGATCAGCCGGTGACGATCCGCCCGACCTCAATCTCCCGGACCCTCGCCGCACCCTTCGCCACCCACCGGACCATGGCGGCCGCCAGGCTCTTTCTGCAGGAGATCCTGCTTGTCGAGGATCCACCGGTCATCGCCGATGTGAGCTGGCTGCTCCAGACGGAGAAGCTGCTCTGCGAGCCTGCCGCGGCCTGCGTCCTGACCGCCGCCGAGACGGTCGTTCCGTCCCTGCCGGGCGACAGCGTCGTCGGGCTCGTGCTCTGCGGCTCCAACTTGTCCCTGGACGATCTGGATGCGTGGCGCCGGCAGTCCCTGTAGGATGGCCTCGCGAGGGCCCTGAAGAGACCAGGACATGCCGGATCTGTCGACCTTTCTCACGTTCTATGCCGCTGTGCTGGCCCTGCAGCTGGCACCGGGCCCCGACATGGTTCTTCTCCTGAGCCGTGGAGTCGGACAGGGTCGGCGCATTGCCGTTCTGACCGCCATCGGCATGACCCTGCTCGCCGGTCTCGTTCAGCTGCCGCTCCTGGCTCTGGGCGTCACCTCCCTGATCCAGGCCTCGCCCCTCGCCTTCGAGCTTCTTCGATGGGCCGGCGCGGCCTACCTCGTGTGGCTCGGCGCCAAGCTTCTGATCGCCTCGTTCGGACCGCACCGCCTTGTCCGCACGGCTCCGAAGCCCGTGTCGGATCTCACAGCCCTGCGCCAAGGCATGATCAACAATCTGACCAACCCGAAGGCCATGGTGTTCATGCTGGCCTTCCTCCCCCAATTCGTCGACCCCGGCAGGGATTGGCCGGTCACGGCGCAGCTGCTGTTCCTGGGCGGCGTGCAGAAAGTCTCAGGGTTCTTTGTCCTGGGAGCGGTCGCGGTCGGAACAGGAACGATCGGCGAGTGGCTGTCGCGACGGCCGGGCCTGATCGCCTGGCAGGAGCGATGCGCCGGTCTCGTCATGATCGGTCTCGGTCTGCGCCTTGCCCTGTCGGGAGATGCTTCAGCCATCCGCCGGTGAGCAGTCCCTTTAACCTTCCATTAGCCAAAGCCGAAAAGTCCGGCCTCTCCATGGAGCCTCGTGCGGCGGGAACCGTTCCTCCCGAAGATTGAGTTCTTCGAGGATAGGTTCCATGCAAGCCAGAGCGTTCAGCGTCGTCCTAATCGCCGGCCTCTGGATGGCCGCCGCTTCGCAGGCGGCCCAAGCCGCCAGCTTCGATTGCGCCAAGGCTCGAACGCCCGACGAGAAGGCGATCTGCGCCGACAGGGGGCTGAACGATCAGGATGTCGAGATGGCCGTGCTCTACACGCAGCTCAAGCCGCTTCTTGGTATGGGTGCGCGCGGTGATATGGAAGACGCGCAGGCGGCCTGGCTCAAGCGGCGGGAAGCCTGTGGCGAGGACCGGTCCTGCCTGAGCAAAGCGTACGAAGACCGGGTGCTGCAGCTGAGAAACGGCTTCGAGGCGCTCGCGAAGCGAGGTCCCTTCTGAAGCCACCGATAAAAAACCCCGCGCAAGGGCGGGGGTGTGCAGAGACACGGAGTGAAGCAGCCGCGGTGAAGGCGGCCGCCGAGAGCGCCGTGGCACTGGGGGCACCGTGGGACGCTCTCACGGGAATGTGTATCCCGGCTCGCGATGGCCACCTACTCTTCTTCGCGCGGATGGTTAACCTTTTGCCTCCTTCGCAATCGGGGTTCGCGGCAGACGTGTTTTCGCGCACACCTCTTTCATCGTGAAAATGCCACCTTGGCCGTGCTTCCCTTACGACACCCGAACGGAGTCGAACCATGCGCGCCATCCTCGCACTCCTTTGCCTGTTCTCGGGCCTGCCGGACGATGCGTCTGCGGACGGGTTCGACGCGGCCCAGGAAAAGACCGAGAAATACCGGGCGCTCCTGTCCGAGCTCGCGTCGTCCGGGGCGCCGGACGGCGAAAGCGTCACGGACCTGCCCGACGGTTTGCGGCAGGCTGTCGAAGCCTGGACCCGTCCCGGGTGTTAATCTGATGCGGCCGTCGGCTCCCGCTTGGTGGAGCTCCGAAGCGCGGCCGGACGCTCGGCGAAATCGACTTTCCACGCCGCGCTCCATTTCAGGGGTTGCGCGAGCCGGCGTTAAAAGTTAGAGGAACCAAGCCTTTCGGCAGTCGGAGCGTAGCGCAGCCCGGTTAGCGCACTAGTCTGGGGGACTAGGGGTCGGAGGTTCAAATCCTCTCGCTCCGACCATTACTTTCTCGAACCTTCAAGCTTGATCGAGCCGGCCTCGCGGCCGGCTTTCTGCTGTCTGGACCAAGGCGGGTTCTTCTTCCCTCGTTCGTTAAGGCGCAGCTGAAACAAAGCAGCATCGCTCGCGTTCGGCCTCTAACGGCGGCCCAGAGTCGAGCGCTTCTCCAGCGTGTCGCGGCCGAGCCGGGACCTTCAGCAGGAGTTAAAGATGGATCGTCGTACCCTTCTCGGCGGCCTTGCCGCCGCGCTCGTTGTCGCCCCAGCCCTGGCCCAGACCAGCGGCTCCTCGTCGTCGATGCCTTCAGGCTCTTCCGGATCCATGCCCATGAACCAGTCGGGCGGCCAGATGAGCCAAGCCGACATGCAGCACATGCAGCAGACCATGCAGCTCGGCATGGTGGCTCTGGAATCGAGCCGAGTCGCCATGAACAAGGTCCGCAATGAAGATCTCAAGCGCTTTGCCAATTTCGAGATCCAGGAGCAGACCACGCTCTCGGAGGTGCTTCGCTCGATGATGGAACCGGCCGCGACCGCAGCGACGGGATCGGCAGGCGGCCAATCCACCACGGCCATGCCTCCCATGCAGATGGATGCATCGGCCGGGGACATGATGCAGAAGATGCAGAACCAGCAGGCGGGGGCCGAGTTCGACAAGATGTACCTGCAGGCTCAGCTTCAAGGCCATCGCGACCTGCTTCAGGTTCAGGAGCGCTACCTCCAATCGAACCCTCAGAATCGCGAGCATATGAACGTCGCCAAGCTGGCCCGCGGACAGATTCGCGAGCACATCGCCCTGCTCGAAGACATGCAGAAGGCGATGCGATAGACGTCGCCGTTCGCCGGGGGAACCTGCAAGAAAAAGCCCGCTCCAGCATTGGCCGGAGCGGGTTCAAGTCTCAGGAGCCTTCCTTGGAGGGATGCATTCAAACTTCAACTAAGTCCAAATGTTGCACCGGCTGGGGTGCGGCGTTCCAACCCACCCGCACCGCTCCGTGATCATGGGCCCGCGGAAGCCTGAACTTCTTCCGACCGGTGGCCGTTCTTATCGAGCCGCGGGAGCGAAGGATGGCGAAGTGACGGATATCAGGCCTGACTACAGGACAGCCCCACCACATCGGGACAGCCCAAGCGCTCCCCCCACGGAGCCGAACGTCCTGGCCTCTGTTCTCGAACGCAACATCGACGCCCTGCGCGATAAGCGCCATGAGGAGGAACGGAAGGCTGGGCTGCAGGAGCGTATCGCGGAAACGATCACCCGCTTTACCGGCAGCATGGCGTTCGTCTATGTGCACCTGATCCTGGTGGCGGGTTGGGTTGCGGCCAATCTCGGCCTGATCCCGGGCGTTCCCGCCTTCGATCCGACATTCGTGATCCTCGCGACTTTCGCATCCGTCGAGGCGATCTTCCTCTCCACCTTCGTGCTCATCAGCCAGAATCGTGCCGCCGCCGAGGCGGACCGGCGCTCGCAACTCGACCTCCAGACAAATCTGCTCTCCGAGCACGAGATCACGCGGCTGCTGACGCTGACCCGGGCGATCGCCGAACACCTCGGCATCAGCGAAGCTCGGGACCCGACCCTTCGCGAACTGGAACGGCACGTTGCGCCCGAGAAGGTTCTCGACAGGCTCACGGAAGAAGAGGATGGACGCTCGCCCTGAAAGCGCGGGCCAAGGAAGGATATCCGCTGGACGGGAGATGGTGGGCGGTGAGGGACTCGAACCCCCGACCTGCGGTGTGTAAAACCGAAGCTCTACCAACTGAGCTAACCGCCCGACCGGCCTGACATAAAAAGAGAAGGCCGACAACGCAAGCATTGTCGGCCTTCTTTCGCAAGCGAACACCGCTCAAAAAGCGATTACTTCGCGTTGACGGCATCCTTCAGGCCCGCGCCTGCGCGGAACTTCGGGGTCTTGGAAGCGGCAACCTTGACCTTCTCGCCGGTGCGCGGGTTGCGCGCCTCGCCTGCAGCGCGGTTTGTCACGACGAACGTGCCGAACCCGACGATCTTGACCTCATCGCCCTGCTTCAGGGCGCCGGTGATCGCCTCGATGGCGGCGTCGATCGCGTCACCAGCCTGGCCGCGCGAAAGGCCTACCTTGTCGGCGACGGCCGCAACGAGCTCGCCTTTATTCATAGTCATATCCTCCAGTGATCACGGCGGTCGCAAAAGAAATGGTCCACCGTTTCAGGGACACTCGTTTGGCGCAAAGCTTGTCCGTAAGCAAGCCCCGAAGTGGCTGAAAACAGCCGATTTTTTGCAGTCTTCCGCAAAAAAGAAGCCTCCGGACCGAGGTCCGGAGGCTTCTGTCGTTACGTAAATCGCCGAAAGTCAGTGGGCAATCACCCCGGCCGAGTCGTCTTCGACACCCGGCTTGTGGGCCTTGAGTTCAGCCGCCTCATCCCATTCGATCCGCTCCGGCACGCGCACGAGAGCATGCTGGAGGACCTGATCCATCATGGAGACCGGCACGATTTCCAGACCGTTCTTCACGCTGGCCGGAATGTCAGCCAGATCCTTGGCATTCTCCTCGGGGATCAGCACCTTCTTGATGCCGCCGCGCAGAGCCGCCAGGAGCTTCTCCTTGAGGCCGCCGATGGGCAGTACCCTGCCCCGCAGCGTGACTTCGCCGGTCATGGCGATGTCGCGGCGCACCGGAATTCCGGTGATCACCGACACAATGGCGGTTGCCATCGCGATACCGGCCGAGGGTCCATCCTTGGGCGTCGCGCCTTCCGGCACGTGCACGTGGATGTCCCGGCGGTCGAACAGGGGCGGCTCGACGCCGAAATCGAGGGCGCGGGAGCGGACATAGGACGCCGCAGCCGAGATCGATTCCTTCATGACGTCGCGGAGGTTGCCCGTGACGGTCATCTTGCCCTTGCCCGGCATCATGATGCCTTCGATGGTGAGCAGCTCGCCGCCAACCTCCGTCCAGGCCAGACCCGTGACAGCACCGACCATGTCCTCCGTCTCGGCCTCGCCGTAGCGGTAGCGCGGCGGTCCGAGGAACTCGGGCAGGTTGTCGACCGTGACCTCGACCGCCTTGACCTTGGAGATCAGGATCTCCTTCACGGCCTTGCGGACTAGGTTGGCGATCTCACGCTCGAGGTTACGCACGCCTGCCTCGCGGGTGTAGCGGCGGATCAGCATGAGGAGAGCCTCATCGCCGATCTTCCACTCCTTCTCCGCCAGACCGTGTTTCTGCATGGCCGAGGGGATCAGGTGGGTGCGGGCGATCTCGGCCTTCTCCTCCTCGGTGTAACCCGCGATGCGGATCACTTCCATGCGGTCGAGGAGCGGAGCCGGGATGTTGAGCGTGTTGGCCGTCGTCACGAACATCACGTTGGAAAGGTCGTAATCGACTTCCAGGTAATGGTCGTTGAAGGTCGAGTTCTGCTCAGGGTCGAGGACCTCGAGCAGGGCCGCCGACGGATCGCCGCGGAAGTCCATGCCCATCTTGTCGATCTCGTCGAGCAGGATGAGCGGATTGGACGTCTTGGCCTTGCGCATCGACTGGATGATCTTGCCGGGCATCGAGCCGATATAGGTCCGCCGGTGACCGCGGATCTCCGACTCGTCGCGAACGCCGCCGAGCGACATGCGCACGAACTCGCGGCCCGTAGCCTTGGCGATCGACTTGCCGAGCGAGGTCTTACCCACGCCGGGAGGACCGACGAGGCAGAGGATCGGGCCGGTGAGCTTGTTGGCGCGCTGCTGCACGGCCAGGTACTCGACGATGCGCTCCTTGACCTTATCGAGGCCGTAGTGATCCGCATCGAGCAGATCCTGGGCGGCCTTGAGGTCCTTCTTCATTTTCGAGCGGCGGTTCCACGGAATCCCGAGCAGCCAGTCGAGATAATTGCGCACGACGGTGGCTTCCGCCGACATGGGCGACATCTGGCGCAGCTTCTTCAGCTCGCCCATCGCCTTCTCGCGGGCTTCCTTCGTGAACTTGGTCTTCTCGATCTTCTCCTCGAGCTCGGCCAACTCGTCGCGACCTTCGTCGTCGCCAAGCTCCTTCTGGATCGCCTTCATCTGCTCGTTGAGGTAGTACTCGCGTTGCGTCTTCTCCATCTGACGCTTCACGCGGGTCCGGATCCTCTTCTCGACCTGGAGAACGGAGATCTCGCTCTCCATCATGCCGAGCACCTTCTCCAGGCGCTGGGCCACGGTGGCGGTCTCGAGAATTGCCTGCTTGTCGGCGATCTTGATGGCCAGGTGAGACGCAATGGTGTCGGCGAGCTTGGCGGGCTCATCGATCTGGGTCACGGCGGTCACGACCTCAGGCGACACCTTCTTGTTGAGCTTCACATAGTTCTCGAACTCGGATACGACCGACCGGGCGAGCGCCTCGGCCTCGACCTGGTCGCCGAGGGAGTCCGGAAGCGCCTCGGCTTCGGCCTCGTAGAATTCATCCGTGCGGGTATAGGCCTTGACCTGGGCCCGGCTCGCGCCTTCGACCAGCACCTTCACGGTGCCGTCGGGCAGCTTCAGCAGTTGCAGGACGTTGGCTAGGGTTCCGACCTTGTAGATCGCGTCCGTTGACGGATCGTCATCCGTCGCATCGATCTGGGTGGCCAGAAGAATGTGACGGTCCCCCTTGACCACTTCCTCAAGCGCGCGGATCGACTTTTCACGGCCGACGAAGAGCGGCACGATCATGTGTGGAAAGACAACAATGTCGCGCAGAGGCAGAACCGCATAGGTTCCGGTCGAGCCTGGAACGACAGGCTGACGTGGCTTCGATTGTGTCATGAGACGGTATCCTTTTCACTGCGTCCGGGAATCCCCTCGGATGAGCTGGATTTCGGACGGATAACCGGAATGCTCAGGCTTTTGTTATGGGCTGCATCCGGTACGCCGGGCTCCCCCTCGCAACATGAGCGGACAGCGCCGACGCAAGAGATGATGTGGCGTTGCGGGCCTCCTGTTTCAAGAAGATTGCCCGCAATGCATCTGTTCATGGGAAGGTCCCCGGTGGCCCTCAAGCGCTGGCGCTGGCGGCCTGCTCGTTCCGCTCGCCGTGAATGAAGAGCGGCTTGGCCTTGCCCTCCACGACCTCGGGACCGATCACCACCTGTTCCACGGAATCGAGACCCGGCAGGTCGTACATGGTCTCCAGCAGAATGCCCTCCATGATGGAGCGCAGGCCGCGGGCGCCCGTCTTCCGCTCGATCGCCTTCTTGGCGATAAGCGTGAGGGCCTCATCCTGGAACGTCAGCTGAACGTTCTCCATCTCGAAGAGGCGCTGGTACTGCTTGACCAGGGCGTTCTTCGGCTCCTGCAGAATGGTCTTCAGGGCGTCGACATCGAGATCCTCGAGGGTCGCCAGGACAGGCAGCCGGCCGACGAACTCGGGAATGAGGCCGAACTTCAACAGATCCTCGGGCTCCACGGAGCGGAAGATCTCGCCGGTGCGCCGGTCGTCAGGAGAGCTGACCGAGGCGCCGAAGCCGATCGACGTGCCCTTGCCACGGCCGGAAATGATCCGCTCCAGGCCCGCGAAGGCGCCACCGCAGATGAACAGGATGTTCGTGGTATCCACCTGCAGGAATTCCTGCTGCGGGTGCTTGCGGCCGCCCTGCGGAGGCACGGAGGCGACGGTGCCTTCCATGATCTTGAGGAGAGCCTGCTGCACGCCCTCGCCGGAGACGTCGCGGGTGATCGAGGGGTTGTCCGACTTGCGGGAGATCTTGTCGATCTCGTCGATATAGACGATGCCCCGCTGCGCCCGCTCGACATTGTAGTCGGAGGCCTGGAGGAGCTTAAGGATGATGTTCTCCACGTCCTCGCCGACATAACCGGCCTCGGTCAGGGTCGTCGCATCCGCCATCGTGAAGGGCACATCCAGGATCCGGGCCAGGGTCTGGGCGAGCAGGGTCTTGCCCGAGCCGGTCGGTCCGATCAGCAGGATGTTCGACTTGGCCAGCTCCACGTCGTTGTGCTTCGTCGCGTGGGCGAGGCGCTTGTAATGGTTATGGACCGCCACCGAGAGCACCTTCTTGGCGTGCTCCTGGCCGATCACGTAGTCATCCAGAACGCGGCTGATTTCCTTCGGGGTCGGGACCCCGTCGCGGGACTTCACGAGAGACGATTTCGACTCCTCGCGGATGATGTCCATGCACAGCTCGACGCATTCATCGCAGATGAAAACCGTCGGGCCAGCGATCAGCTTGCGAACCTCATGCTGGCTCTTGCCGCAGAAGGAGCAGTACAGCGTACTCTTGGAGTCGTTGCCGCCAGCCTTGGTCATTATCACATCTCCAATCCGTACCGGGACAGCCCCTGCCGGCCCAGCACCATTAATTTATGAGCGACGGAGCTAACAAAATGTTCCGTCGCTAAGAATTGAACGCTCAAATCGCCCAGCCTTCCCGAATCCACATGCAATCACGGGGAGAGCCCGTGATCAATAGAAACGGGGTTACTCGGCAAAAAGACGCACCCAGGGGAATTTTGTCCCCAGGTTTTAAGGGTTACGCCGGGGTGGCGACCGGCTCCGGACGCTTCTCGATCACCTGGTCGATGAGGCCGAACTCCCGAGCCGCCTCGGCGGTCATGAAGTTGTCGCGCTCGAGAGCCCGCTCGATCTCTTCGTAGTTGCGGCCGGTATGGCCCACATAGATCTCGTTCAGGCGGCGCTTCAGGGCCTCGCTCTCGCGGGCGTGGATCATGATGTCCGTGACCTGGCCCTGATAGCCGCCGGACGGCTGGTGGACCATGATGCGGGCGTTCGGGAGGGCGAAACGCATGCCCTTCTCGCCGGCGGTCAGCAGCAGGGACCCCATGGAGGCCGCCTGGCCGACGCACAGGGTCGAAACCGGGCAGCGGATGAACTGCATCGTGTCGTAGATCGACAGGCCCGAAGTCACGACGCCACCGGGGGAGTTGATGTAGAAGGAGATTTCCTTCTTGGGGTTCTCGGCCTCAAGGAACAGAAGCTGCGCCACGATCAGCGAGGCCGAGTAGTCTTCGACAGGACCCGTGAGGAAGATAATCCGTTCGCGCAGAAGGCGCGAATAGATGTCGAACGCACGCTCGCCGCGGTTCGACTGCTCAACCACCATCGGGACGAGCGTATTGTTAAAGAGCGCTACCGGATCTCTCATTGTCTCACTGCTCCAATTCGGCCGCGCGGGTGCGCGGCCGTGCAATTCATGCAAGCAACGAGACGCTTAACGGAGCGTTACTCGCCCTTGCCGGCTTTCTCTCCGTCCTCATCCTCGTCGCTGAACAGCGCATCCTTGGAGACGGTCTCTTCGTCCACCTTCACCTGGGACAGGATCTGGTCGACGACCTTCTCCTCGAACAGAGGAGCCCGGATTTCAGCGAGGGCCTGCGGGTTCTTCTGGTAGAACTCCCAAACCTGCCGCTCCTGGCCGGGGTACTGGCGGACCCGCTCGATGAGGGCCTGGGTCACCTCGTCGTCGGAGATCTTGATATCGGACTTCTCACCGATCTGTGCAAGGACCAAGCCGAGACGAACGCGACGCTCGGCGATCTTGCGGTACTCCGCCTTGGCGTCGTCCTCGGTGGTGTCCTCATCCTCGAAGGTGCGGTTGTTCGACTTCATGTCGCCGACGACCTGGGACCAAACGGCTGCGAATTCCTGCTCGACCAAGGTCGGGGGCAGCTCGAAGCTGTACTTGGCGTCGAGGGAGTCGAGCAGGTCCTTCTTCACCTTGCGGCGGGACTGCGTGTCGAAATCGCGCTTGATGGCATCGCGGATCGCGTCCTTGAGCTTGTCAAGGGAATCCATGCCGAAGCCCTTGGCCATCTCGTCGTCGATCTGCAGCGCGCCGGGAGCCTCGACTTCCTTCACCGTCACGTCGAACTCGGCGTCCTTGCCGGCCAGATGGGCCGCCATGTAGTTCACCGGGAAGGTGACCTTCACGAGCTTCGTGTCGCCGGCCTTCAGGCCGAGGAGCTGATCCTCGAAACCGGGGATGAAGGTGTTCGAACCGAGCTCGACCCGGATGTCCTCACCCTTGCCGCCCTCGAACTCGGTGCCGTCGATGCGGCCCACGAAGTCCACCACGACCCGGTCGCCGTCGGCCGCCGCGCCGTCCTTCGGCTCGAAGCTGCGGTTCTGCTTGGCCATGCGCTCCAGCGATTCGGTGATCTCGGCGTCGGTTACCTCGGCCACCGGCTTCTTGACCGTCACGTCGGAAAGATCGGCCAGCTCGAACACGGGCAGCACCTCAAGGGCGACGGTGAAAGCCAGGTCTCCCTTGGCCTCCATGGCCTTCTCGACCTCTTCCTGGCTCTCGGGGAACTGGATCTGCGGCTCGTTGGCGAGCTTCAGGCCGTTGTCTTCGACGATCTTGCGGTTGGCCTCGTTGACGGCGTTCTGCAGCACGTCCGCCATGACGGAGCGGCCATAGACCTTACGAAGATGCCCCACCGGCACCTTGCCGGGACGGAAACCGTTGATCCGCACGCGATCCTTGAGGGTGGTCAATTCGCTGTTCAGGCGCTCTTCCAACTCGGTGGCCGGGAGCACGACCTTGAACTCTCGCTTCAAGCCTTGGGACAGTGTTTCCGTCACCTGCATGGTATTATTCGCCTTCATCCACTCGAAAATCTGAAATCCAGGTTCCGGCCGATGCGGCGTCATGCCGTCAACCAGGCCACTCGCTGCCTCCGGAACCCAATCCTGACGGGACTGGTGCGGGCGGAGGGACTCGAACCCCCACAACTTTCGTCGCTGGAACCTAAATCCAGTGCGTCTACCAATTCCGCCACGCCCGCGCGGGAGCAGCGCGCGAGGCGCACCCCTCTTCCGGGACGCGGCTCTATAGCATGGTTGACGAAGTGTGCATCAAAAAAGTTCGTGTGCGGCCAATTGGCAACCAAACTTGGCCGTTCACGTTCAAAACTGTACCGATGTTCCCGTTCCAAACCGTCCGGATGAGACAGCCTCATGATCACACGCCGCGCCGTCACCGCCGGTCTCGCCACGACCCTGTTCGCCGTCTCGCGGCAGGGCGGGGCTCAGGGGTCGGACGGCTCCGAACGGGTTCTGACGGCCAAGCCAACGCTGATGAAGCTCCGCCCTGACGCGACAGCGGCCGATGTCTGGACTTTCAACGGGAGCTTGAGCCCCGTTGTGCGGCTCAAGCTGGGCGAGGAACTCCGCCTGAGGCTTGAGAACGGGACGTCCCTGCCTCTCTCGCTCCACTTTCACGGCATCCGGGGGCCGAACGCCTCCGACGGGGTCGGTGGTCTGACTCAGGAGCCGGTCGCCGCCGGCGGGAACCATGAATACCGCTTCGCCCCGCCCGACGCCGGCACCTTCCTGATCCGCCCCTGCGTTCTCGGCGGCAGCGCCGAACCCACGGAGCGCGGCCTCTCGGGCCTGCTGATCGTGGAAGAACCCGATCCGCCTCAGGTGGACCGGGATATTGCCCTTCTGGTCGACGACTGGCGCCTCGAGGATGACGGCTCGCTCGCGTCTTTCGAGAAGCCCGTGGAGGCGGCCCCGGCGGGACGGCTCGGCAGTTGGCTCAGCGTCAACGGCGCATCGACCCCGCAGCGTGTCGAGGTGCCGCCCGGAGGCCGCCTGCGCCTGAGGCTCGCCAATGCGTGCAATGCCCGGGCCATGCGCCTGCGCTTCGACGGAATGAAGGCCTACGTGATTGCCATCGACGGGCAGCCGACCAGCACGTTCGAGCCCCTGCGCGCCTCCCTGCCCTTCGCTTCGGGTACCCGCTACGACCTTCTCGTCGATCTAGGGCAAGACGCCGGATCGACCGGAACCGTCACGGCCCTGATCGGCGACGGCATGCCTCTCGTTGAAATCGTGACCAGCGGGGAAAGGCGACCTGATCTACCCGCAATCGCGCCGCTGCCCACCAATCCGAAGCTTCCGGACTCGATCAGGCTTCAGAGCGCCACCCGCAAGGACGTGGTGATCAAGGGCGATCCCAAGGCTCGCGATGCCCCTTGGACGATCAACGGCTTGGCTGGACGTGCAGCCGGCCCGCCGCTGGTCAAGGTGAAGCGGGGCACTCCGGTGGTTCTGGCCGTGACCAATCAGACGTCTTTCGCCCAGCCCTTGCACCTGCACGGGCATGCCTTCCGGCTCCTCCATCCCCTCGATGACGGCTGGGAGCCCTATTGGCTCGACACCACGCAGGTGCCGGAGAACAGGACGGTCCGGATCGCCTTCGTGGCGGACAATCCGGGCAAATGGCTCCTCGCCTCCACGGTCCTCGAACGGTTCGATGCAGGCCTGTGGACCTGGATCGAAGTCACCTGAGGAGGTCCCGCAGCACGCCGGGCACCAATTCCGCGAGGTCTTCCGAGATCAGCCCGGGACCGAAGCGTGCTCCGGCTTCGGCGTGGATCCAGGCTCCCGCGCAGGCGGCCTCGAAGGCCGGCAGGTTCTGCGCCATCAGTCCGGCGATGAGACCGCAGAGGGTATCGCCCGATCCGGCGGTCGCCAGGTAGGGCGTGCCATTCTCGTTGATGGCCGCCCGGCCGTCGGGGGACGCCACCACGGTATCGGCGCCTTTCAGCAGCACCACCGCTCCGGTGTAAGTTGCCGCACGCCGGGCCCGCTCGATTTTCGATTCAGGATCAAGGATATCCGGGTGATCCTTGAACATCCGGTTGAACTCGCCGTCATGAGGCGTCAGGACTGTCGGAGCATGGCGGAACGCCCCGTGGAGCTCCGACGCCAGGCCTTCGAAGGACGTGAGAGCGTCGGCGTCCAGGACGAGGCTCCGCCTGGCGTGGACGGCGACCGCCACCATGGCGCGCGTATTGGCATGGACCCCCAGGGCCGGCCCCAGGACGAGCGCGTTGAGGCGCGGATCCTGGAGAATCGCGTGCAATCCCTCGGGCCCGTCGCAGCCCTTCAGCATGATGGCCGTCAGATGGGCCGCGGTGACCCCGATCGCCTCCGGCGGCGACGCCACAGTGACCAAGCCTGACCCAATTCTGAGCGCTGCGCGGGCCGCCAGCCGGGCGGCGCCCGTGCGGGTGGCCCCACCTGAAGCGACCAGGGTGTGGCCGCGCTCGTATTTGTGGGAGGACAACCCGGGCTTCGGCAGCGTCGGAAGCCAGAGAGCCGGATCATTCCCGAAGAGACGCCCCCCCATGGCCGAGAGGATCTCGCGTCCGATGCCGATATCGGCGACCTCGATGGATCCGCTGAACGCACGTCCGGGCATCAGGAGATGGCACGGCTTTCGGGCCGCGAAGGTGATTGTTCTCCCAGCCTTGACCGCGATGCCCCGGACCGTACCTGTCTCGCCGTCAATACCTGACGGGAGGTCGACCGCCAGGATCGGCCGGCCCGAACCGTTCATCCGGTCGACGGCGTGCCGGGCCGCACCGTCCAGGTCTCGGGACAGGCCTGTGCCGAACAGGGCGTCGATGACGAGATCCGCCTCGTGGAACGCAGCGTCCTCGACCCGCTGGACTTGCCCCTTCCAGTCGCGCGCGACGAGTGCCGAATCCCCGGTCAGCCGGTCCGGCTCTCCCAGCAAGGAAAGGCTCACCCGATAGCCTCGCTCGGCCAGAACGGTCGCCGCCACGAAGCCATCGCCCCCGTTCTGGCCCGGACCCGCCACAACGAGGATCGTGCCTCCGCGGGAGACTATTTTTTCGGCAGAATCGGCCACCGCGCGGCCCGCCCGCCGCATGAGCTCGACCCCAGGAATGCCGCTTGCCACGGCTTCCAGGTCAGCCTTCTTCATTTCGGTGGGGGTCAGGATGAGTTCAGGGGCTGTCATGGACGCAAAAAGAACCCGTTTTCGAGGATTTGGCGAGGTTTTTCGCAACTGCACAAACTTTGATCATAATATGCTCATCAACTCGGCAGATTGACCCGCTTTGAATCGACGACCGCATGGAAGGCGCCTCTGGCTGGTGCTAAAAGCGGCAAAACCTCGAACGAGAACGGTTGACCGGGATGAAGAAGATCGAAGCCATCATCAAGCCCTTCAAGCTCGATGAAGTCAAAGAAGCTCTCCAGGAGGTCGGCCTCCAGGGCATTACCGTCATCGAGGCAAAAGGTTTCGGCCGGCAGAAGGGCCACACGGAGCTTTACCGCGGCGCGGAATACGTCGTGGACTTCCTGCCGAAGGTGAAGCTCGAAATCGTCCTGAACGACGAGATGGCCGAAAGCGCCATCGAGGCCATCCGCAAGGCAGCCCAGACCGGGCGCATCGGCGACGGCAAGATTTTCGTTTCGACGGTCGAAGAGGCCGTTCGCATCCGCACGGGCGAGACCGGATCCGACGCGATCTAAGCTCGCTTTCCCAAGCCAAGGCCGTTGGGCCGAGGACAATCTCTAAGGGCAGAAGAGGACCAGACGATCATGCAGACCGCCAAGGATGTGCTCAAGGCGATCAAAGATAACGACGTCCAATACGTCGACTTCCGTTTCACGGACCCGCGCGGCAAGTGGCAGCATGTGACCTTCGACGTCTCGATGGTCGACGAAGACATGTTCGCGGACGGCATCATGTTCGACGGCTCGTCCATCGCCGGCTGGAAGGCGATCAACGAATCCGACATGACCCTCATGCCCGATCCGACGACCGCCCAGATGGACCCGTTCTTCTCGGCGTCCACCATGACGATCAACTGCGACATTCTCGAGCCGGCGACCGGCGAGCCCTACAACCGTGATCCGCGCGGCATCGCCAAGAAGGCCGAGGCTTACCTTCAGTCCACCGGGATCGCCGATACGGTCTATGTCGGCCCCGAGGCCGAGTTCTTCGTGTTCGATGACGTGAAGTTCATGGCCGATCCCTACAACACCGGATTCAAGCTCGATTCCTCCGAGCTGCCGATCAACGGCGACACCCCCTACGAGGGTGGAAACCTGGGCCACCGCATCCAGACCAAGGGCGGCTACTTCCCGGTTCCCCCGCTGGATTCTGCCCAAGACATGCGCGGCGAGATGCTGGCCGCCATGAAGGCCATGGGCGTGACGGTCGAGAAGCACCACCATGAGGTGGCGTCCGCCCAGCACGAGCTCGGCACGAAGTTCAACACCCTCGTCCGCACGGCCGACGAGATGCAGATCTACAAGTACTGCATCCACAACGTGGCCCAGTCCTACGGCAAGACGGCCACCTTCATGCCGAAGCCGGTCTATGGCGACAACGGCTCGGGCATGCACGTGCACCAGTCCCTGTGGAAGGGCGGCAAGCCCCTCTTCGCCGGCAACAAGTATGCCGACCTGAGCCAGGAATGCCTCTGGTACATCGGCGGCATCATCAAGCACGCCAAGGCTCTGAACGCCTTCACCAACCCGTCGACGAACTCCTACAAGCGTCTCGTCCCGGGCTACGAGGCTCCGGTGCTGCTGGCTTACTCGGCCCGGAACCGCTCGGCCTCCTGCCGCATTCCGTGGACGACCTCGCCCAAGGCCAAGCGCGTGGAGGTCCGCTTCCCCGATCCGACCGCCAATCCGTATCTCGCCTTCGCGGCGCTGCTGATGGCCGGCCTCGACGGCATCCTGAACAAGATCGATCCCGGCCAGGCAATGGACAAGGATCTCTACGACCTGCCGCCGCGCGAGCTGAAGAAGATCCCGACCGTCTGCGGATCGCTCCGCGAGGCCCTCGCCAGCCTCGACAAGGACCGCGCGTTCCTGAAGGCCGGCGGCGTCTTCAACGACGACTTCATCGACAGCTACATCGAGCTGAAGATGACGGAGGTCGCCCGCTTCGAGATGACCCCGCACCCGGTCGAGTTCCAGATGTACTACTCCGTCTAACGGACGAGGACTTTCCTCCCGGCTGCTCTGACGGCAGCCTTCCTTCGCCGGAGCCCTCGGGCTCCGGCTTTTTTGTGGTCGGACGCTCCGTGTTTCCGGGTTCAGAAGCTCTGACCCGCGCTCCAGCCGGACACCCATTGGCGTCTCAGTTCGTCGCCTCTGCCCTTGAAGAATGCATCGGCCTCGAGAGCATTCTCCACACGATCCGCCCGAAAGTGGCGCAAGTCCCGGCGCAGTTCGCACCAGGCGACGATGTTGACGGTCTCCGGGTAGTAGATGAGCGCAATCGGCCAAATGGTCCGCTCGGTCCGACGCCCCTGCTCGTCGCGATAGGCAAGTTCGATCTTTCGCTCCTCGCGAATCGCCAGCCTCACAGCGGAAAGCTCGACGCCTGACGGAGCAGGCGCCACGCTGCCCCAGGCGTGCAGGGTGTTGGCGAAAAGAGCTTGGCGCAGCGGCGGGGGAACGGCCGCCGCGATCTTCCGCCCGGCCCGCTTCGCCGATTGGTTGAGGGCAACATCTCCCGTGCGCTCCAGGAGTGCCAGTGCCAGCACGATGGCTTCGGTCTCCTCGATGGAGAACATGAGCGGAGGCAGGTCGAATCCGGAGCGCAGGACGTATCCGATGCCACGCCCGCCTTGGACGGGGACCTGCATGGCCTGTAGGGCGGCAATGTCGCGATAGATCGACCGCGGTGCGACGCCCAGGCTCTGCGCAATCCGGACTGCCGTCACCGGCTCCTTGGCAAGACGAAGAATCTGGATGATTTCGAAGAGTCGGGCCGCCTTCCGCATCCGACATTTTGCTCCCAACTGACAGGACGCTGTCAATATCGAAAGGCCACGCCCCTCATCATCACTCTGGAAATCAAGGATAATCGGCCGATCCGACCTTCGAGGGGCGACGCGCAACTGACATGTCTTATGGTGCAAATCTTTGGCTGTTCCTCACCCTTCTCTTCGGCATCATCATCGTTCCGGGCATGGACATGCTGTTCGTTCTCGCCAATGCCTTGACGGGGGGACGCAGGGCCGGGCTGGCGGCGACGGCCGGAGTCATGGCGGGCGGTGCCGCTCATACGGTCTTCGGCGCCATCGGGGTGAGCTTGATGTCGACGATGCCGCCGCAGGTCGTCGCCACGCTCCTCTATGCGGGTGCCGCCTATATGATGTGGATCGGGATGACGCTGCTCCGAAACTCAATCGCGATCGAGACTGTCGAAGGGGCGAGAGCCCGCCCCCTTCGGGTCGCCTTCCGGCAAGGAGCCCTGACCTGCCTTCTCAATCCCAAAGCTTACATTTTCATCCTGGCCGTCTACCCGCAGTTTCTGCTCCCGGCCTACGGCCCGATCTACGGACAGGCCGTGATTATGGGAGTGATGACCGTGCTGATGCAGCTCGCGGTCTATGGCGGACTTGCTGTTGCGGCGGGCCGAGCCCGCAACCTTCTCGTGTCGCACCCGCGCATCACGGGCCTGATCGGTCGGGGCGCCGGAGCGTTGTTCATTGTCGTTGCCGTCGCGACGGCGCTGAGGTGAGAGCGCGCACGGCCGCGAGGTCGGCCCGGGCCGAGTTCCCGATCAGGTCTCCAAAAAACAACAAGGCCCGGGGAGACCCGGGCCTTGTGTGTCTCCGGGGAGACGGTTCTTAGTAGGTGCCGAAGCGGAAGTTCAGGCCGGCGCGGACCACACCGAACTCAGCATCGTTGTCGATGTTGAAGATGCTGTTGTTGTCCTGGTCGAGGTTGACGTACAGGCCTTCGATCTTGGCCGACAGGTTGTTGGTGAAGGCGTACTCGAGACCACCACCGACGGTCCAGCCCGTGGCGTCGTCCGCGAAGGCGAAACCACCGGTGGCGTAGATCAGGGCGCGGTCGAAGGCCACACCGGCGCGGGCGCGCACGGTGCCGAACCAGTCGCTGTTGTTGAAGTCGCCGTCGAGGATGCCGTCGTTGTTGAAGTCGAAGCGGTCGTCACCACCGAAGTCGGCGTACTGGATGTCGCCTTCGAGACCGACCACGAACGAGCCGATCTGGTAGTTGTAGCCCGCCTGAGCGCCGCCGACGAAGCCGCCGTCGTCGTCCAGGTCGAAGCGCACGCCGCCGACCGTGATCGAGTCGTTCGTGTTCCAGCCGTAGCCGGCGTTCACACCCACGTAGAAGCCCGTCCAGGTGAACACCGGAACAGCGGCAACAATCGGAGCCGGAGCGCGGCGGGACGGAAGGTCAGCAGCCATGGCGCCAGTGGCGAGGCCGAGGAGAGCAACCGAAGAGAGGAGGATCTTTTTCATTGGTCTTAGTCCATCTGTTAGAAGGATGTGACGCCGCTTGTAGCCCAGACTTGCCCGGGCGTCTGTCACTTTCCTGCCACAGTTGGGGCGAGAAGCAAAGCTTTTCGCGCCAGCCGCCGCTTGCGCCCCGAATTGACCCATTCGTCAGCGCATTCAAGACGCCTGTCGCCCAAAGCGAAGATAGAAATAGCGACCGTTTTTCAGCTACTTACCACAAAGGCAAGCCGGCAGTGCCGCGCCCGACGGGGCGGATAACCAATCATTGACCATATCCTTGGGAAGCTTCGCAAGGCGCAGGCGGAACTATGGTTAATCCTGGTTCAGCCATAATTGGAGAGCGTGCGTGACCCGCTCCGGCTGCTCGAGCGTCGACAGATGTCCAGCCCCGGGAATCACAACGAGCGAGGCCCATTCGATCATCTCGGCCATCTCGCGGGCAATCTCGATCGGCGTGATGGCGTCGCCCTCCCCGACCAGCACCAGGGTCGGGATCTCGATCACTGGCAGGGAGATGCGGGAATCGGCGCGTGCCATGATCGCCCGCTGCTGCCGGATGTAAGCGTCGGGACCGGTGTCTCGCATCATGTCCAGCAGGACGGCCTGAAGATCCGGGTCGTTTCGGTGATCCGGATGCACCAAGCGGGGCCAGAGCGCAGCATGGATCTCCTCGAGTCGCCCAGCTTGGGCCAATGCGATCAACCGCTCGCGGTCCCGGCTCGCCTCCGGGGTATCGGGCCGGGCGCTCGTATCGAGCAGGGCAAGCCGCTCCACCCGTTCCGGTGCCTGGCGCATGACTTCCATGGCGATGTAGCCGCCCATGGAAAGCCCTGCGAGCGCGAACCTGTCCGGCGCGGCGCGGAGGAGCCGCGACGCAATGGCGGCAATCGAATCATCGAGCGCATGCTCCGCCAGGACGATCGTGCGCCCCGCCCCGAGGGCAGCGATCTGGGGCTCGAAGAGCCGGGCTGTGCAGGCCAATCCGGGAATCAGAACGAGCGATTCTGCCATTCAAACCTTCCTTTTGTTGCCTTCTGGCAAGTTTCCCTGGATTGACAAGCGCATAGCTTATCTTATGGTCCGGCCACTCCTCAACTTGAGCAAGAGCCTCAGGTGAAACCAGACACGCGCCTGTTTGTTGCCGTAGAGCGCGGCCGGCACTTTTAGAGCGCGCCCAGCCCTCAACGGTAATTAGCATTCATGTCGTTCGCCGAACTCGGACTTAGCGATAAAGTTCAACAGGCCGTAGCAAGCGCCGGATATACGGAACCGACGCCCATTCAGGCCCAGGCCATTCCCCACGTCCTTTCCCGTCGCGACGTGCTGGGCATCGCACAGACCGGCACGGGCAAGACAGCGGCCTTCACGCTCCCGATGCTCACCCTGCTCGAATCCGGCAGGGCGCGGGCCCGCATGCCGCGCACGCTGATTCTCGAGCCGACCCGTGAGCTGGCCGCCCAGGTCGAGGACAATTTCGACAAATATGGGGTCAACCACCGTCTCTCCGTCGCCCTGCTGATAGGTGGCGTATCGTTCGGCGATCAGGACGCCAAGATCACCCGCGGTGTCGACGTGCTGATCGCGACCCCGGGCCGGCTGCTGGACCACTTCGAGCGCGGGAAGCTCCTGCTCACGGGTGTCGAGCTTCTGGTGATCGACGAAGCCGATCGGATGCTCGACATGGGCTTCATTCCCGATATTGAACGTATCGTGAAGCTCGTTCCGTTCACCCGCCAGACCCTGTTCTTCTCCGCCACGATGCCGCCGGAGATCCAGCGTCTGGCAGATGCCTTCCTTCACAACCCGGTGAAGGTGGAGGTTGCCCGCGCCGCCTCGACCGCTTCGACGATCACTCAGCGCCTGGTGGCGACCGGTCGCGAGGATTACGAGAAGCGCGAAACCCTGCGAGACCTGATTCGAAGCGCCACGGACCTGCAGAACGCCATCGTGTTCTGCAATCGCAAGCGCGACGTGGCCGTTCTCCATCGATCCTTGCAGAAGCACGGCTTCAGCGCCGTCGCCCTCCATGGCGACATGGACCAGCATGCCCGCATGGCGGCCCTCGACAGCTTCCGCACCGGAGAGACCCCCCTCCTGGTGGCGAGCGACGTGGCGGCCCGAGGCCTGGACATTCCGGCGGTCAGCCACGTGTTCAACTACGACGTCCCCCACCACGCCGAGGATTATGTCCACCGGATCGGCCGTACAGGCCGCGCCGGTCGGAGTGGCCAGTCCTTCACGCTGGTCGGTCCGAGCGACGAGAAATCCCTGTCCGCAATCGAGAAACTGATTGGCCAGCCGATCGAGTGGCAGGGCCCAACACTCGCCGAGCGTCCGCCGTCGGAAGGCTCGTCTCGCCGCCGCGGCGGCCGGGGAGAGGAGCGCTCGCGGGGCCGCAAGGTCAAGGTGCGGTCGTCGGAGCGGAGCCGTGGACGCACGGAGGAGCCTCGCGAAGAGGCCCCGGCCGCACGGGCTGTCCAGACTCCCCGCGAGGAGCAGCAGAGCCGCCGGCCTCGGCAGGATCGCGGCGAGCGTTCCCCGGATCGGAGCCATCAGGGGCGCTCGCGGCGGGACGATGATGGAGACGAAAAGGTGATCGGGCTCGGCGATCACGTGCCGGCCTTCCTCATGCGACCTGTACTGGCCAAGAAAGCCAAGCAGGGCGACTAGGGCATCGGATCCGACGCTCAGCTCTTGGTTGGTGCATCGTTGAGTGCCGACCCGGAGGTCGGCACGACGGGCTATGTGACCGGCTTCGAGGCGGTCCTCCGGAACCTCTGCCGCGACGCAGTCCTGCCGGTTTTGCGAACCTTGGAGGCTTTCGCCCGCCGGGCAGCCGCCAGGGCCATTATCGCGAGTTCAGCCGCTTCGTCGGGGTCGTCGAGGGCCGATTCCGGCATGCGCCAGTAACTCGTCAGCGTCGTCCGGCCGTCCCGGGTCTGGAAGGTAAACGGCTGAGATCCCTGGGCACGGAAGAACCCGACGCTCTCCTCGTCAACCTTGAGATAGATCTCGTCGGACGCCACCAGGGCGAACATCAGCTCGCCCTGATATACCCCCTGGCCGCCGAACATCCGGCGGATGGAAACGGGTCCGAAACCGCGGAAGATGTCTCGGACATCCTCGGCATCCATGGATCACCCGGCCGACTGGAGTGCGGCGGGCGTTGCGGGCGTGATCGCCACCGACTCCCCGCAGCCGCATGCCGAGGTCTGGTTGGGGTTGTTGAAGACGAATTGGGACGACATCTTGGTCGTCTGGAAGTCCATTTCCGTGCCGAGCAGGAACAGCACGGCCTTGGGATCGATCAGGACGGTCACGCCCTTGTCCTCGACCACCTCGTCGAGCGGGCTGACGCTCTCCGCATATTCCATGGTGTAGGACATGCCGGCGCAGCCGCCGTTCTTGACGCCAACGCGAACGCCCACGATGGGACGGTCCGCCTTGCCGATGATGTCCTTGACGCGGTTCGCCGCCGCGTCGGTCAAGGTCACGACCTTGAAGCCGGGTAGTGCCATTAGCCTTCTCTCCTGGCAGCCGGGTTCAAGGCCCGGGCAGAACGAGTTCGATCCCTCATAGATAAGAGCTGAAACGTCAAACGTCGAGACCGTTCAGGGTTGCCCCAACGGCCGAGGTCGACCATATCGGGTCTACCCCATTCCCGAACACCGCCACAGTCCAAGGAGAGCAGATGCCGCATCACACGCCGCTGATATCAACCATTGTCGTCGGCCTCGTGTTGGCATTCGCTCTTGGAGCTGTAGCACACCGCTTCCGTCTTTCCCCCCTCATCGGGTACCTCCTCGCGGGGGTCCTCGCCGGCCCCTTCACCCCCGGCTACGTGGCCGATCAGGGACTGGCCAACCAGCTCGCCGAGATCGGCGTCATCCTCCTGATGTTCGGGGTCGGACTTCATTTCTCCCTGAAGGACCTCCTGTCCGTGAAGGCCATCGCGATTCCGGGCGCGGTGGTCCAGATCGCCAGCGCGACCGCTCTCGGCATCGGGCTCGCCTGGCTCATGGGCTGGAGCATCGGCGCCGGTCTCGTCTTCGGGCTGGCGCTCTCGGTGGCCAGTACCGTGGTGCTGCTGCGCGCCCTCCAGGAGCGCCGGCTCGTCGAGACCGAGCGCGGCCATATCGCCGTCGGATGGCTGATCGTCGAGGATCTGGCCATGGTCCTGACGCTCGTGCTGCTGCCCGCCTTCGCGGAGGCCGCGTCCAGCGCGTCGGCCGACCTCGAATCGATCGTCATCTCGCTGGGAGTCACCCTCGGCAAGGTCGTGGCCTTCGTGGCGATCATGCTGATCGTCGGGCGCCGGGTGATTCCGTGGATTCTCCACTACGTGGCCCATACGGGCTCCCGTGAACTGTTCCGCCTCGCGGTCCTCGCCATCGCGCTCGGCGCAGCCTTCGGAGCGGCAGAGCTGTTCGGCGTGTCATTCGCACTCGGGGCCTTCTTCGCCGGGATGGTCCTGAGCGAGTCCGAGCTCAGCCACCGGGCGGCGTCGGAAACCCTGCCCCTGCGCGATGCCTTCGCGGTGCTGTTCTTCGTCTCGGTCGGCATGCTGTTCGACCCGATGATCCTCATCAACGACTTTGGCCCGGTTCTGGCGACATTCCTGATCATCGTCGTCGGCAAGTCACTCGCTGCTTTCGCCATTGTCCGGCTCTTCCGCCACCCGAACTCGACCGCGTTGACGATTGCCGCGAGCCTCGCCCAGATCGGCGAATTCTCCTTCATCCTCGCGGGCCTGGGCGTCGAACTCCAGCTCATGCCCGAGAAGGGACGCGACCTGGTCCTGGCCGGCGCCATCCTGTCGATCCTGATGAACCCCTTCCTCTTCAGCCTGCTCGACCGCTGGTCGTCGAGAAAGGAAACCGCAAGGGCGCAGGCGACGGCGGATGCCGCTGCGGCCGAGAAGGAGGCCCTCGCGGCCGAAATGGCGGCCGCGGCCGCCGCCCAGGAACCTCTCTCCGTCACGCCCCTGACGGATCACGTGGTGCTCGTGGGTCACGGCCGGGTCGGCAAGTTCATCAGTCGAAAGCTGGCCTCCTCGGGGACGCCATTCCTGGTGGTCGAGATGGACAAGAACCAGGTGGCCGACCTGCAGAAGGACGGCCAGACGATCATCATGGGCAACGCCGCCGATCCCGAGGTGGCGGCAGCCGCCAACATCAGGGCGGCACGCTGCCTGCTCATCGCGATCCCGGACGCCTTCGAAAGCGGCCAGGTGGTCGAGCAGGCCCGGACGATCAGTCCGGACCTGCCGATCATCGTGCGCGTGCATTCCGAGGCGCAGGAGGAGCATGTGGAGAAATACGGCGCGACACGGGTCGTGATGGGCGAGCAGGAGATCGCCCGAGCCATGTTCGCGGCCGTTCCGGATGCCCTGCGCGAGCCTGTGCTGTCCTCCGTCGAGGAGGCGGACGAGATCGCCGAAGACGATCAGGACGAGAGCGCCCCGCAGCGCCACCCTGCCGCTGCGCCCGACCACCCGCAGGAACCGAAGCCCCTGCACGAGCCCGCCCGCCAACCGGAGCGGTGACGTCACAGAAATCGGGCGCAGGAAACGGGTCGGACCCCGGAGCGCGAGCTGTCATCCCGGTCCCGAGCACTCAGCTCATGAAGGGAAAGGGATTTCTGTGACCACGCTCATGAACAAGACAGCCATCGTGACGGGCGCGAGCTCCGGGATTGGCCGTGCGACGGCCAGGTTGTTTGCCCAGGAGGGCGCGAACGTCATCGTCACGGCCCGGCGATCCGACGCGCTCGAGGCGCTCGTCGGCGAGATCGAGAGGGACGGCGGACGGGCCATCGCGGTGGCCGGCGACATCAGGGACGAGGCTCTGGCCGAGAAACTCGTTCACGCGGCGATCCACCATTTCGGCGGGCTCGACATCGCCTTCAACAATGCGGGCACGAACGGCGAGATGGGCCCGACGCCCGGCCTGTCCCTCGCCGGCTGGAATGAGACGCTGGCGACCAACCTCACCGCGCCCTTCCTGGGGGCGAAGTACCAGATCCCGGCCATGCTCGACCGGGGCGGAGGCTCTCTCATCTTCACCTCGACCTTCGTCGGCTACACGGCCGGAATGCCGGGCGTCGCCGCCTATGCGGCCAGCAAGTCGGGGCTGATCGGGCTCACGCAGTCGCTTGCCAGCGAATTCGGGCCGAGAGGCGTCCGCGTGAACGCCCTGCTGCCCGGGGGCACCGATACGCCCCTGGCGGAGGCCTGGGTTGGTACGCCCGAGGCGCTGGCTTTCGTCGAGGGCCTGCACGCGCTGAAGCGCCGGGCGCGCCCCGAGGAGATCGCCCGATCGGCGTTGTACCTTGCCTCGGACGCCTCCAGTTTCACGACCGGAACGGCGCTCCTCGTCGACGGCGGCGTCTCCATCAACCGGACGTGACGCCCTGGCAACCCGGAAATGCAGATGGCCGGGACGCGCCCGGCCATCACACACAGATCCGAAAGGCGAACCCGATGGGTTACCACATGTCGAGGGCGACGCGGGCCTCGTCGGACATGCGGCTCTGGTCCCACGGCGGATCGAACACCATGCTGACCTTGACGCTCTGAACCCCCTGGACGGTGGATACGGCGTTCTCCACCCAGCCCGGCATCTCGCCGGCCACGGGGCAGCCTGGGGCCGTCAGGGTCATGTCGATGGCGACGTTGCGGTCGTCGTCGATGTCGACCCGGTAGATCAGGCCGAGCTCGTAGATGTCGGCCGGAATTTCGGGATCATAGACGGTTTTCAGCGCCGCGACGATGTCGTCCGTCATGCGGTCGAGTTCCTCCGGCGGGATCCCAGAGCCGGGAGACACCTGCGGCGCGTTGGTCGGAGATAGGTCGTTCACAGGTCAATCCTCACGCGAACAGGGCTTCCGCCTTCTGCAGGGCGTCCGCCAGCTTATCGACTTCTTGCATGGTGTTGTAGAGGCCAAAGGACGCGCGGCAGGTCGAGGTTGCGCCGAAACGCTCCAGGAGCGGCATGGCGCAGTGGGTGCCCGCGCGAACCGCCACGCCCTGCCGGTCGATGACGGTGGCGACGTCATGCGCGTGCGCATTCTTCATCTCGAAGGCCAGGATCGCGCCCTTCCCCCTGGCGCGACCGATGATGCGCACCGAATTCATGGCGCCGAGGCGCTCGTGGGCATAGGCCGACAGCGCGGACTCGTGCGCCTGAATGTTCTCACGGCCGAGCTGAATCATGAACCGCAGGGCCGCGTCGAGGCCGATGGCCTCGATGATCGGGGGAGTGCCCGCCTCGAACCGGTGCGGCGGGTCGTTGTAGGTGATCGCGTCCTGGCGCACCTCGCGGATCATCTCGCCTCCTCCCGAATAGGGCGGCAGCTTCGCGAGCCATTCGCGCTTGCCGTAGAGAACCCCTATGCCGGTCGGCCCATAGACCTTGTGGCCGGTGAACACGTAGAAATCCGCGTCCAGATCGCGCACATCGACCTGCAGGTGCACGGCTCCCTGGGCGCCGTCGATCAGAACCGGCACGCCATGGGCGTGGGCGATGCGAACGATCTCCTTCGCGGGCGTCACGGTGCCCAGCACGTTCGACATCTGGGTGATGGCGACGATCTTGGTCCGCGGCGTGAAGAGCTTCTCGAACTCCTCGACGAGGAAGTTGCCGTCGTCATCCACCGGCGCCCATTTGATGACCGCACCCTTCCGCTCACGCAGGAAGTGCCAGGGCACGATGTTGGAATGGTGCTCCATGATGGAGAGGATGATCTCGTCGCCCTCCCCGATGCCGAGGCGTCCGAAAGAATCCGCCACGAGGTTGTAGGCTTCCGTGGCCGATTTGGTGAAGACGATCTCGTCGACCGACTCGGCGTTGAGGAAGTCCCGCACGGTTTCACGCGCGCGCTCGAACCCCTCGGTCGCCACGTTCGCCATGTGATGGAGGCCGCGATGAACGTTGGCGTAGCCGGTCTGCATCGTGTTGACCATCGCGTCGATCACCGCGCGCGGCTTCTGGGCCGACGCGGCGTTGTCCAGGTAGACCAGCGGCTTGCCATAGACCTCTTGCGCCAGGATCGGGAACTCCGCCCGGATGGCTTCGACGTCGTATGGCTTCACAGGTGCGTTCATTGCCGTTTTCTCTCCACCACCGTCATCGCCGGCCTCGTGCCGGTGATCCCGATGATGAGACGCGCTGCGCCCCACCGAACCGGGATGGCCGGCACGAGGCCGGCCATGACGCGTTGAGTTCCTTTACGCCCGAGCCTTCAGCCAGCTCTCGACCGTCTCGACGAGCGCCTCGCGGGCGGGCTCGTTCTCGACGAACTCCAGCGCCTCACCCAGGAAGGCCTGCACCAGGAGGCTTTCGGCTTCCTTCTTCGGCAGCCCGCGCGCCATGAGGTAGAACAGGAGATCCTCGTCGAGCTGGCCGCAGGTGGCCCCGTGGGCGCACTGCACGTCGTCGGCGAAAATTTCGAGCTCTGGCTTGTTGTTCATGGAGCCGCCCTCCTCGAGGAGGAGCGCCGCCGACATCATGCGGCCGTCGGTCTTCTGGGCATGATGCGGAACGATGATCTTGCCCTGGAAGACGCCGGTCGCCTCGTTGTCGATCACGGTCTTGAACAGCTCGCGGCTTTCGCAATGGGGAGCCCCGTGCTCGACCACGAGGGTCGAATCGCCGAGCTGGGAGCCCTTCAGCATCGTCGCGCCGTTGACGCGCAGATTCGTGCTCTCGCCGTTCAGAACGGCGAAAACCTGGTGCCGCGAGGTTGCGGCGCCCGCCACCACGTTGATGCTGTTGAAGACGGCGTCGCCCCCGATCTTGACCGCCAGGGTGGACAGAGCCAGCGTCCTGTCGCCCTCGGCGTTGACGCGCACGTGCTGAACGTTGGTGCGGTCGCCCGCGATCACCTCGACCACGTCGTTCGGCTGATGGTTGGCCCCGTCGGTGCTCTCGTGCGTTTCGAGCAGGGTCACGGACGCGCCCTCCTCGACGACCACGAGCACGCGGGTCGCCGTGGCGACGGCCGAGTTCGCCGCCGTCACGAAGCGCAGATGGACCGGCGTGTCGACCGGACCGGCGATCCGGATCATCACCCCATCGGCCATGAAGGAGGTGTTCAGCTGATAGACCGGGTTATCGTTCGCCCACGGCACCGGGCTTAAGTGCGCCAGCCAGTCGTGGCCGTTCGTCAGCGCTTCAGCCAGGGGCACGATCTCGACGTTGTCCGGTAGGCCGGGGAAGTCCACCGCGGCGCGAACGAAGTGACCGTTCACGAAGGGAACCTGCAGAGCCTCGACTTCCTTGAGCGCCTTCGCGCCCTCGAGAGCGGATCTGGCCTCGTCGGCTGACGGTGCGACGGCGAACGGCGCGATCTCGCGCAGGAGCGCCCGCAGGTCGGTGTACTTGAAATCCTCGACCCGGCGGTGCGGCAGACCGCGCGAGTTGAATTGCTCGAAGGCCTGAGCCCGCGACTCCCCGGTACCGGGAAGCGTCGTCTTGGCGCTCTCGAAGGCCTGCGCCAGCGCAGTTTCCGCCGGCGTCTTCATGAGAGTGACGTCAGCCATGTTACGCGGCCTCGGTTTCGCGGTAGTCGGCGTAGCCGTTCGCCTCGAGTTCGAGCGCCAGCTCCTTGCCGCCCGACTTCACGATGCGGCCCGCATGCATCACGTGCACGGTATCCGGCACAATGTGGTTTAGGAGGCGCTGGTAATGGGTGATGACCAGGAAGGCGCGGTCGGGCGAGCGGAGCGCGTTCACGCCCTCGGACACGATGCGCAGCGCGTCGATGTCGAGGCCGGAATCCGTCTCGTCCAGGATGCAGAAGGACGGCTGGAGCAGCGCCATCTGCAGGATCTCCATGCGCTTCTTCTCGCCGCCGGAGAAGCCGACATTGAGGGCGCGCTTGAGCATGTCCTTCGGGATTTCGAGCTGGGTGGCTGCGGCGTTGACGCGCTTGATGAAGTCCGGCGTGGTCAGCTCCTGCTCGCCGCGCGCCTTGCGCTGGGCGTTGAGGGTGGCCTTCAGGAACGTCATCGAAGCGACCCCGGGGATCTCCAGCGGATACTGGAAGGCCAGGAACACGCCAGCGGCGGCGCGCTGGTCCGGCTCCATCTCGAGCAGGTTCTGGCCGTCGAGCAGGATCTCGCCGTCAAGGACCTCGTAGTCCTCCTTGCCGGCGATCACGTAGGACAGGGTCGACTTGCCCGAGCCGTTGGGCCCCATGATGGCGGCGACCTCACCCTTATTCACCGTGAGGTTGAGGCCATTGAGAATGCGCTTGTCCTCGATCTGGACGACCAAGTTCTTGATTTCGAGCATCTGAATATTCCGTTGTTTGCGCGTGGATGGCCGGATCGAGTCCGGCCATGACGGGCTTTGAAGCTATCGCGTCGCGCCCGGGCTTCCTTCTGCCCTGGGCATCCACGTCCCGTTTCCTGAATTAACCGACCGAGCCTTCCAGCGAGATCGAGATCAGCTTCTGCGCCTCGACGGCGAACTCCATGGGGAGCTGCTGCAGAACGTCCTTCACGAAGCCGTTCACGATGAGCGCCGTCGCCTCCTCTTCCGAGAGGCCGCGCTGCTGGCAGTAGAACATCTGATCTTCCGAGATCTTCGATGTGGTCGCCTCGTGCTCGAACACCGCGGTGGCGTTCTTCGACTCGATATAGGGTACCGTGTGCGCGCCGCACTGGTTGCCGATGAGGAGCGAGTCGCAGTTCGTGAAGTTGCGCGCGCCGGTCGCCTTGCGGTGAGCCGACACGAGGCCGCGATAGGTGTTCTCGGACTTGCCCGCCGCGATTCCCTTCGAGATGATCCGGCTCGTGGTGTTCTTGCCCAGATGGATCATCTTGGTGCCGGAATCGACCTGCTGCTTTCCGTTCGACACGGCGATCGAGTAGAACTCTCCGCGCGAGTTGTCGCCGCGCAGGATGCAGGACGGATACTTCCAGGTGATCGCGGAGCCCGTCTCCACCTGCGTCCAGGTGATGACCGAGTTCCTGCCGCGGCAATCGCCGCGCTTGGTCACGAAGTTGTAGATGCCTCCCCGGCCCTCGGCATCGCCCGGATACCAGTTCTGGACCGTCGAATACTTGATCTCGGCATCGTCGAGGGCGATCAGCTCGACCACGGCGGCGTGGAGCTGGTTCTCGTCGCGCTTCGGAGCCGTGCAGCCCTCGAGATAGGACACGTAGGAGCCCTTGTCGGCGATGATGAGCGTCCGCTCGAACTGGCCGGTGTTTTTCTCGTTGATGCGGAAGTAGGTCGACAGCTCCATCGGGCAGCGCACGCCCGGCGGGATGTAGACGAACGAACCGTCCGTGAAGACGGCCGAGTTCAGGGTGGCGAAGAAATTGTCCGTCACTGGCACGACCGAGCCGAGATACTGGCGCACGAGGTCCGGATATTCCCGGATCGCCTCGGAGATCGGCATGAAGATCACGCCCGCCTTCGCAAGCTCCTCCTTGAAGGTCGTGGCGACCGACACGCTGTCGAACACCGCGTCCACGGCGACCCGGCGCTCCGGCTCGACGCCGGCCAGGATCTCCTGCTCCCGCAGCGGGATGCCAAGCTTCTCGTAGGTCTTGAGGATCTCGGGATCGACCTCGTCGAGGGACTTCGGCGCCGGGTTCTTCTTCGGCGCGGCATAGTAGTAGATGTCGTTATAGTCGATCTTGTCGTACGACACGCGCGCCCAGTTCGGCTCTTTCATGGTGAGCCAGCGCTTATAAGCGTCGAGCCGCCACTGGAGCATCCACTCCGGCTCGCCCTTCTTGCCCGAGATGAACCGGATCACGTCCTCGGAGAGCCCCTTCGGGGCCTTCTCCATCTCGACTTCGGTCTCGAAGCCGTACTTGTACTGATCGACATCGATCAGACGAACCTGATCGATCGTTTCCTGCACTGCAGGCATTCGTCTCTCCCACCGCTCACGGCTTCAAGGGCCGCGGGTTGATGACATGGAACGCGATACGGTCTGTCAGGCCGCGCTCGCCTTCCGCTTATATAAGGTGCCGACCACCCGTTCGCACGCCTCCGCGAAGCGGATTAAGTCCTCTTGTGTGGTCGTCCACCCCAAACTCACACGCAAAACGCCCTCGGCCAGGGCGGGCTCGACCCCCATGGCGTCGAGCACATGCGATCGCT
The DNA here is from genome assembly GCF_013307435.2 of Microvirga terrae. Taxonomy (NCBI): domain Bacteria; kingdom Pseudomonadati; phylum Pseudomonadota; class Alphaproteobacteria; order Hyphomicrobiales; family Methylobacteriaceae; genus Microvirga; species Microvirga terrae. Next base: position 3,100,294 of record NZ_CP102845.1, read on the forward strand.
TGACCTTTCCGGACGAGCAGGCCGAACCGGACGATAGGGCCACCCCCGCCAGATCGAAGGCGATCAACGCCGTCTCGGCCCTGAGGCCGGGTATGGCAAAGGCGAAGGTATTAGGCAACCTTTCCGCAGCGGAAGACACAACAAGTGCATCGGGCGCGACCCGCCGGACCCGCGCCTCGGCGTCGTCCCGCAGCGCCCGAACACGGCGGGCTTCCTGCTCCAGGCTGGCCAGAGCCAGCTCGGCTGCAGCCCCGAAGCCCGCAATGGCCGCCACGTTCTCGGTGCCGGCCCGGACACCCTTCTCCTGGCCGCCGCCACGGAGCAGCCTGTCGGCGATCTCCAACTGGTCCGAGGCCAGAATCACCGCCCCGGTCCCCTTGGGACCGCCGATCTTGTGGGCGGAGAGCGTCATCGCATCGACGCCCAGTTCGGCCATGTCGACCCGGATCTTGCCGGCCGCCTGAACCGCATCGGTGTGGATCAGTCCGCCATGCTCGTGGACCAGCCGGGCGGCGTCGGACACGGGCTGCACCACGCCGGTTTCGTTGTTGGCAAGCTGAACCGAGACCAGAACCCGCTCGTCGCCTGCTTTCCCCAAGTGGGCCTTGAGCCAGGCCAGATCAAGGACGCCATGCTGGTCGACAGGGACGGTTTCGACCGCCTCGAAGGGGAAGCGGTGACCCTTGAGCACACAGGGGTGTTCAGTCGCGCCGACGAGGAGCCTCCCGGCCCCTTTCTGCCCCAAACGGCGGAAGCCCGGGGTCAGGACGAGATTGGCCGCCTCGGTCCCGCCGCTCGTGAACACGACGTTCTTCGCCTTGGCACCGACGAGCCCCGCCACCTTCTCGCGGGCCTTCTCGATCTCGGCCCGGGCGGCGCGACCCTCCGCATGGACCGACGAGGCGTTTCCCGGAAGCTGGAGCGCGCGCAGGACAGCCTCGGCGACCTCGGGCCGGACGGGCGAGGTCGCGTTATGGTCCAGATATGTGCGCTGGCCGGGAGCCATAGCTGCTTGGAGCCTCACGAAATTCTTGCAATCGACCCTGGTTGCCGTGCTAAAGCACCCCAACCACATCTGTCCCATGTTTCTCCCCATGCCCGTCGATGCACGGATTCATGAAACATTGGAACACTTTAGAATGGTTCTAAGGGTTCTTTTATGAGGAACCGCGGCCTGGAGTCAAGGTCGCCCGCCGTTTTCCCCCTTCATCAGGAGGGGCGCTCAAGAGGTTCGCGTATATGCCTGAAGTCATCTTCACGGGTCCTGCCGGTCGCATCGAGGGACGCTACCAGCCTGCCAAGGAGAAGGGCGCTCCCATCGCCATCATCCTGCACCCGCACCCGCAATTCGGCGGGACGATGAACAACCAGATCGTCTACAACCTGTACTATGACTTCGTGAAGCGCGGCTTTTCGGTCCTGCGCTTCAACTTCCGCGGCGTCGGCCGCAGCCAGGGAGCCTTCGACCATGGTCAGGGTGAGCTCTCCGACGCTGCAGCGGCCCTGGACTGGGCCCAGGCCATGAACCCGGACGCCCGCGCCTGCTGGATCGCCGGCGTCTCCTTCGGGGCCTGGATCGGCATGCAGCTCCTCATGCGCCGCCCTGAGATCGAAGGCTTCATCTCGATCGCCGCGATGGCGAACCGCTACGATTTCTCGTTCCTCGCCCCCTGCCCGTCCTCCGGACTTTTCGTGCACGGCTCGGAGGACCGGGTCGCCCCGGTGAAGGACGTGGTCAGCGTCATCGAGAAGGTGAAGACCCAGAAGGGCGTGAAGCTCGAACATGCCGTGATCGACGGCGCCAACCACTTCTTCGACGGTCGGGTCGACGAGCTGATGGTGGCCGTGGACGAGTACCTCGACAAGCGCCTCGGCACCACGGAAGAGGCGGCTTGAGACTTGAGCCCGGCAACGGGAATAAGCGGCTGACGAAGCAATCGATGTCCCATCAGCAAAAAGGCGCGACCCTTCGGTCGCGCCTTTTTCTGTTTTCATGATCTGCTGCCTTTCAGCGGCAGCGTCCAGTCGCCAGTTCATCTCTCGACTTTGGCAAACCTCACCGCCGCCTGCGGGCCAAGCGCTTGGCTTACCAGATCAGGAAGTCGATTGCGATAACATTGCGACAGGATCCGTCACGTGCCAGAGCGCATACATGATGAACAGGCGAGCGTGCATGGTGGGACTTTGCAGCGGGCAATCATCAGGTCGTTCTCGTCTCGGGACATCGATGGGACCAAGTATTCCTGCGAATGAAAAGGCGCAGCCGATGCTGCGCCTTTTCATACCAAATCGGCTTCGAGCCAATTGTCTCGTACCTAGTGCGCAGTGGCCTACATGACGAGGAAGTTCGCCGCGCTGAGAGTGGTCCCGGCGGCGAGCATCGCGAACTTGATTGCTGCCACGCCGCCCGAGCCGTCGACGTCGTAGAACAGCTCGCCGGTGGACTGGACGTACAGGATGTGGTGATCGAAGCTCGTGGCCGCGCCCAGGCTGAAAGAGGCGCTCGAGAGAGCCCCTGAACCCACGTCCATGAACACGTTGCGGCTGAGCACGATCCGGTCGCCCTCCGCGGCCGAGAAGTCCTGGATCGTGTCCACGTTGCCCGCACCCAGGCCCGTGCTGAACCGGAACGTGTCCGCCCCCGCCCCGCCGCTGAGCACGTCGCAGCCGAAGCCGCCGTCGAGCCAGTCGCCGCCTGAGCCCCCGAACAGGTAGTCGCCGCCTGCCTTGCCGGTGAGCGTGTCGTTGCCGCCCTCACCGTAGAGCTGCGCCCCCGAGCCGCCGCCGCGATCAACACTCGTGAGCGTGTCGGCGTAGTTCGAGCCCTGCAGCACCTCGATGTTCGAGACCTGATCCCCCGCCGCCGCGCCGCCGTTCTGGTTGCCGGTCAGGTCAACCACCACGCCGCCCGTGGCGCTCTGGTACGAGAGCACGTCCCAGCCGGCGCCGCCGTCGAGGAGGTCGCCGCCCGGGCCGCCGTCGAGCCAGTCGTTGCCGGCGCCGCCGAACAGGGCATCGCCGCCGCCCTTGCCGGTGAGGCCGTCGTCGCCGCCCTCGCCGTAGAGCTGGACGCCGCTGCCGTTGCTGCGATCGAGCCCGGTGAGCCGGTCGGCGTGGTTCGAGCCCTGCAGCACCTCGACGTTGAGGATCCTGTCGCCGGCGGCCGCGCCGCTGTTGGCGTTGCTGGTGAGGTCGACCGTGATGCCGCTCGTGGCACTCTGGTACGAGGCCACGTCCCAGCCCTCGCCGCCATCCATCAGGTCAGCCCCGGTTCCGCCGTCGAGCCAGTCGTGGCCGGCACCTCCAAGGATCGTATCATCGCCGGAAGCGCCCGACAGGCCGTCATTGCCGGCGCCACCATCGAGCATGTTGCTTGCCACATTGCCTTTGATGCTGTCATGACCCGATCCGCCGATGGCATTCTCGATCAAGGACCGTGGGTCGCCGCGGTATTGGAAGGCGTTGTAGACATTGCCGCGCACGAAGCTCGTGGAGGTCTTCATCCCGAGCTGAGTCTGAGAGAATTTGATACAGCCGCCAGGCGCGAGATCAATCGTTTGGTCGCCAGAATAATTCGATAGATCGTAGGTGTCGTTTCCGCCGCCGTCCCAGATGGTCATGAAGATTTTGTTGGTCACGGGCGCACCCTGCCCGATGCCGTTGACGAACGCTTCGCCTGTTTCCGGGGACCACAAGTAAACGGTATTGCCGCCGTTGGTCGTGAAGTCGGCCCCATACATTTCCTGCAGCGCGGCGATGTCATATTGCATGTAGGTTTGCGGATTGTCCCACGTATTGCCATAGGACATGACCGTGTATTCCGGCGAATCGTGCTCGCCGCTCATGGTGGGCAATGTGCCGCCTGAATCGTGAGGGTGCTTGAGACCAAGAGAGTGACCAAGCTCATGCAGGACGAGCATATAGCTATAGGTCCCCGGCAACCCGCTGTTCCGCTCCAGCCAAACGTCGCCACCATAGACTGGAACACCAGGATAATAGCCGTGACTGCGGTTGATGAGCTCATTTGGGTTGAAACCGGCAATTTGGAGGGTTCCGCCGTCGCGACCCGCATAACTCAGTGAGAGATTGGTCACCCCTTCGACCGACGACAATCCCATCTTCGGTCCCCCCGAATAGGGACTGTAGCCTTCAAGGGCGTAGCGAACCGCCTGCTCAGTTTCGAAGGTCAGGGGTCGATAGCCGTTCGCGCTCGGATTGACCCATTGGTAGTCGCCACGGGAATCCGGCAGGCTATAAGTGATCTCCGTGCTATTCCATTGTGAACCGGACAGAATGCCCAGGACATCGCTATCGACCCCGGCCGGGACGTTGAACCTCACCCCCGACATGGCGTAGGGAGCGGCACTCGCAAGGATGGAAAAGATACCGATCGGCGATCGAGAGACATTATCCGATACCCAGTTGTAGACGGTATCGTAGAGGTCGCCGACCTTGCCGGATGCCCAATCCCACGCATCGCTCAAGGGTGATCCCGCCGCCATGCTGGCATAGATGTCATACGGCTGGAACGACGTCCCCACGGAGCCCTGTCCCATGGAGAGCACGGTTTGAACCACTCCATCGGGAATGGATCCTGGCATCCCATGACCGAAGCTCGACCAGGAGGGGCCTTGACCGTTCGACAAGCAGAGACAACACATGCAGCCCTCCATCGGATACGTCATGTAATAACATTGTTTATCTCTGAACTGTTACTGTCAAGCTACTCATTCGGCGAAGTTTGTTCGCGACATGCCACCTGGCGTTGTGCGCGATAGGGATGAAATGAATGCACGAACCTGCTACAGGCTTCGCCACCTGTGATCGCCCCAGACGAGAGATGCGATGAACGTACCGAAATCGGAATTTCTGAAGGTCCTGACGGAGCGGGGCTTCATTCACCAGACCTCGGATTTCGAAGGGATCGACGCGGCTGCGCTCGAGAATCGCCTGACCACCTATGTGGGCTACGACTGCACCGGCCCGTCGCTCCATGTGGGGCATCTTCTCTCAATCATGATGCTGCACTGGTTGCAGAAGACCGGAGCCGGCAAGCCGATCACGCTGATGGGCGGCGGGACGACCCGGGTGGGCGATCCATCCGGCAAGGACGAGAGCCGCAAGCTCCTGACCGTGGAGCAGATCGAGGCCAACAAGGAGAGCATCAGAACGGTGTTCTCCCGCTTCATTAGCTTCGGGGAGGGCAAGACCGACGCCATGATGGCCGACAACGCCGAGTGGCTGACCAAACTCAACTACATCGAGTTCCTGCGCGACGTGGGCCGGCACTTCTCGGTCAACCGCATGTTGTCCTTCGACAGCGTGAAGCTGCGCCTCGACCGGGAACACGAGCTGTCGTTCCTGGAATTCAACTACATGATCCTCCAGGCCTACGACTTCGTGGAGCTCAACAAGCGCTACGGCTGCGTCCTGCAGATGGGCGGCTCGGACCAATGGGGCAACATCGTCAACGGCATCGATCTCGGCCGCCGCCTCGGCACGCCGCAGCTCTATGCCGTCACCTGCCCTCTTCTGACGACGGCGTCCGGCGCCAAGATGGGCAAGACGGCCTCCGGGGCCGTCTGGCTCAACGCCGACATGCTGAGCCCCTACGATTACTGGCAGTTCTGGCGCAACACCGAGGATGCGGACGTTCCGCGCTTCCTGAGGCTCTTCACCATCCTGCCGATGGGCGAGATCGCCAAGCTCTCCGCCCTGCAAGGAGCCGAGATCAACGAAGCGAAGAAGGTCCTGGCGACGGAAGCCACCGCCCTGCTCCATGGCCGTGAGGCTGCGGAACTGGCCGCCGAGACGGCGCAGAAGACCTTCGAGCAGGGTACGCTGGCGGAGAGCCTGCCGACCGTCGAGATCGCGTCCAGCGTCCTAGAAGGCGGCCTCGGCGTCTTGACGGCCTTCGGCCCCGATTATGCGAAGCTCGTACCGTCCTCGAGCGAGGCGCGCCGGCAGGTGAAGAGCGGCGGCCTGAAGGTGAACGACCAGATCGTCTCGGACGAGCGCGGCACCTTGAGCCTGTCCGACGTGACCGCCGAGGGCGTGATCAAGCTGTCCTTCGGCAAGAAGAAGCACGTGCTCCTGCGCGCCGTCTGATCGATCCGGCCTCCGGCGGCGAAAGCCGCCGGACATGAGCCGGAATGCCATGTCATCTCCAGGTCCGGTTCGGAGTGGGTAAGGCGCACCGAACCTGCCAGACTATGACGTCCGCTCATGAGGGCCCTGCTTTGACCCGTTCGGAGCGCCTGCTCGAACTCCTGCAAACGCTGCGCCGCCACCGTCGCCCCGTGAGCGGGAGATCCCTCGCGCAGGAACTCGGCGTCAGCCTCCGGACGCTTTACCGGGACATTGCCAGCCTGCAGGCTCAGGGGGCCAGCATCGAAGGCGAGCCGGGGATCGGATACATCCTCAAACCCGGCTACTTGCTGCCCCCTCTGATGCTCTCCGATGACGAGATCGAGGCCCTCGTGCTGGGGTCCCGATGGGTTGCCGATCGGGCCGACGGCCCCTTGGCGTCCGCGGCCCACAACGCGCTCGCCAAGATCGCCGCCGTTCTGCCTGACGACCTTCGCGGCATCCTCGATGCCTCGCCGCTCCTTGTCGGCCCCGGCAACCCGATCGTCGGGGACATCGTTGACGTTGCCTCGATCCGCAAATCGATCCGATCGGAGCGAAAGCTCGTGATCCGCTACAGGGACGGCAGAGGCAGCGCGACCGAGCGGACGATCTGGCCCGTCGCACTGGGCTATTTCGACCAGGTGCGAGCCGTGGTCGCCTGGTGCGAGCTGCGGCAGGACTTCCGGCACTTCCGCACCGACCGGATCGCAAGCCTGACGCCGACCGAGATCCGCTACCCGCGCCGTCGCCGGGCGCTTCTGAAGGACTGGCGGGAATCCGAGGGCATCCCAGCACCAGTCTGATCACTGCTGCCGGAAACTGACAGCATCGTGCCGTAGTGTCCTCCGTGTCGCATTCAACGGAGACCAGACGTGCCGACCCCCAACTTCATTCTCCTCTACGTGGACAGCCCTGCCGCCAGCGGCGAGTTTTACGGCGAGCTGCTTCAGCGCAAGCCCGTCGAGGCCTCGCCGACCTTCGTCCTGTTCGCCCTCGAGTCCGGCCTGATGCTCGGCCTGTGGTCGCGGCACACGGTCCAGCCCGCCGCGATGGTGCCGGGCGGCGGAGCCGAACTCGCCTTCCCGGTCGGCAGGGACGCCGACGTCGACGCGACATGCGTCGACTGGAAGGCCCGCGGTGTGTCGATCATCCAGGAGCCGACCGTCATGGATTTCGGCCGAACCTTCGTCGCTCTCGACCCGGACAATCACCGCCTGCGCGTCTTCGCTCCAGCGGCCGAATAGGAGGGGTGCATCATGACAGGCTATTGGATGGCCGTCGCCTCCGCCGAGCATGTCCGGCGGGGGCGTTCGGAGGGCTTCATGCAGGTGTGTCACGGCAAGGCCGCACCCTTGCGGAGGATCAAGCCAGACGACGGGATCATCTATTACTCGCCAACCCTGACCTTCGGCGGCAGGGACCGTTTGCAGGCCTTCACGGCAATCGGGACCGTCCAAGGGGCGCAGACCTACCAGATCGACATGGGGGGCGGCTTCCGCCCCTATCGCCGGGACGTGGTCTGGGCCGAGGCCCAGGAGGCACCGATCCATCCGCTGCTGGACAGCCTCGACCTCACGGCCGGACGATCGAACTGGGGATACCAGCTCCGGTTCGGGCTTGTGTCCATCAGCGCGCACGACTTCGACCTGATCGCCTCCGCGATGCGGCGGGACATGAGCCACGCCGACCTGGGGCGTCCCCGTGGGCCATGACGGACAAACGCCTCGTCTGTCCAGGGCTTGCCGGTCGGCCGGCGGCCTTTGTGGCCGAAGGCCCGGTCGATCAGCGTTCCGGAACCGTCGGCAGGGATCCTGTCTGCGGTTCAACACTCGCCCCAACGCCGAAGAGCTTGCGCAGGAAGCCCGGCGCGACGGCCGACAGGGGATTGACCGTCAGGGACGGTGCGCTGGCTTGGCCGTTCAGGCGGAAATTGACCGCGAACAGCCCCTCGTTCTGGCCCCCGCCCAAAAGCGGCCCGAAGAGCGGGACCTGAGCGAACACGTTGTTGAGGCCGTACGCCGGCACGAAGGTGCCGGCGATGTCGAGCCGGTCGCGGGCGTAATCGATGAATCCGCCCAGCGTGAAGCCGATCTGGTTGCCCCAGATCGCGGCATCCTTGAAATCGAGTCGGCCGGCATTGCGAGTGAACTCGAGTCGCGCCTTGGTGAACTGCACCTCGTTCACATCCACCCGGACATTCTGCGGGTTGCCGGCCCGGTCCTGGCCGGCGATGATCTGCGTCTGGGTGGGGATGATCCGCCGAAGGGCCGGCTCGTTGACCAGGGCAAACGAGTGCAGGATCACATGGCCGGCCTGCGGGCCGTCGCCTGTGGCAAGCTGGAGAATGAGGTCCCCGCCGGACATGCGCCGGTAAACGTCGGTGAAGCGCAGGAGCGCGCCCGCATCCTGTGCCTGGAGGATCACCACCGGACCGCCGGGATCCGGCAGTGTCCGTCCGATGATGTCGGTCGCGCCGAGGCGACCCTTCATGTCGAGCTGGCGCAGGTTGTCCTTGCGCACCGAGGCCTTGATCACCGCGTTGGTGATCGCCTCCTCGTTGTAGCCGGTCAGGATGTTGAGGTTCAGATCAAGGTCGAAGTCCTTGCCGTCCCTCTGCCCAGCCGCGTTCCGTCCTGGCGAGCCCGGATTGGCGGAGCCCGCCGCACCACCCTTCAGGAACGGGCGGGCATCGCCCACATTCCCCCGGATCGCGACCTTGTAGAGATTGCTGGAGCGTTCGATCTGCGCACGCATCTCGTCGCCGGGCGAGAGCTTGAAGGTCGCGAGCTCGGCCTTCTCCAGGCTGCCTTCGGTCGAGAGCGTCGCACTGCCTTTCAGCTGCACGGTGCCGCTGTCGAGCTGCAGATCCCTGATCTCGTCGGTCGGTCCTTCGACGAACGTGAACGTCAGCTTCCCGGGCCGTCCGGCCGGCTTCACCCAACCGGGGATCAGCTGATCCACGGCCGCCTTGGCAAGATCGGCTTCGACCAGGATGGTCGAGGGAGCCGAAGCCCCGAGGGGGAGGCTTGCCTTGAGCCCGACCGTTCCGGTCAGCTGGGAGCCGAAGGAGAGCCCGCGCCTGCCGCGTGCCGCCTCGTCGAGGGAGAACGCCACGCTCGCCTGCCCGCCCTGCCGGTTCTTCTGCAGATCGATCACGGCCGCGCTGCCGGCCAGCTTGCCGTCGCCTTTGACGACGAGGTCGCCTCGGTCGTAGGCGATCGTCAGATTGGCGCCTTCTAGGCGATCCTTGCCGAAGAACTTGTCGACGGCGAAGTCGTTGACGGTTCCCGTGACCTTCAGCGGCAGGTCGGCGAACGGCGGGATATGGCTGACGGGCAGGCCGATTCCGACCCGCAGATCCGTCCGGCCCTTCATGGTGGCGGGATCGATGTTGAACCCGGCGATTTCCTTGATCCGCGGCTCCAGCAGCAGGGCGCCGAGCCCGTCGGCGCCGCCCGTCAGGCGGAAATCGATGCGGGCCAGCGCCCGGTCGTCCCAGTAATCGTCGAGGATGAACGCGCCGTCCGAGGCATCCAGCGAATGGTTGCCCGCCATCTGGACGAGCCCGGAGGACGCGCGGACGGCGACCTTGCGACCCGTTACATGGCCAGTTACGTTCATGCCCGAGATCGGCGGAAGACCGTCTGCCACCTGGAGAACGCCATCGGAGATCGTGAAGTCGATCTTCAGGGACTCGTCCGGCGTCGGGCCGCCCGTCACCGCCTTCTCGATATCGGCCCCGGTCATCGCAACCTTGAGATCGATGGCGTCCAGCGTGCCCGCCTTCAGGTTGGACACGAGAAACCGGCGGACCGGAGGGGCAACGGCCTCGGGCCAGATGCGAAGCGCCGAACGGATGTTCGTCTTCTCGGCCCGCACATCCAGATGCAGACCCTTCGGGTCCGCCGCGGCCCCGATCAGCCCGCTGATCCGCGCCGAAAGCTCGGGTCCTTTCAGCGTCACGCTGTTGATCCGGACCCCGTCAGGGCCGGACAGATCGGCGGCGAACTCGCCGACCTGAAGGGGGCGGTCGCCGGTCGCCGCACCGGACCACACAAGATCGCGACCGCCGAGCGACAGGCGCCAGGGCTTGTTCGAGACCGGAGTTGCGAAACGTCCCTGCAGAAGCAGCTTCGTGTCGCCGCCCTTCAGGGCGAGTTCCTGCAGGTCGAGCACCTTCTCGGCCTCGTTCCATTGCGCGGTGATCGTCGCGCGTTCCACGGGGAAGGGCGACGTGTCCTTGTCCTCGATCTGGAACGTGCCGGCATTGCTCTCGAGCCGGGTCTTCAGCTCGGTGATCCGGCCTTCCGCATAGCCGATGTCGAAGCGCCCGGAGAACTCGAGATCCGTGGTCGCCGGCAGCTCGGACGCGCCGGCGAGCAGGAGGATGTCCTTGATCGGCACTTCCTTGGCGACCACCCCGGCCCGGTAGGCGCCGCTGCCCTCAACGAGAGCGTCGCCGTTGAGCTGCCAGGGTCCCTGATCGCCCTCGACCGTCGCGGCGAAGCGACGTCCGCCGCTCTCGGTCCAGTCGAAAGCCGCGTCCACGCGCTGGAACCGCGCCCGTTCGCGGCCGTCCGCATCGACGAAGACGAGGCGTGCATTGGTCAACTCGGCCTGGCCGAGCGAGTTGAGGACGCTCCCCGGACCGACGATGAGGTCGAGCAACGATCCGACGACCCCTGAGACCGGGGAAGGTCCATTGGCATCGCGGGCCAGCGAGGCCGCCGCCTCCTTGGAAGGCTCCGACGAGATGGGCGGCGTACCGGCCTCGACCTCGCCGGCCTGTACGGGCGAGAAGGCGAGCGATCCGTCCCGGTTGACCAGGACCCGCAGTTGCAGGTCGCGCACCTCGATGGCCTTGGGCTGAAGGTTGGCGGTCAGCAGGGACATGAGGTCGACACTGAAGATCGCATAGGGAGCCCGCAGCACGAGGTCGCCGCCGGGCGCCCGGATGTCGAGGCCGTTCGCCCTCAGGGCCGGCGAGCCGTCATGGAGCTCGATGGCAGTATTCCGCAGCGTTACGTTCCAGCCTGGCCCGATGCGGGCCGCCAGGGCTCCTGCGACGCGGTCCGGCAGGCTCCCGAAGCTCATGGGAGCCGCGGAGAGCCGCAGGTAAAGCAGACCCAAGGCGACCGCCACGAAAACGACAAGGCCAAGCTTCACATAGAGAGTGCCACGAAGAACGCGCTTGAAAAGGCTCCGTTTGACCGGGTCTCGCCGGGACAACGTAGGACGAAATGGCAGCTTCATTCTTGTGACGTTGTGCAATCCGGTTCTTGCGCTCGGGCGCTTGTCGGGGAATCAGAGTTAAGACCTTAACCGTCTCAGGTGCCTCCCGCGACCGTCCCCGTCAGTCGTGCACACCAGAGGTTTCCAAACAGTACATTCCGCCAAAAGGAAGGCGACCCATGTCTCTTACCATCGGAAGCAATGCTCCTGCCTTCTCCCTGCCTGCGACAGATGGTCGACAGATCAGCCTGGAGAGCCTGAAGGGCCGCAAGGTCGTCCTCTACTTCTACCCCAAGGACGATACCAGCGGCTGCACCCTGGAGGCCCGGGCCTTTCAGGCCCTCAAGGCGGAATTCGCCGACGCCGATACGGAAATCGTCGGCGTCTCGCCGGATTCCCTGAAGAGCCACGATCGGTTCCGCGCCAAGTACGGCCTCGCCTTTCCCCTCGCGTCGGACGAGGCCAAGGCCATGCTGGAAGCCTACGGGGTCTGGGTCGAGAAGAGCATGTACGGCCGCAAGTACATGGGCGTGGAGCGCACCACCGTCCTGATCGACCGGGACGGCAGGATCGCCCGGGTCTGGAACAAGGTGAAGGTGGCAGGCCACGCGGAGGAGGTGCTGGAGGCGGCCCGCGCTCTTGAGCGTTCCTGATGCCCCGGAAAGGCGGATTGCCGAGGTCGGAACGGATGGAGAGGTGCGCGGAGTAAACGGCGAAAGCACGTCATTGCGAACAACCGGGGCCCTGGCCGGCTTCTGCTGTGGCGACAGCCGCGTGCTCCACTACGATCCAGACGGGACGAGGGCGCCCACGGATCAAGTTTGCGATCTTGAACGACACGACCCTGGCCGCGCACAACCTTCTTGTCGTGTGAGAGCATCGCGTCCAAATGCGGCCGCCGATCGTGCGAGCGGCCGCATTCTGCGATGTCTTAATCGATGTCCTCGACCTCCGCGTCGCCGCCATAGACGCGCTGGGCGAGCGAGGCTTCCATGAAGGGGTCAAGATCGCCGTCGAGCACGTCCTGCGGGCTCGTCGACTGGGTGCCCGTGCGCAGGTCCTTCACCATCTGGTAGGGCTGGAGCACATAGGAGCGGATCTGGTGGCCCCAGCCGATATCCGTCTTGGCGGCGGCCTCGGCGCTGGCTTTCTCCTCGCGCTTCTTCAGCTCGGCCTCGTAGAGGCGGGCGCGCAGCATGTTCCAGGCGGTTGCCCGGTTCTTGTGCTGGGAGCGCTCCTGCTGGCAGGCCACCACGATGCCGCTCGGGATGTGCGTGATGCGCACGGCCGAGTCGGTGGTGTTCACGTGCTGGCCGCCGGCGCCCGAGGAGCGGAACGTGTCGATCCGGCAGTCGGATTCCTTGATCTCGATATTGATGCGATCGTCCACTACCGGGTAGACCCACACGGACGCGAAGCTGGTGTGGCGGCGGGCGTTCGAGTCGTAGGGCGAGATGCGAACAAGGCGGTGCACGCCCGACTCGGTCTTGAGCCAGCCATAGGCGTTGAGCCCCTTGATCAGGAGCGTGGCGCTCTTGATGCCGGCCTCTTCGCCGTCGGTGATTTCGAGAAGCTCGACCTTGTACTTCCGGCGCTCGGCCCAGCGGGCGTACATGCGCTGGAGCATGTTGGCCCAATCCTGGCTTTCCGTGCCGCCGGCGCCGGAATGGACTTCCACATAGGTGTCATTCGCATCGGCCTCGCCCGAGAGCAGGGTCTCGACCTGGCGGCGGGCCGCCTCGGCTTGGAGGCTGCGGATGGTCTCCTCACCCTCGCGGATGGTGGCTTCGTCCTCCTCGGCCTCGCCGAGTTCGATCAGCGTGATGGCGTCCTCGAGTTCCTGGTCGAGGCGCTTCACGGCCGAGATCTGGTCCTCGAGCGAGGTACGCTCGCGCATGATCTTCTGCGCCGCGTCGGCATCGTTCCAGAGGTTGGGGTCCTCGGCCTGGGCGTTCAGTTCCGCGAGGCGTCGCTGGGCAGTATCCCAGTCAAAGATGCCTCCTCAGCAGCCCGACTGACTGCTTGGTCTCTTCTACGAGATGTTGGATTTCGGCGCGCATCTTCTCTTCGCTGTCCGTCTCTTCTGATAGCGGCGTCTTAAGGGGACCACCGCCGGGTGTCAAAGGAACTTCTCCCTCACGGCAAGGGATTGCTCCACGACCGGAGAACCGGCCGGGATCAATCCGTTTTCACTCGATGGAGGGTGGCTTCTATATGGTGGCTGGGCCGCTCAGTACAATCCGCTGGGGCCCGCCCCGACCGCCTGCCTGGGCCCTCCGGGAGGAGGCGCCGGCGCATACTCGGCCTGCGGAACCTCCTCTGGCTCCGGCGGGACGTATTCCGGCGGCGACTGGCCGGGCTTGAAGGCCTCGAGGATCGTGCCGCCGCCCTCGCCGCCCGCGCGGGTGCCGGTAGCGGCGTTGACGCGGATCAGCTTGATGCCGGCAGGAACGCGGAACGGCGTCGCCGGCTTGTCCTTGAGCGCCAGCTGCATGAAGTCGCGGAAGACCGGGGCGGCGTATTGGCCCGCCGTTGCCGCGTTGCCGAGCGACTTGGGCTGGTCGTAGCCGAGGAACACGCCGACGGCGAGATCGGGCGAGAACCCGACGAACCACACGTCCTTGGCGTCGTTGGTGGTGCCCGTCTTGCCGGCGAGCGGCTTGCCGACCGCCTTGACCGACTGGGCCGTACCCCGCTGCACCACGCCTTCGAGGATCGAGGTGATCTGGTAGGCGGTCAGCGGATCGAGCACCTGCTCCCGGGTCTCGGTCAGCTTGGGCGCCGCGGCGCCATCCCACTTCTCCGCATCGCAGCCGGTGCACTTGCGATCGTCGTGGCGGTACAGGGTCCGGCCGTTGCGGTCCTGGATCTGGTCGATCAGGGTCGGCTTGATGCGGCGGCCACCGTTGGCGAACATGGAATAGGCGGCCGTCATGCGCATGACCGTGGTCTCGCCGGCGCCGAGCGACATGGAGAGCAGCGGCAGCAGATCGTCATAGACCCCGAACCGACGGGCATATTCCGAGATGGCCGGCATGCCGACCTCGTTGGCGAGGCGCACCGTCATCAGGTTCTTGGAATGCTCGATGCCATAGCGCAGCGTCCGCAGGCCGCCGGATTTCCCGTCGTAGTTCGAGGGTGCCCAGGCCGCCTGCCCCGGCCCCATGTCGAGCACGAAGGGCGAATCCATGATCTGGTTCGAGGGCGTGTAGCCGTTGTCGAGGGCCGTCGCATAGACGATGGGTTTGAACGAGGAGCCCGGCTGGCGCATGGCCTGAATGGCCCGGTTGAACTCGCTCTGGTCATAGGAGAAGCCGCCCACCATGGCGTGGACGCGGCCCGTGTTCGGATCCATGGCCACGATGGCGCCCGAGATCTCGGGAATCTGGCGCAGGCGGAACTGCCCCGGTTTGTCGGAGAGCGGCTCCACATAGACCACGTCGCCCACCGAGACGGCGCGCTCGACGGGACGCCGGGTCCATTTGGCGCCGTCGGCCGTCACGAGGCCGGTCTCACGGTCCTTGCCCACCTGGCCGGACGACTCGCGCTTGGGCTGAAGGCCGACCTTGGCGCGGCCTCCGGCGACCTCCAGCACGACCGCGAGACGCCACGGCTGGACGTCGCCCAGCGCCGGCACTTCGGCCAGCGCCAGACCCCACTCGCGGCCCGCGAGATCGATCTTCTGATGGGCGCCGCGCCATCCGCGCGCCTCGTCGAAGCGCACGAGACCGTCGACCAGGGCCTTGCGGGCCATGGCCTGCATCTTCGGATCGAGGGTGGACCGGATCAGCAGGCCGCCCTCATAGAGGGTCTCCTCGCCATAGCGCTCGGCGATGTCCCGGCGCACGCCCTCGGCGAAGTAGCCCGACGCGATGCTGTTCGGGGAGACCACGCGCGGCTTGACGTTGAGGGGCTCCTTCTGGGCCGCATCCGCATCCTCTTTCGAGATGTAGCCGTTGTTGGCCATGCGATCGATCACCCAGTTCCGGCGCTCGATGGCGGCCTTGCGCTGGCGGAACGGATGATAGTTGTTCGGGCCCTTGGGCAGGGCGGCGATGTAGGCGGCCTCGGCGACGGTCAGTTCGTGGATGGACTTGCCGAAATAGTCGAGCGCGGCCGCCGCGACGCCGTGCAGGTTGCGCCCCGGGGTGAGGGTGCCGAGGAAGATCTCGTTGAGGTAGAGCTCGAGGATCTTGTCCTTGGAGAAGGTCGATTCCATCCGCAGGGCGATCAGCGCCTCACGGATCTTGCGCTCGTAGCTGCGCTCATTGCCCACGAGGAAGTTCTTGGCGACCTGCTGGGTGATGGTGGATGCGCCCTGCTCCCTGGCCCCGCCGGACCGGAGATTGACCACCACGGCACGCACGAGACCCTCGGGATCGATGCCGACATGCTTGTAGAAATTCTTGTCCTCGGCGGAGAGGAATGCCCCGATCACGAGCTTGGGCATGGCCTGGATCGGCACGTAGAGCCGGCGCTCGCGGGCATATTCGGCGATCAGGCTGCCGTCCGCCGCGTGGATGCGGGTCATGACCGGCGGCTCGTAGTTGGCAAGTTGGGCGTGATCCGGCAGATCCTTCGAATAGAACCAGAATCCATAGGCCAGCCCGACAGCGCCGATCAGGAAGAAGATCGCTCCAACGCTGAAGAGGAAGCCGAAAAATCGTAGGACGAAGCGCATCCGAAGGTGTTCCATGACGGCGCCCATGGCGCCCGTTTATGCAGATCTTGAAACGCGCATCCTCGTTACCCGATGAATCGCGCCCCC
This sequence comes from Microvirga terrae, assembly GCF_013307435.2. Taxonomy (NCBI): domain Bacteria; kingdom Pseudomonadati; phylum Pseudomonadota; class Alphaproteobacteria; order Hyphomicrobiales; family Methylobacteriaceae; genus Microvirga; species Microvirga terrae. The sequence continues at coordinate 3,116,423 of NZ_CP102845.1, forward strand.
GCTACGGGTATCCACACTCTATCTATGGTAAAACTGCGGCAGAGCCCCTGCGGGCGAACCGCGCGGCGAAAAAGCGGTCGACCGCGACCGACATGGCGGAGACCATCTTGGCGCGCCATTCCTCGGACATCAGCAGGTCCAGATCCTTCTGGCTCGACAGGTAGCCGAGTTCGACCAGGACGGAGGGCACGTCGTGGGCGCGCAGCACCTGGAAGCGGGCCTGCCGGTGGGGATTCTTGTTGAGGCGCGCCACTGAGTCGAATTCCCCCACGAGACGGCTGGCGAAGCTATGGGAGAAGCCCCGCGTCTCCCTCAGGGTCAATTCCATCAGGATGTCCGAGACGTCGTCCGGCATGTCGCCAGCTTCAACGCCCGCGACCGCGTCCGCCTTGTTTTCGCGGTCGGCGAGGCGGGCGGAATCGGCGTCGGAGGCTCGCTCCGACCCGGTATAGACCGTCAGCCCCCTCACCTCCTGGCCGCCAGAGATCGAATCCGCATGAACGGAGATGAACAGGTCGGCCTGGGCGGCCCGCGCGGCCCGGACCCGATCGCCCAGGGACACGAACACGTCCTGGTCCCGGGTCATGAGGATCTTGTAGCGTCCGTTCTCTTCGAGCTTCTTCTTCAACCGCTGGGCGAAGGACAGCACGAGGTCCTTCTCCAGCATGTTGCCCGAGGAGGCGTTCGCCCCCGGATCGATGCCGCCGTGACCGGGATCAATGATGATGACCGGCCGCGAATCCTTGGCCGAAGGAGCGACCGGCGCGGCCGAGGCCTCCCTGGTCGCGGCGGAGCTTTCGAGCACGGCCTTGCGGAATTCTTCGCGCTCGGCGCGGGAGAGCTCGATCGTCAGGATGGTCGCCGCTCCCGTGGAATCGAGCGCCGTCGTCATCCCGGAGACCACGGCCGGCTGGGTCAGCTCCATCACCACCCGCGAGCGGCCCGGAGCAAAGAGACCGTAGCGGTAGGATGCGATCAGGCCTTCCTTGCCGCGCCCGGCCTCCTGCGGCAGGTGGAAGGCAACCTCCGGCAGATCGATGATGACCCGGTCCGGGCGCTCCATCAGGGACACCTGGGCGGTCACCGCCTTCGACAGGGTCACCTTGAACCGGGTCTTCGCGCCGTCCGACTCGACCGCGACGGCGGCCGCGATGGCAGGAGAAGAGACCTTCCCACCCTCCGCGGCCGCACGGGCATGGCCAGCCCCGCCGGCCATGCAGGCCAGCATGAGGCACATGCCGATCAGGCGAGTGAGGAGATGACGGGCCATCGGTGATTGCTGCGAGTTCTCGCGTCCTTCCTATACTGATAGTCGGCCTTTGGTTAACGGAACCTCACGTCGCACGGACGTTTACTGAGATAGTGTTGCGTTCATGGCACAGTCACGCGGGATCTTGCCAAATGCCCCAATCGCTCTGTAATGATCTTGATCCCGTCCGGCATGGCCGAATCTGACGGCGGATCCGGAGGAGACGGTTGTGTTGACCGATCCTCCAGGAGACCCGTCACCCTCGACAGGCTCACGGACAGGACCAAATGGCGACGCTTGTCGCCACTCGCCGATGGCCGGTTTCCGGCTCATCGATATCTACGAAAGGGCCGTGTCGAATGGTTGCGCACGCGAAGTCAGTTCTGACCTTCGTCTCTGCACCGTTCGAATCGCGCGTTTCATCCCGCGCACGCCCGACCTCCACCCTTTCCGGCCACGAGCCGGCTCAATTCAACCCAGTATGCGCCCCAACGCGGCGCATGATGGCGATCGACAGCACTCCGAACGCAATTTCAGCACGCCGCCCTTACCAGCGGCGTGCCCATCCGCCCACAATGCGGCCCCTGCCTCAGGTCCTGCCCTCGATCGCCATGTCGAGAGTTCAACATGGCAAACAAGATGCTCATCGATGCCTCCCACCCGGAAGAAACCCGGGTCGTGGTGGTGCGCGGCCAGAAGGTCGAAGAATTCGACTTCGAATCCGCTAACCGGAAGCAGCTGCGCGGGAATATCTATCTCGCCAAGGTCACCCGGGTCGAACCGTCGCTCCAGGCGGCCTTCGTGGAATACGGCGGAAACCGCCACGGGTTCCTCGCGTTCAGCGAAATCCACCCCGATTACTATCAGATTCCCGTCGCCGACCGTCAGGCCCTGCTCGAGGCCGAAGCCGAGGCTCAGCGCGAGGAGGAGCACGAGGAGGAGCGCCGCAGCAACCGCCGCCGCCGCCGTTCCTCGCAGCGGCGCGCCGAGTCGGACGAGACCGTCGTCTCCACCGAAGCCGAGGCCGGGTCCGAAGACGGTGTCGCGGAGAGCGGCGAAACCTTCAATGCGGACAGCGAGACCGGCGCTGCCGAGGCGCTGGAATCCCCGTCCGCCTCGACCGAGGGCGCCACCCCCGACGAGGGCGCCGCCGAGGATGCGATCCAGGCTGTCGAAGGATCGGCCGTGATCGTCGCTCCCGAGGGAGCGGAGCAGGACGAGACGGCACGCAGCCCCGAAGCCGCGCAGGACGACGAGACCTCCCCGGCAACGGAGGCCCGCCCGGCAACGGAGGCCCGCCCGGCAACGGAAGCCCGGCAGCCTGAAGGGGACGAGGGCGGCGAAGAGGACGATGAGGACGAGGACGAAGACGATCACGACGTGGAAGAGCACGAGATCGTCGAGCAGCTCGGCGGCGACGACGCCATCGAGGACCTTCCCCAGCGCCGTCGCGCACCGCGCAAGCAGTACAAGATCCAGGAAGTCATCAAGCGCCGCCAGATCCTGCTGGTCCAGGTCGTCAAGGAGGAGCGCGGCAACAAGGGCGCGGCCCTGACCACCTACCTGTCGCTCGCTGGACGCTATTCGGTGCTCATGCCCAACACGGGCCGAGGCGGCGGCATCTCCCGCAAGATCACCAATGCGGCGGACCGCAAGCGCCTGAAGGAGATCGCCCAGGAGCTGGAGGTGCCCGAGGGAATGGGCATCATCCTGCGCACGGCCGGCGCCTCGCGCACCAAGCCCGAGATCAAGCGCGACTACGAATATCTCATGCGCCTCTGGGAGAGCGTGCGCGAGCTGACCCTCAAGTCGGCCGCCCCCTCCCTGGTCTACGAGGAAGGCTCCCTCATCAAGCGGGCCATCCGCGACCTCTACAACAAGGACATCGACGACGTGATGGTGTCCGGCGAGGAAGGCTATCGCGAGGCCAAGGACTTCATGCGGATGCTCATGCCGAGCCATTCGAAGCTGGTCCAGCCCTATCGCGATCCGCAGCCGCTCTTCGCGAAGTTCGGCGTCGAGGCCCAGCTGGACGCCATGTTCTCGAACGTCGTGACGCTGAAATCGGGCGGCTATCTCGTCATCAACCCGACCGAAGCCCTCGTGTCCATCGACGTGAATTCCGGCCGGTCGACCCGCGAGCACAACATCGAGGACACGGCGCTGCGCACCAACCTCGAAGCCGCCGAGGAAATCGCCCGGCAGCTCCGCCTGCGCGATCTCGCCGGCCTCGTGGTGATCGACTTCATCGACATGGAGGAGAAGCGGAACAACCGCGCCGTCGAGAAGAAGCTCAACGAGTGCCTGAAGAACGACCGCGCCCGGATCCAGGTCGGACGCATCTCGCCCTTCGGGCTCCTGGAAATGTCGCGCCAGCGCATCCGCACCGGCGTGCTGGAATCCTCCTCGATCCCCTGCCCGCACTGCGCCGGCACCGGGTTCGTGCGCTCGACCCCTTCTGTGGCCCTGCAGGTGCTGCGCTCGATCGAGGAAACCCTCATCAAGAATGCCAGCTACAACCTCGTCGTCCGCACCCGGATGGAGGCGGCGTTCTACATCCTGAACCAGAAGCGCCTCCATCTGCGCGACCTGGAGACGCGCTTCGGCGTCTCGATCGCCATCGTGGCCGACGACAGCCTCCATGGCACGACCACCTATGCGATCGAGCGCGGCGAACCCGCCCTCAAGCTCGAGCACAAAGCGGCCGCGACCGGCATCCAGATCGACGCCATCGCCATCGATGAGCCCGTCGAGGAGGTTGAGATCGAGATCGAGGCCGACGAGGAGATCACCGAGGAAGCCCAAGGCGGCGAAGAGCGTGGCGAGGAAGGTGAAGGCGGCCGCCGCCGCCGCCGCCGCCGCCGCCGCCGCGGTCGTGACCGGGAGACCTTCGCGGGCGAATCCCAGGCCGAGGAAGGCTCCGAGGCCGGAGAGGCCGAGGGCGAATCCGACGAGGAAGAGGCCGAGGTCGAAGCCACCGGAGACGAGGCTGCTCCCGCCGAAGCCGGCGAGGCGGACGACGATTCCCGCGGTGGACGCCGCCGGCGCCGTGGCCGTCGCGGCGGCCGTGGACGCAGCCGGGACGAGACGGTCGAGTTCGCCGTGGAGGAGGGCTTCGTGGCCGCCGACGACGCGCAGGCCGCACCGGTCGCCGAGGAGTCTTCTCAGGAAGCCGCCGAGCAGGCGGTCGAGAATGCGGCTCCTGCCGAGACCGGCACCGAGGCGCAGGCAGAGGAGCCCCGTCCGTCCACCGAGGCCGAGCCGATCGTCGCCGCGCCCCATCCCGTAGCCGAGGCCCCGGTTCCACCGCCCGCCCCCGTGGCTCCCGAGCCGGAACCGGTCGCGGTCGTGCTGACCCCGGAAGATCCCAACCGGCCCAAGCGCGCCGGCTGGTGGTCCAAGGCAAAGTCGGTCCTGAGCGGATCGTAAAATTCATAAAGAAATGCCCGGCCTTGAGCCGGGCATTTTCGTTTGACCACGCGCCATCATTCCGGTTCGGCCGATGGTCTCCCCAACCGACTCTCGGGTGTCGTTACCGCAGCCATCCCTTCAGCCGGGCCACGGTCTCGCGGCAGTCGTTTTCCGATCCGGCGAAGGAGAACCGCAGGTAGTGGGAGCCTTCGATGGGGTCGAAGTCGAGGCCCGGGGTCGCGGCGACGCCCGCCTCCTCCAGCATGCGCTTGGAGAAGCCGATTGAATCGTTCGTGAAGCGGGCGATGTCCGCGTAGATGTAGAAGGCGCCGTCCACCGGGTGCATCTCCGTGATGCCGACCTGGGGCAGTTCCTCGAGCAGGTAGGCGCGGTTGCGGGCATAGCCGGCCTTTACGGCCTCGAGTTCCTCCGCCGCATCGAAGGCGGCGAGCGCCGCCACCTGGGACAGGTAGGGGGGCGAGATGTAGAGGTTCTGAGCCAGTCGCTCGATGGGGCGCACCAGACGGTCGGGCACCACGACCCAGCCGATACGCCAGCCGGTCATGCAATAATACTTCGAGAACGAGTTGATCACCACCGCATCGTCATCGGACGCGAGCGCGGTCGAGGCGGCCTCGCCATAGGTGAGCCCGTGATAGATCTCGTCCGACACGAACCACAGCCCCAGGCGGCGGCAGGTCTCGCCGAGTTCCGCCAGCGCCTTGCGGCCGATCATGGTGCCCGAGGGGTTCGCAGGGCTCATGGCCAGAATCCCGTGCAAGGGCTTCTCGGCATGGGCCTTTTCGATCGCTTCGGCGGTCATGATCCAGCCGTCCGCCTTGGCGAGCGGGATCGTGACCGGCTCGATGCCCAGGGCCTCCAGGATATTGCGATAGGCCGGATAGCCCGGCGCCGTGATCGCCACCCGCTGGCCCGTATCGAAGAGGCTCAGGAAGGCCAGCACGAACCCGGCCGAGGAGCCGGTGGTCACCACGACGCGCTCGGGGGCGATGCTCACCCCGTAGGCGTCGCGGTAATGCCGGGCGATGCGCTCCCGCAGGGCCGCGATGCCCAGCGCCTCCGTGTAGCCGATCCGGCCGAGATCGAGGGCCGCCTTGGCCGCTTCCCGGGCCGCGCGGGGCGCGGGCGCCGACGGCTGGCCGACCTCCATGTGGATCACGCTGTCCCCGCGCCGTTCCTTGGCGGCGGCCGCGCTCAGCACGTCCATGGCCAGGAAGGAGGCGACGCGATCCATGCGGCGCGCGATGAGGGGCGAGTGGAGATCGGCGGATGATTTGGTCATGAGAAGGCTCGTATCCCGTCGGACGGACGGTCTCAAGACGGTTCTTCATCGGGCGTCCTTCGCGGCTGAGGCGTCAGGGGCGAAAGGAATCCCTAGCGCTGCGCCTGGTCGCGGATCCCCTTCCCGGCCTGCGGCTGCTGGGGATGACATCCACCACGTCATGGCCAGGCCTGTGCCGGTGATGACGTGAAGGGCATGAGTCTCACAATACGAACCCGTGATTTGACGCCACAGGGCCGAAGCCGCTAACTCGCGGTAGAACAACGAGTCTCAACTCCGCCTCGAACCATTGCTACACCCAGAGGCATCGACGACTCCCGCAAAGGACCGCATATGCGCTTTTCGCTTCTCTCCATCGGCCGGACCGCAGCCCTGCTCGGCGCTCTGGCGATCGCTCCCGCCGCGATGGCGCAGAGCTCGGTCTTCAACGAGCAGCAGAAGCAGGCCATCGGCGAGATCGTGAAGGACTATCTCGTCAAGAACCCGGAGGTCCTGACCGAGGTCATCGCCGAGCTCGAGAAGCGCCAGGCGGAAGCCCAGCAGGTCGCACAGGCCAGCGCCGTGAAGGAGACCAAGCAGTCGCTCCTGAACGCGTCGCATTCCTATATCGTCGGCAATCCCTCGGGCGACATCACCCTGGTGGAGTTCTTCGACTACAATTGCGGCTACTGCAAGAAGGCCCTGTCCGACGTCCAGACCCTCATGAAGAGCGACCCGAATCTGCGCGTCGTCCTGAAGGATTTCCCGGTTCTCGGACCCGATTCCGTCGAGGCGAGCCGGGTTGCGCTGGCGGTCAAGAACCAGCTCCAGGGCCAGAAGCTGTTCGACTACCACATCAAGGTTCTGGAGAGCCGCGGCCGGGTGAACGGGGAGCGCGCCATGGCGGTCGCCAAGGAGATGGGCGTCGACATGGCCCGCCTCCAGAAGGACGTCGAGAGCTCCGAGGTCCGCGCCGCGCTCCAGGAGAACATGGCCCTCGGCGACAAGCTGAACCTGACCGGAACCCCGGCCTTCATCGTCGGCGAGACGGTCATCCCCGGGGCGGTCGGCATGGAGCCCCTGAAGCAGCTCGTGGACAACGTCCGCCAGTGCGGCAAGGCGAGTTGCGGGTAGGCTCGCTCCCGAGGTCATCACCGGGCTCGTCCCGGTGATCTCCATTGCTCGAGGTGGGCGCTTTTCCGGATCGGGATGGCCGGGACGAGCCCGGCCATGACGGAGGATGGCTCCTCCCTTGCCGGTCGGTCGGCCCCGAACTGCCCCTCCTCCCTTTGCGGAATGCACGCCTAGCTTGGGAAAGCCTTGGTTTCCCCCTTCCCCCGTGCCCGCCTTTTGGATAAGAGGGCGTTTCGGCTCCGCCTCGCGGGGCACCAGGAACGCTCCTTTCGCGATGACCACCGTCTTCGTCCTCAACGGACCCAATCTCAATCTGCTCGGCCGCCGAGAGCCCCAAGTCTATGGCAGCACGACGCTGCAGGACATCGAGAAGCTCGTGCGCGAGAAGGCGGAGGCTCTGGGGACGTCGGTCACGTTCCGCCAGTCGAACCACGAGGGACATCTGGTCGACTGGATCCAGGAAGCGGGCGCTCAGGGAGCCGGCATCGTCATCAATGCTGGCGCCTACACCCACACCTCGATCGCGCTCCGCGACGCCATCTCGGGCAGCGGGGCTCCGACGGTCGAGATCCACATTTCGAATGTTCATGCTCGCGAAGGCTTTCGCCATCGCTCGCTCATTGCGCCCGTCTCCGTCGGGGTGATCTGCGGTTTCGGGCCCCAGAGCTACGTGCTCGGCCTGGAGGCGGTCCACCAGGTGATGGCCGAGCGGGCCCGTCAGGCGAAGTCTTCCCAGCATTAGTTCCTCAGGAAGTAGAGGTAAGCCCCATGGCCAAGGAAAACCCTTTCGATCCCGATCTCGTCCGTGAATTGGCGAACCTGATCGCCGATACGGATCTCAGCGAGATCGAAGTGGAGAAGGGCGACCTTCGCATCCGCGTGGCCCGTACGGTAACGGCCGCGGTGTCCGTCCCGGTCGCGGCGCCCGCCGCGCTCGCCCCCGCTCCGGTCGTCGCGCCGCCGCCGGCGGCGGCCTCGGCGGACGCTGCCGCCAAGCCGGGCGCCCCCCATCCGGGCGCCGTGCTCTCGCCCATGGTGGGCACCGCCTACCGCAAGCCGTCTCCGGACGCGAAGGCCTTCGTCGAGGTCGGATCCAAGGTCCAGGCCGGCGAGAAGGTGCTGCTTGTCGAAGCGATGAAGACCTTCAACGAGATCGTGGCGCCCCGCTCCGGCACCGTGACGGCCATCTTTGTCGAAGACGGAACTCCTGTTGAATACGGTGAACCCCTCCTCGTCATCGAGTAAGGCGCGACATGTTCGATAAGATCCTCATTGCCAATCGCGGCGAGATCGCCCTGCGCATCCTGCGCGCGGCGAAGGAGCTCGGAATCGCCACCGTGGCGGTGCACTCCACCGCCGACGCGGACGCCATGCATGTCCGCCTCGCCGACGAAAGCGTCTGCATTGGGCCGCCGGCCGCCCGCGACAGCTATCTCAACATCCCGGCCCTGATCGCCGCCTGCGAGATCACCGGCGCCGACGCCATCCATCCGGGCTACGGCTTCCTGTCCGAGAATGCCCGGTTTGCGGAGGTGCTGGAGCACCACCGCATCGCGTTCATCGGTCCCAAGGCGGAGCACATCCGCATCATGGGCGACAAGATCGAGGCTAAGCGCACCGCCAAGCGTCTCGGAATCCCGTGCGTGCCCGGCTCCGAGGGCGGCATCAACGACGAGGACGAGGCCAAGAAGGTCGCCAAGGACATCGGATACCCGGTCATCATCAAGGCGGCGGCCGGCGGCGGCGGCCGCGGCATGAAGGTGGCGCGCAACGAGGCCGACCTCGTCCATGCCTTCCAGACCGCCCGGACGGAGGCCAAGGCGGCCTTCGGCGACGACGCGGTCTATATCGAGAAGTACCTCGAGAAGCCGCGCCACATCGAGATTCAGGTTCTGGGCGACGGGCGGGGCAACGCCATCCATCTGGGCGAGCGCGACTGCTCCCTGCAGCGCCGCCACCAGAAGGTCTGGGAGGAAGGCCCCTCGCCGGCGCTGAACGTCGAGATGCGCGAGCGCATCGGCGGCGTTGTGGCCAAGGCCATGCAGGACCTGCAGTATGCGGGCGCCGGCACGATCGAGTTCCTCTACGAGGACGGGGAGTTCTACTTCATCGAGATGAACACCCGCATCCAGGTGGAGCACCCGGTCACGGAGATGATCACGGGGATCGATCTGGTCAACGAGCAGATCCGGGTCGCGGCCGGGCATCCGCTCTCCGTGACGCAGGCGGACATCCACATCGAGGGCCATGCCATCGAATGCCGGGTGAACGCCGAGCATCCCTCGACCTTCCGCCCCTCGCCCGGCACGATCAGCTACTTCCATCCGCCGGGCGGTCTGGGCGTCCGGGTCGACTCGGCCGCCTACCAGGGCTACCGCATCCCGCCGCACTACGATTCCCTCGTGGGCAAGCTCATCGTCCATGGCCGCACCCGCAACGAGTGCCTCATGCGTCTGCGGCGTGCCCTCGACGAGTTCGTGGTCGACGGAATCGACACCACCCTGCCGCTGTTCCGGACTCTCGTGCGCAACCCGGAAATCCAGAACGGCCAGTACGATATCCACTGGCTGGAGAACTTCCTGAAGACGGGTGGCCTGAGCGAAACCGAGTAGAATTATAATAACATAGCAAACCTCTTGTTCTGATGTCATCGGAACAGGAGGCCCGCCCTTTGTCGAAGCGAGGCCATGGACGACCATGCCTCGCTTTCTTCATGTCGGCTGCGGTCGCAAGCGCAAGCATCAGACGGTCAGGGCTCTGGCCGATTCCGCGTGGGACGAGGTGACGCTCGACATCGACGAGAGCGTTCGGCCGGACATCGTCGACAAGCTGCCGCAGCTGTCCCAGGTCGCGTCCGACAGTTTCGACGCCGTCTATTCGGCGCACAACATCGAGCACCTTTACCCGCACGACGTTCCGGTTGCCCCGGGAGGCGATGCGACGCGTCCTCAGGCAGGACGGTTTCGTGATCCTGACCTGTCCCGATCTTCAGGCGATCGGCGAGAGATTGTCCGCGGGCGATCTGGACACAGCGCTCTATACGAGCCGGAGCGGCCCGGTCTCGCGTCTCGACATGCTGTACGGCTTCAGGCCGTCGATGAAGCAGGGGAACCTCTCCATGGCTCATCACACGGATTTCACGCTGAAATCCCTCGCGGAAGCCTGCACCCGGACCGGGTTCGCGAAGTTTCTGGGACTTCGCCGTCCCAGGCGATACGATCTGTGGGGCCTCGCCACGAAGGCCCGGATACCGGACGAGGCCATTCGGGAGCTTGGCAAAATTGACCTGAGGCCGATCTGACTTCGCGTTTCGGCCATCCTATTTTATGAAAGATAGCTCGAACGATCGGATATGTGCGTGAATGACCCGGTCTCCCGACCACGCGATTGAGATTACCCCCGATATCCTGCTGAAGGCCTATGCGGCCGGCATCTTTCCCATGGCGGAAGATGCCGACGATCCTTCGCTGTTCTGGGTCGAGCCGCGCGAGCGGGGCATCATCCCGCTCGACCATTTCCATGTCTCGAAGCGCTTGGCCCGCACGGTCCGCTCAGACCTCTTCGAGGTTCGCGTCGACCGGAATTTCGACGGCGTGGTGGCCGGCTGCGCGGCGCCCGGCGTGGACCGGGAGAAGACCTGGATCAGCCGGCGCATCCGCGAACTCTACGGCGAACTCTTCGATGCCGGCTATTGCCACACGGTGGAGGTCTACCAGGATGGACGTCTCGTGGGCGGTCTCTACGGGGTGCGCCTCAACGGCGCCTTCTTCGGCGAGAGCATGTTCCACACGGAGCGGGATGCCTCGAAGGTCGCCCTCGTGCATCTGGTCGCCCGCCTGCGCCGCGGCGGATTCTCGCTCCTGGACACCCAGTTCGTCACCTCGCATCTGGCGCAGTTCGGCGCCATCGAGGTCCCCCGGCGCACCTACAAGCAGATGCTGCGCAACGCCATGGACCATGGCGCCGACTGGACCGCCTGGCCCGTGGACAGGGCCGTCAGCGGCGAGGAGGTCCTTGCCGCCCTTCAGGCCGGATGAGTTCTACCGGTCCGTGTTGATGATCGGTGCCGCGGGCGCCTGGCGCCGGGCCGGCTGCCGCGGTTCGGGCTGGCGCAGGGGGGCCGTCTGGACGGCCGGCGGGCGCGGCGCCGTCGCGCCGGTCGGCGCGATGATGTCGCCCGGGCGGCCGGTCTCGGCCGGGGCCCTGGTCGCATCCTGGATCGGCGGCGGTTCCTCGGGCGTTTCCTTGGGCTCGGCGATGATCTCCGTGCCGCCTTTGCAGTCGACCAGCCAGATGTCGTAGACCGGATGCTCCAGACCGTGCAGGCCCGGGCTCGCGGCGAAGAGCCAGCCGGAGAAGACCCGCTTGGTCTTGCCGTCGGTGCCGGGCTCGTCCACCTCGATGAAGGACGTGGTGTTCGGCGCTTCCGTCGGCGGCTTGGTGAAACAGACCCGCGGCGTCATCTGCAGGGCGCCGAACTGGACGGTCTCGTCGATCCCGACCTCGAACGACACGATGCGTCCCGTGATCTTGTCGAGACCCGAGAAGACCGCCGTGGGGTTCTTGATCCGGTCCGCATGGGCCGCGCCGAGGCCGCCGATTAGCGATGCGAGCACGAAAGCCGCCCGCGTCCATCCGATTGTCATCATCTGATCCAAGCCAAGTCCGATCTGGCGGTTTCCGGCCGCGCCCCTGTTCCGGGCAACGCGATAACACGCGAAGCATGATGGAAAAAGGGCAAGCCGGGAAAGAAGCCCCAAGGATCCACGCGAGCCGGGGAATCGCCCTCACGACAACGTCAACGAAAATTCTGAACCGTCGGGTATTCCGCCGGTTAACCGGGCTTGACCCTTGATGGAAGGCTGGACATGGACGAGAGCAACGGCAATGCGATTTCGCGACGCGGCGTGATGGGGGGAGCAGCGGCGGGTCTCGCCGCAGCGGCGACCGGCCCGGCAGCCGCGCAGACCGCGGGATCCACCTCCGGCGGCACGGCCGCCAAGGATGATCCGACCACGAAATACCCGAAGCCGCCGTTCCGCTCTCAGTCCCAGCCCTGGCCGGGCCTTGCCGGCAAGATGGACCCGCGGCCGGATCACGGCGAGACGAGCTATAAGGGATCCGGGCGGCTCCAGGGCCGCAAGGCCCTGATCACCGGGGGCGACTCGGGGATGGGACGGGCCGCCGCCATCGCGTATGCCCGGGAGGGCGCCGACGTGGCCATCAGCTACCATCCGGACGAAGAGCCGGATGCCCGCGAGGTGATCGATCTGATCAGGAAGGAGGGTCGCATCGCCGTGGCGCTTCCAGGCGACATCCGCGACGAGGCTCTCTGCAGCCGCATCGTGGCGGATGCCGTGCGGGCGCTCGGCGGGCTCGACATCCTCGTCAACAATGCCTCCCGCCAGCAGCAGCGGCAATCGCTCCTCGACATCACGTCGGACGACTTCGACGCGACGATCAAGACCAACATCTACGCCATGTTCTGGCTCACGAAGGCCGCCCTGCCGCACCTGACCCCGGGATCGGCGATCATCCAGACCACCTCCGAGCAGGCCTATGATCCGTCGGCCAATCTCGTCGACTACGCCATGACCAAGGCGGCCATGATGAACTTCACAAAGTCTCTGGCCAAGCAGCTCGGCCCGAAAGGCATCCGGGTCAACGGGGTCGCACCCGGGCCGATCTGGACGCCGCTCCAGGTCAGCGGCGGCGCGACCCAGGAGAAGCTGCAGCAATTCGGCGGCGATACCCCCCTCGGCCGCCCCGGCCAGCCCGTCGAACTGGCCTCGATCTACGTCCAGCTCGCGGCTGCAGATGCGAGCTATGCGACCGGACAGGTCTACGGAGCCGCCGGAGGCAGCGGCCAGCCATAGATCCTCGCCTCTCGCGGCGTCCCGGTGCTGCGTGGCCCGGGTCGCCGGTCGTCAATGCGGAATCAGACGGATTTTGCCGTCTCCGGCGCGGCAGGCGCCTTCGCGCTGCTCGCGAAGCGACGGGCCAGAACCGCGCAGGCCATGAGCTGGATCTGGTGGAAGATCATGAGCGGAAGCACGATCGAGCCGACGTCCTGACCGGCGAAGATCACGTTCGCCATCGGGGCACCCGAGGCCAGGCTCTTCTTGGAGCCGCAGAACGTGATGGTGATCCGATCCGCCCGGTTGAAGCCGAACCAGCCGCTCACATAGAACGTGAAGCACAGCACGACGACGAGCAGCACGATGTCGATCACCACGACGGCGACGAGATCCTGGGCCGAGAGCTTGTGCCAGAGCCCCTCGATGACCGCCTCGCTGAAGGCCCCGTAGACGACCATCAGGATCGAGCCCCGGTCGACGACCTGCGTCAGCGTCTTGTGCCGGCCGAGCCACCGGCCGAGATAGGGCTGAAGCACCTGACCGAGGATGAACGGGGCGAGCAGCTGCAGCAGGATGCCTTCGAGCGCCCCGAGGGAGAATCCCCCGCTCCCCTGGGTGTGGAACAGAAGCCCCACGAGCAGCGGGGTCAGGAACATGCCCAGGATGTTCGATGCGGAGGCCGAGCAGATCGCCGCCGGCACGTTGCCCTCGGCGATCGACGTGAAGGCGATCGACGACTGCACGGTCGACGGGAGCACGCACAGGAACAGGATGCCCGTCGCCAGGGCGGGCGTCATCAGGTTCGGCACGGCCAGGACGATGAGGCCGAGAATCGGGAAGACCACGAAGGTGGTGACCAGCACGAACAGATGCAGCCGCCAATGGATCATGCCGGCGATCACCACGTCGCGCGACAGCCGGGCGCCATGCAGGAAGAACAGCAGGGCGATCGCGAGATTGGTCGCGACGGAGAACACCTCGCCCGGCGCGCCGCCGATCGGAAGGATCGACGCGACCACGACCATGCCGAAGATGGCGATCGTGTACCATTCCCGTGAGATGAGAGAAGCCATGGATACCTTCACAATGGTTGGCGTCTCGGACGACGCGTGACCGGACCTGGATCTAACGCTCCAGGGCGCCGTTCTCCTTCGACGGCCTGGCCGGAGAAAACGCCCTGAAACGCGAACGCCCGCCAGGGGCGGGCGTGACCTTCAGGATCCGGCGCCGTGCGGCTTACGCGAAGGCCGCCGCGCGGGCGATCCGGGAAATGTCGTAGCGGGCGATGCCGAGATCCGACAGGTCCCGGTCGGAAAGCTGCGACAGCTCGCGGACGGTCTTGCGATACGAATGATAGCTGCGAATTTTCGAAAGAATGTAGGAAACGAACATCTGAGCCCCCAGCAGTGGACCGACCGTCGCGGCCGGTTGTCTTTGCTCTTGTAGCGATGCGCATATAAGGGCGCCGGCCGGCCCTGAGGAGCCACAAGAACTGCTATCCGTCATGCCTCAGCAGCATATCGGCGCGTCGATTCCGCCCCTCCCCTGCATCCGATGGGCTTTGCTCCGGGAACGGTTCGGTTAAGCTTGAACCGCCACATTCATCGGGACCGCAGGCCTATGAACGAAACCGCTCTCGCAAGTGACGAGACACGCCGGCGCCTCGGCTTTCTGTCTCAGGGAGACACGGCCGCCCTTTCCCGGCACGGCATCCTGGTACCGGATCCGGGCTCGGTGCTGATTTCGGGCGAGGTGCGGCTGGAGGACGAGGTCGTCCTCTGGCCCAACGTCGTCCTGCAGATCGCGGAGGGCGGGACTCTCGTGGTCGGCCGGGGAACAGAGCTTTTCTCAGGCACCCGGATCGTCGCCGCGGGAGGATCGGTCGCGATCGGCCCGGGCGCCGAGATCGGCGAGGAAGGCGGCTTCACCCTCAAGGCTGCCGCAGGCGAGATCATCCAGGTCGGGGACGGCGCCCGCCTCCTCGGGGGAGGATCGCTCACCCGGTCGAACCGGATCGGCCGCGGAGCCCAGATCCTCGGACCCATCCGGTGCCAGACCTGTACCCTGGGCGACGGCGGGACTTATCGCGATCCCGAGCCCGACGAGCGCGGCGGTGTTCTGAAGGGTTCCGGCGTGGCCCGGGGGATCGAGGTGCCGCAGGGCCATGTGGTCCAGGCCTTCGGCCTGTTCGCCGACGCGGCCATGCGGCGCCAGTCGTATTTCCATCCCAAGGGCTGAGCCCGGTTCAGGACCAGTCCTGCTGCAGGGGATTGGGAGCCGGATCCGTCATCGGATCGCCCTCCCGTTCGCGCCGCTCGAAATGGGCCAGGGAGCAGCCATGGGAGCACAGGACCCCGCGGTCCGACCAATAGGCGGGGCCGTGCTCGACCCGGCCGGCATGGGAGCTGAAATCGGGATGGCCATAGGCGAGGCCGCACTCGACGCAGGTGCGGGCTTGGGCTCGTTTCAGCATGAAGACCGTCTCAGGAAGGCGCCCCGGCGCCTCACTCCCCGGGCGTCCACGGCACGTAGTCGCCGGTGGCGGCGGGCCGCTGACCGGCCGACAGGCTGGAGCCCTGCGGACGATAGGCCTGGGCCGTGCCGGTCATGTTGGGCACGTAGGGCCTCTCCCAGGGATGCGGCTGATAGCTCTCCTCGCTCGGAGGCACGTCGCCGTTGTGGCACAGCCAGGCGCGCCAGCCGGGCGGCACCTTCGAGGCATCGGCATCGCCGTTATAGACGACCCAGCGGCGCTCGGCGCCCACGTTCGAGTCGATCGCCTCGGCTTGAGTATAGCGGAAGTAGCGGTTGCCGAACTCGTCCTCGCCCACGAACTGCCCCTTGCGCCAGGTGAAGAAGCGCGTGCCGAGGGTCTGTCCGTTCCACCAGGTGAAGAACTGGGTGAAAAACTCTTTCATGCTGCTGCCGCCGAAGGGGGGTTCGTGAAGTTGCGCGGAATATGGCGACAGCGCACCGGGAAGTCCAGGGTAAAGATGCCCTGGGCTTCCGCCCGGCCCGGCGCGTATAGGACAGGTTTCAACCGGCCGTCGGCCGGCTTCCGCCTGCCCGGAACCAAAGACAGGTACCATCGCAGGAAAAAGGCGAGACCCGATGGCCCCGCCTTCCATTGTCACCGATGCGGACTGGAAGCGCGGCTTGTCGGCTCCTGCCCGCAGGCCGGACCGCTCATGCGACGAAGAAGTCGGAGGCGCTGAGGACCGTGCCGGCGCTCACGGTGGCGAACTTGATTGCTGCCACGCCGCCCGAGCCGTCGACGTCATAGAACAGCTCGCCGGTGGCCTGGACGTACAGGATGTGGTGATCGAAGCTCGTGGCCGCGCCCAGGCTGAAATACGCGCTCGAGAGCGCTCCCGTGCCCACGTCCATGAACACGCTCCGGCTGAGCACGATCCGGTCGCCCTCGGCGGCCGAGAAGTCCTGGATCGTGTCGACGTTACCGGCCCCCAGCCCGGTCGAGAACCGGAAGGCATCCGCCCCCGCCCCGCCGTTGAGCACGTCGTCGCCGAAGCCGCTGTCCAGCGTGTCGTTGCCGGCGCCGCCGACGAGATAGTCGCCGCCCCCTTTGCCGATCAGCGTGTCGTGGCCGCCCTCGCCATAGAGCTGGACGCCGTTGCCGCCGCCATTGTCGATGCCGGTCAGGCTATCGTCGAAGTTCGAGCCCTGCACCACCTCGACGTTGGAGATCACGTCACCGTGCGCGGCCCCGCCATTGAGGTTGGTGCTGAGATCGACCGCCACCCCGCTCGTGGCGCTCTGGTACGACACCACGTCCCAGCCGGCTTGGCCGTCCATCACGTCGCCGCCGGCGCCGCCGTCGAGCCAGTCATTGCCGGCGCCGCCGAAGAGATAATCGCCGCCGGCCTTGCCGATGAGGCCGTCGTCGCCGCCTTCGCCGTAAAGCTGGACCCCATGGCCGTTGCCGCGATCGATGCCGATGAGCATGTCGTTGTGGTTCGAGCCCTGCAGCACTTCCACGTTCATGATCCTGTCGCCGGCGGCCGCGCCAGCATTGACGTTGGTGGTGAGATCCACCGTCGCGCCACTCGAAGCGGTCTTGTACGACACCACGTCCCAATCCGCGCCGCCATCCATCAGGTCGGCCCCGGTACCGCCATCGAGCCAATCATTGCCCTCGCCGCCGATGAGCGTGTCGTTGCCGGAAGCGCCCGACAGGCTGTCTTTGCCGTAATCGCCATCAAGACGGTTGTCAGCGGCGTTTCCGATGATTCTGTCGTTTGCAAACGAGGCGATGACGTTCTCGATCAGAGAGCGGGGATCATCTTTGTATTGCAGCGCATTGAAAATATTGCCCTGGGCAAATTTATCATCGCCAAGCGGCGCGAGTTGACGGGTTGAAACGATCGACCACGCTCCAGGATTTAGGTCGATCGTCATCCCCTGATCGAAGCTGCTGAAGTCGTAAGTGTCGATGCCGCCGCCGTCCCACACCGTCATGAAAATATTATAGGCGTGGCCGACTTGGACACCATTGACGAAGGTTTCTCTCTCAGGCGTCCATTTGTAGACGGTGTCCGTGCTGTTGGTGTCGAAGTTGGCGCCATAGAGGTGTTGCAGGGCCGCGATGTCATACATCATCAAGGTTTGAGGAAAGATCGCGGCCTTGGTACCCTCGGGAGTCTCGTCGCCGACATACTCTCTATAGGTCATGACGGAGAATTCTATAGAGTCGCGATCGGGGGTGAGAACGAAGGGATTGTTGGTATTAGCCTGTTCATGACCGTGCTTGAGCCCGAGCGCATGACCCAGCTCATGCAGAAGCGTGTGGTAACTATAGGTTCCTACCCCTCCTGACGTGACGCCGTCGTGCAGCCAAACGTCGCCGGCGTGCCCATCGGACGGGGTCAATTTCGGATAATAGGCTGTCGGCCGTTCCAGTTCTGACGATCGCCCGACCGCGATATCAGAGCGTGAACTGCCTGTTGAATAGAAAACGAGATTGGCCACGGCACTCGCGGAGGTGAGCGTCATGTAATCCCCGGATTGGGGCGCGGACGTAGGCCCTTGCAGAATGTTGCGGACCGCTTGCTGGATCTCGGCTCCGACGGGTGCGAAACCATCCATGAACGAATATTTGTAGCGATAACCGTCGAGGGAATCCGGGAAGTAATAGCCTATGACCGGCGTGGACCAGGAATAGCCCGAGAGAAGGGCGTAGGTGTTGTTAAAGAGGGTCATGGGCGTTTCCTTGTGCGTCGTATCTCAGAATTTTACACGTTATATCGTATCGTTTCCAGCGCCTAATACGTGTCGGACCGCTATGTATCGTCAAGCCGATTCCGTTCACGCACAGGAAAGGCGCAGCTTTCGCTGCGCCCTCTCCGTCTCATACGTTTCCTATGACGAGACCATGAGGTCTCTGGCACTGAGGGCTGGGCCCGGTGCAACTGAGGCAAACCTCACCCCAGCCCCGCACCCTTGCCGCTCCCTTACCAGATCAGGAAGTTGGCGGCGCTCAGCTGCGCATGGTTGGCGAGCACCGCGACCTTGACCTGCGCCGCGCCGCCCACCCCGTCGGCATCGTAGAACAGATCGCCCGTCGCCTGATCGTACACGATCCGGTGCGCCGTCGTCGTGGCCGCCGTGCCGAGCCTGAACGCCGTGCCGGCCAGGTTGTACGACCCGGCCTGCGCAAACACCGCAGAGCTCAGCGCGATGGTGTCGCCCGCGGCAAAGTCCTGGATCGTGTCCACATTGCCGGCGCCCAGCGCGCTGGTGAAGGCAAAGGAGTCCAAGCCCTCGCCGCCGTTCAGGACATCACTGCCGAAGCCGCCGTCGAGCCAGTCGTTGCCGCTGCCGCCGAACAGGTAGTCGCCGCCACCCCGGCCGTACAGGGTGTCGTTGCCGCCCTCGCCGTAGAGCTGCGCCCACGAGCCGCCGCCGCGATCAATACTCGTGAGCGTGTCGGCGTAGTTCGAGCCCTGCAGCACCTCGATGTTCGAGACCTGATCCCCCGCCGCCGCGCCGCCGTTCTGGTTGCCGGTCAGGTCGACCACCACGCCGCCGGTGGCGCTCTGGTAGGAGAGCACGTCCCAGCCGGCGCCGCCGTCGAGGAGGTCGCCGCCCGGGCCGCCGTCGAGCCAGTCGTTGCCGGCGCCGCCGAACAGGGCATCACCGCCGGCCTTGCCGGTGAGCCCGTCGTCGCCGCCTTCGCCGTAGAGCTGGACGCCGTTGCCGTTGCCGCGGTCGAGGCCGGTGAGCCGGTCGGCGTGGTTCGAGCCCTGCAGCACCTCGACGTTGAGGATCCTGTCGCCGGTCGCCGCGCCGGCATTGGTATTGCTGGTGAGATCGACGGTCACCCCGCCGGTGGCACTCTGGTAGGACACCACGTCCCAGCCCTCACCGCCGTCGATCTGGTCGGCTCCGGCACCGCCGTCGAGCCAGTCGTGGCCCGTGCCGCCCTGCAAGGTGTCATTGCCGTCGTCACCCAAGAGGGCATCGGCGCCTGCATCGCCGAAGAGGACGTCATTACCGTTCCCGCCATCGAGGGTATCGTCGCCGTCCCCACCCTCCAGGCTGTCATTGCCGGCTTGGCCACTCAGCTTGTTGCTTCCAGCATGCCCGATCAGGCGGTCCGCGAAAGCCGAGCCGCTCAGGGCCTCGATGCTGTCGAACTGGTCACCGTCCCAGCTTCCGCTGAACGCAAGCGTCGCCGTTATGCCGGCGGCCGCATCCTCATAGGACACGGTGTCGAACCCAGCGCCGCCCAGGAGCCGGTCTGCCCCTGCGCCGCCCAACAACAGATCGTCCCCAGCGCCGCCATTCAGGATGTCATTGCCGGCGCCGCCCTTCAGGACGTCCGATCGAATGTCGCCAGTGATCGTGTCGTCGCCGTCGTCACCGCTCAGGAAGCCGCTGCCGGTGATGACATCGTCATCGCTAGAGCCGGAGACGAAGTCCACCGCGTGGCTGCTGCCATCGGCGTCCTGGACCGTCAGCGTGATCTTGTAGCCAGGCTTCGGCGGCTTCCCGTCTGCACGGGGTGGAGCCCAGTAATAGTGTCCGTCAGGGCCTCGAACCAAGTAACGCGCGGGAGGACTCCTTGAATCCGTACCGACATGGATCTCCCACATCTCAGGCCCGCCATTGAAGTGAATGTAAAACGTGCCCATCTCGGTTTGAATCACTTCGCCTTCCGCTGTCCGGTCCATATTCACCGCGGCTCGATTCGCACTCCACCAACCCGCGGGCGGTGTCCAGGTCGAATCTTTAGGAAATGGTGCGGTCAGGTTCACAACCCTTGGTGCGCTCGCTGTTCCGGGTTGGGATCCACCGCTTGGCGTTCCGCCATCGGGTGTCGCGCCGAACACGAGATCAAAGATCATATCGGCGATCCGCGAGTTGGAGCCGTTCTCTGCTCCTCCCTGGGCAATTGCCGCGTTGATGTTCTCGAACAATTGCGCCACGATCTCGGCATTCACCTGCCGGAGCTCTTCGTCGCTCAGTTCATCGTCGTCCTGTGAGCCACCGGACGAACCGCCGCCCGAGCCGACGTTTCCGGGACTGGGCTGATAGCCGATGGACACGGTGGCGAATGCCGGTGTGCCGTTCAGCACCATGTCCTCCAGCATTTCCATTGCCGTCCGAAGATTCATTGCCATTGATTTCTCCTGGTCTGCTTGCTGCAGTGAAGATCGCCCCCCATTCATGGACCCGTTGAACAGTCCTTCGAGCGTCCCACGGATACAATGTTACAATATTCCTAGGGACACGCAAGAGGAGCATGATGTCTCCGAGAGCACAAAGAACACTTCAACTTATGCGGGAAAATACTGGTGAACTTTCACATGATTTCGAGAGCTTGAGGCAGGCGATTTAGGATCAAGTCTCCCGCCTCGACAGCCCTCTCCTCCACTAGACCGCTTCACGACTCACTCGCGTCTTCAAGCTTCGCGACTTGTCGGTTCGATTCGGACGGAAGCGCTGCAGTCACGAATTATCCCGGAAACCAGGGATTCCCTGGATTTCGGTGCTCTCAAGGACCTTTCCTCGGTTCCTGCCCCCTGCCCGCCCGATTGATGCGCCGGCACAACATCTGGGCTCCTTTTGACGGGACTCTCAGCCGGCGAAGCTTGGCCGGCCGGAAAACCCGGAACGGATTCTCAGAGGAGTCTCTGTGGTTTAGCTAGTTTTCCACATTCTTAACACTCTCCACACTATATATAGTTGGAACCGCGAGCCGCGACACAAGTTCTTGACGTAAGGCTCGCAACACGACTAGCTTGCCGGGGTACCGACCAGAGACCGGTGACCGACCCGAAAAGGCCGGTTGAAACTCCCCAGAGTGAGCGTCAGAGCCCCGTGGCAATCGCATTGCCGCGTGACCTGTGGCGCCTCGGGAAGGCCGTAACTCAGGCGTGTTGCGAGTGGCGATCCGGGAACAACGGATCGTTGGGGCGTCGAACAACAATTGTGGGCTGATGAGCTGCGGGGCAAATCGCGGCCATGGGGATGTTTTGTCCCCAGAACTTAGGAATGTGACCTATGCGGATCGAGCGGCGTTATACGAAAACCGGCCAATCGCCTTATTCCTCCCTCGCCTTCCGGCTCGCCACGAGCGAGATCCGCAATCCGGACGGCTCGGTCGTCTTCCGGCTCGAGAACATCGAGGTGCCGGAGACCTGGAGCCAGGTGGCGTCCGACGTGCTGGCCCAGAAGTATTTCCGCAAGGCCGGCGTTCCGGCCCGGCTGAGACGAGTCGAGGAGAACGACGTCCCGTCCTGGCTGTGGCGCTCGGTTCCCGACGAGGCGGCGCTGAGCGAGCTGCCGGAGGACCAGCGCCTCGGCTCCGAGATCTCGTCCAAGCAGGTCTTCGACCGGCTCGCCGGCTGCTGGACCTACTGGGGCTGGAAGGGCGGCTATTTCTCGTCCGAGGAGGACGCCCAGGCCTTCTACGACGAGCTGCGCTTCATGCTCGCCAACCAGATGGTGGCGCCCAACTCTCCGCAATGGTTCAACACCGGCCTGCACTGGGCCTACGGCATCGACGGCCCAGGCCAGGGCCACTTCTACGTGGACTACAAGACCGGCAAGCTGACCAAGTCGAAATCCGCCTACGAGCACCCGCAGCCCCATGCCTGCTTCATCCAGGGCGTCGAGGACGACCTGGTGAACGAGGGCGGCATCATGGACCTGTGGGTCCGCGAGGCGCGCCTGTTCAAGTACGGCTCCGGCACCGGCTCCAACTTCTCCAAGCTGCGCGGCGAGGGTGAAAAGCTCTCCGGCGGCGGCCGCTCGTCCGGCCTCATGAGCTTCCTCAAGATCGGCGACCGCGCCGCCGGGGCCATCAAGTCGGGCGGCACCACCCGCCGCGCCGCCAAGATGGTGGTGGTCGACGTCGACCATCCGGACATCGAGAGCTACATCGACTGGAAGGTGAAGGAGGAGCAGAAGGTCGCCGCCCTCGTGACCGGCTCCAAGCTCGGCAACAAGCACCTCAAGGCCATCATGAAGGCCTGCGTGAACTGCGAGGCCGAGGGCGACGCCTGCTTCGATCCGGAGAAGAACCCGGCCCTGAAGAAGGAGATCAAGCTCGCCCGCCGGGTCATGATCCCGGACAACTACATCAAGCGCGTCATCCAGTTCGCCCGCCAGGGCTACACCGACATCGACTTCCCGATCTACGACACCGACTGGGATTCCGACGCCTACCTGACCGTCTCAGGCCAGAACTCCAACAACTCCGTGTCGCTCACCGACGACTTCTTGCGCGCGGTCGAGAACGATGCCGACTGGCACCTCACCGCCCGCAAGGACGGCAAGGTGGTGAAGACCCTGAAGGCCCGCGACCTGTGGGAGCAGATCGGCCACGCCGCCTGGGCGTCCGCCGATCCCGGCCTGCACTTCAACACCACCATGAACGACTGGCACACCAGCCCGGCCGGCGGCCGCATCCGCGCCTCGAACCCGTGCTCGGAATACATGTTCTTGGACGACACGGCGTGCAACCTCGCCTCCGCCAACCTGCTGCAGTTCTTCGACCGTCAGAACCACAAGCTCGACGCCGAGTCGTTCGAGCATGCCTGCCGCCTGTGGACGATCGTGCTCGAGATCTCGGTCATGATGGCGCAGTTCCCGTCGAAGGAGATCGCGCAGCTCTCCTACGAGTACCGCACCCTCGGCCTCGGCTTCGCCAATATCGGCGGCCTGCTCATGACCATGGGCCTGCCTTACGATAGCGACGCCGGCCGCGCGCTCGGCGGCGCGCTCACGGCGATCATGACCGGCGTGTCCTATGCGACCTCCGCCGAGATGGCCGGCGAGCTCGGGCCGTTCCCGAACTACAAGGCCAACGCGAAGCACATGCTGCGCGTGATCCGCAACCATCGCCGCGCCGCGCACGGCGAGGCCACGGGCTACGAGGGCCTCGCGGTCGACCCGGTGCCGCTCGATCACGCCTCCTGCCCCGACCAGGATCTCGTCGCCCATGCGAAATCCGCCTGGGACAAGGCCCTGGAGCTCGGCGAGAAGAACGGCTACCGCAACGCGCAGGCCACCGTGATCGCGCCCACCGGCACGATCGGCCTCGTGATGGATTGCGACACCACCGGCATCGAGCCCGATTTCGCCCTGGTGAAGTTCAAGAAGCTCGCCGGCGGCGGCTACTTCAAGATCATCAACCGGGCGGTGCCCGACGCCCTGCGCGCGCTGGGCTACCGCGAGCACGAGATCGCCGAGATCGAGGCCTACGCGGTCGGCCACGGCTCCATGAAGCAGGCTCCCGCCATCAACCCGGGCTCCCTGCGTTCCAAGGGCTTCACGGACGAGAAGATCGACGCGGTGGAAAAGGGCCTGAAATCGGCCTTCGACATCAAGTTCGTCTTCAACCGCTGGACGCTGGGCGAGGACTTCCTGACCGGCACGCTCAAGGTGCCGGCGGACAAGCTCAACGATCCGTCCTTCGACCTGTTGTCCTTCCTCGGCTTCTCGAAGGCCGACATCGAGGCCGCGAACATCCACATCTGCGGGGCGATGACTCTCGAAGGCGCGCCCTTCCTGAAGGTGGAGCATTACGCGGTGTTCGACTGCGCCAATCCGTGCGGCAAGATCGGCAAGCGCTATCTCTCGGTCGAGAGCCACATCCGCATGATGGCGGCGGCCCAGCCGTTCATCTCGGGGGCGATCTCCAAGACGATCAACATGCCCAACGACGCCACGGTCGAGGATTGCAAGAACGCCTACATGCTGTCCTGGAAGCTGGCGCTGAAGGCCAACGCCCTCTACCGCGACGGCTCCAAGCTCTCGCAGCCGCTGAACTCCGCCCTCATCGCCGATGAGGACGAGGATGCGGAGGACGCGGCCGAAACCCTCGCGGCCCTCCCGGCCGCGGCGAAAGCCGCGCACGTGTCGGAGAAGATCGTCGAGAAGATCGTCGAGCGCGTGGTGGCCCTGCGCGACCGCGAGAAGATGCCCGACCGCCGCAAGGGCTACACCCAGAAGGCCGTGGTCGGCGGCCACAAGGTGTACCTGCGCACCGGCGAGTACGACGACGGACGCCTCGGCGAGATCTTCATCGACATGCACAAGGAAGGCGCCGCCTTCCGGGCCATGATGAACAACTTCGCCATCGCGATCTCGCTCGGCCTGCAATACGGCGTGCCGCTGGAGGAATACGTGGAGGCCTTCACCTTCACGCGCTTCGAGCCGGCCGGCTTCGTCCAGGGCAACGAGCGCATCAAGTCCGCGACCTCGATCCTCGACTACGTGTTCCGCGAGCTCGCGGTCTCGTATCTCGCCCGCAACGACCTCGCCCACGTGGACCCGTCGGAAGCCGGCCCCACCACCATCGGGTCGGGCGAAGCCCAGTCGAAGGCCCCGGAACCGGCGCCCGCCACGGCCATCGTGTCCCGCGGCTTCACCCGCGGCTCCGTCGACCGCCTCATGCTCATCCCGGGCGGCGGCGGCAGCGCCGGAAGCACGACGCAGCGCTCGCCCGGCCTGACGGTCGGCGCGAACGCCCTGAAGGGCGAACTCGCTCAAGCCCCCGTGCAGGTGGAGGAGCAGGTCGGCGAAGCCGAGATGGCTAAACTTGGGTTCTCTGCACCGTCGGTCGCGGACCGGCGCGCCGAGGCCAAGATGAAGGGCTATGTGGGCGAATCCTGCCCCGAATGCGCGAACTTCACGCTCGTGCGGAACGGGACGTGCTTGAAGTGCGATACGTGTGGATCGACGACGGGGTGCTCGTAAAATGAACTAGGCCCTGGACTGGGGAAAATCCCAGTCCAGGGCCTCAACCAAAGCATGCCGAATGTCAGGTGAAGGCTACAATTTTCGCCAGCTGAGCGAAGCTATCATTTCAAGAAGTGTCGCTGACAACTGGGATGAAGCACGCCTCGAATGGCGCCTTGTAGACATTTACGAGGCTGAAGAGCCAGAGAGCTGTCTGTGTGGTCACACTCCAATTATAGAGATGTGCGTTCTCCAGAACAAAAGGAATGGCAAATCTGCAGAAGTAGGCAACGTTTGTGTCAAGAAGTTCCTTGGCCTCAATTCGGGTAAGATCTTCGACTCCCTTAAACGTGTTCGTGATGACATCGGGAAAGCTCTCAATCCAGATGCTGTAGAGTTCTTTCATGGGAAAAACATCATTACCACTTGGGAACGCAAGTTTTATATGGACACGTGGCGCAAGAGGAACCTCTCCGGTAGGCAGGCTACAACCCGCGTCAACATCAACGAGAAAGTGCTGAAGGCCTTTCAAAGCGGCAGAGTCACAAATTGATCCTCTGTCTTAAGACGGACTCAATCCGCTCGAACCAAATACAGGTTGGAACTGCAATCTGTATAAACACGGAGAGCCTTTGAATGGGCTCGATGATCCATTTGGCCGTAGGGCGTCTTGAAGTTGACTGGGGCAAAAACTCAGGATTTACTGATCATAGCGCTCTGTTTCAGCAAACTGACCTGGTACAGATTCCATACTATTATGTGGGTCAAGGCCCTTCAGAGATCGACAACAAAGTTGAAGAAAAATACGAAATATTCACAAAGTATAAGGACGGACTTTCTAAACCTCTCGGACAAGTAGTTGATCGACTAGAACTTCTTGGATACACCTTGAGACAGGCAAGGAGTGAGTTCGATTTTCTATCGGAATTTAATAGCTTTTCTACGTATGAGTTCCCTTTTGAAGCTTTAGCGGCAGCCCTCTCAACAGTCGATGTCTATGAAATTTCGGCCGACTATGGCGATGGGGAAGACTTCGGAGATTTTTTTCGACGCCACATATTCGATCGGATCGGCTTAGCCAAATTTGTCAAAGACCCAGATGAGGTAAAGGTTGCCGCTGCTGAGGCGATGGAGAATTTGTCGCCGTACGCAATATTGCGATTGCTGGCAGAAAATCCTGATGCACGCCAACTACCCGTAAATTGGCAGTTTGCAGATGTTGAGTATGCAGGCTGGGCTAAGCGAGCACAGTTTGTCAAAGATTTGGACACGGAGAATCGTTTTCTGATTGTTACAGAAGGTAGTTCTGACGCAGGTATCCTAAAACACGCATTCAACCTGCTCATGCCTCATATTGCTGACTTCTTCCAGTTCGTGGATATGCAAGAGGGATACCCGTTCACCGGCACAGGCAACCTCTACCGCTTTACCCAGGGCCTAATAAGCATTGGAATCCAAAACAAGGTAATTATTCTGTATGATAATGATGCAGAGGGAACGGCGAGCTATGTCAGAAGCCTAAAGCTTAATTTGCCGCATAATATGCGTGTCTTGAAGCTTCCCGATCTGCAAGACTTCAAACGCTTCAAGACCATTGGACCTCACGGTACTCGGCTCGCTAACATCAATGGCCGTGCCGCAGCGATTGAGTGCTACTTAGATCTTGGATCAGATCCGATCGTCAGATGGAATAATTTCAATAAGGACACACAAGATTATCAAGGCGAGCTGGTGGGCAAGACCGAATTCGCCAGAAAATTTTATGACCTGACAAGCTATAGCAGTGAATACGATTTTAGGAAGCTTACTCGCGTGCTTCAGCATATCGTTTTCTCATGTGTAGAGATGCGCGAAGCACTAGCTCTACAGCAGCTTGGAAGCGAACCACCGTGGTAGCATTTAATGTCATCTCCTCGCAAAACTGTGCGCCGCCATCGAGCCGCTGCGTCCGATGCGAGCATCTGCATTCTTCCCAATTTAATTCTGCCGAATGAACCTCACCGTCATGGCCGGGCTTGTCCCGGCCATCCCGATCGGAAAAGCGCGGCGCTTCAGACAATCGAGATCACCGGCACAAGGCCGGTGACGACGACGGAGAGTGTCGTGGCCCCCTCACCCCTCCGGCCTGCGGAACACGCCCTGCACCACCGTGCCGCGTCCGACGAGTTCCGGCGGCGGGTTCTCCCAGTCGACCGGCTCGGGCGCGCGGCCGTGCCAATAGACCATCCAGCGGCCCTGGTCGTCCTGGTAGACGCCGTAGATCAGGTGGCCGCGCCACTCGCCGTGGCCGCGCCACCCGCTGTGGCCGCGCCAGCGCCGCTCGCGCCGGGCGGGACCGACGAGTTCGCCGACGCCCCGCGCCACCAGCCAGGCGAGGCCGAGCAAGGTCGCCGGCACGGCGACGAGCCAGAGGGCCTGGATCGGCTCGGAGGAGCTTTGAAACTTCGAGAGCCAATCGGCCCAGAGACTGTAGGGCTGGTCCATCGCGCTAAACTCCCCTCCGGTGAAGCGGCCACCAGGGCTCCTGGTGGCCGGGGAGTTGAGAAGCCGCCTGTAGACGACCGCGATGACCTTTAGGCTTTCGCCCTGGACATGCGCCATCGCCTCCCCGACCGTAAGGTTGGGAAGGCATCGTTCACGGCCGATACCGGCCGCTACAGGTCGGGGTTCTCACGCCCCGGAACCGGGTGCGCCCGGCTCCGGTTCCGAGATAACACGCGGACATGGTATAGGGTCAATGCCTCGCGCATCCCGCTCCACCGCCGTCGCGCCGGAGGCCCGCCTCGCCCATGATCCCGCGTCTCGCCCTCCTACTCCTCGCCCTCCTCCTCGCCCTCGTGGCCCCGGCATCGCACGTCCATGCCCAGAGCCTCTCGCCCGGCCGGCACCCGTTCTGGGCGCTCGACCCGGTGGTCGAGGTGACGGAGCCTTACGAATGGCGGTCCTTCGGGCGGATGCGCGCCGTCATGGCCGGGCTGGCGCGGGCCGGCCGCGCCTGCCGGGCCGAGGCCTACGAGCGCGGCGCCGTGGTCGCGTGCGGGTCGGGCGAGGAGCGGCTGCTGATCGATCTCGCGGCCGCGCCCACCCGGCATCCGGAAGCGCTCACCGTCGAGTCGATCCGGCCGAGAGGGCCGAACAGCGAGCCCCTGCCCGCCGCGCAGCACATCCCGTTCCTGCGCGATCTGCTCGGCCGACGGGACAGGTGAGCGGGACCGGTCAGCCCTCGCGGCCCGTGCCGGCGGATCTCACCCGCCGGGCTGCATCCGTCGCGCCAGCTCCAGCCCCTGCTCGGCCGTCAGGGCCGGGACGACGGTCAGGTCGAGGAAGTCGTCCCATGCGGCGATGCCCATCATGATCGGCGCGGGATCGTCCGCCTCGGCGATGGCCACGAGGGCCGGCTCGCCGGACATCAGCCAGTATTCCGCCTTCACGCGGATGCCCGGCGGGTACTGCCAGGCGACCCGGCGCGCCACCCTCTCCTTCATGGTGCCCGCGGCCTTCGCCTTCCCCATGATCACGTACAGCATGACGAGTCTCCCTTCGTTTCCATGGGCCACTCGACGCAACAGCACAAAGCGATTCTACGCCCGCAGGTGCCCGGCGGAAAGCGCCCGGGAACGGACCGTTTGGGACGGGGCGGCACGAGGCGCGGCGCGGCGTGGTCGCCAGGATCCGGAACTCGACCCGCCCCGCGCGGACAAAATTTGCCGGAGCGGGAACCTTAGCCTTTCGTGGCCGTCATTCCAGGAGCGGCCTTCGTCGCCGACGCGGCCGACCCGGGGAGACCGACCGATGCGAGGATGGATCACGTCCGCTTGCCTGCTCCTGGGAGCGATCGGCATCGCGGCTCCCGCCGCGAGCGCGGAGGTCTCCATTGCGGTGAACAAGACGACCCAGCGCATGACCGTGTCGGTGGACGGCGTCGAACGCTACGCGTGGCCCGTCTCGACGGGCACGATCGACTATTCCACGCCCACCGGGGCCTTCACGCCCTCGCGCCTGGCGAGGGAGCACTACTCGCGGGAATGGGACGACGCGCCCATGCCGCACTCGATCTTCTTCACGGATTCCGGTCACGCCATTCATGGCAGCCGGGCCACCGGCCTTCTGGGTTCGCCGGCGTCCCACGGCTGCATCCGGCTGTCGCCGACCAATGCGCGCATCCTGTTCGCTCTCGTCGAGGCCGAAGGACCGGCCAATACGAGGATCGAGATCACCGGCTTCGACCCCATCGGGACGATCGTCGGCAGCCGGAACGGGACCCGGCTCGATTCCAGTCGCCTGACCAGCTTCGATCCCCTCACGGACGGGATCATGTCCGGCGGCGGCCCCATCCGGCGGCCTGCTCCGCACGAGGCGCTCGCCACGAACGGGAGCAATGGTGCGGCCGAGAGGACTCGAACCTCCACGGGTCTCCCCGCTACCACCTCAAGGTAGTGCGTCTACCAATTCCGCCACGGCCGCGCTTGGATTGGCTAGAGGATCGGAGCGCCGACGGCAAGCCCCGGCCTTGCGCTCCGGAGGTGTCGATCACATCTGCGGCAGGCCCCCACCCACCACAACGAGATGCTGCCGATGAACGACCCGTGCCGATCGCATGCGACCTCTGGCCAAAACGCCGCCCTGGACGACGCGGCCTTCGGGCCGGACGGCCTGGCGGACGAGCTTGCCCTCCTGGCCTCGGCGCTGGACGGGCATGGCTGCCCCTGCGTGGCGGCGGCATTCCGGCAGGCGGCGCGGCGGCGGCGCGTGCAGAACCTCCTCGAGACCGCCCTGGCTGTCGCGGCCCGGGTCGTCTAGCGGCGGGCCTGGGGCAAGGGGCGCGGCCGGGGTCCGTGCCCTCGCATTCGTCAGACTCATAAAAAAGCCGTCGATGTTCCGGATGACCCCGCTCCGCATCGACCATCATGGGGTACGAGTTCCTTGAGCACCGGCATCGTCGCGACTGCAATCGTTCTGATCATCGGCTACGTCATCGTGTCGAGGATCGTCGGCCTGGCGTTCCGCTTCGTGGTTCCGATGGTCATTCTCGTGCTCCTGGGCGGAGCCGGCGTGTTCTCCGGCCTGATGCCGGAGCGCTCCGCCGCCGACCCCTATGGGCCGTACGCAGAGGCCCAGCATCGCCCTGCCGCCATCGGCGACCTGCGCCTGCGCGACATCGCCGACATGGCGGTCGACGCGGTGCGCTCCGTGCTCCAGGGAAGCCTGGCCCTTCTGAACGGCATCTCGGACCCCGAGCCGGGGCGGGAGCCGCGCTGGCCGGACGAGCGGGAGCACACCCGGCGGGGTGAGCCCTATGGGCCCCAGCCCGGCTTTACCGACGATCCGGGCCGGGACGAGCCAAGGCCCCGGTGGTGATCGGGCCGGCCCGAAATCCCGATCAGATCTTCCGGCTGACGAAGCGCGATCCGGCGAGCGCAAAGCGCCAGAGCCTGTCGGTGGCGCGCGAGATCCCGATCCTTGGCCCCGCGGTCACTTCGACCGGTTCCTCCCGGCCGAAGACCTGGAAGGGCGCCTGGTCCAACGGCAGCCCGTCATGGGCGATCGTCACGCCCAGGGCCTGACAGAGCCGACCAGGGCCCGCGCAGAGAAGGCGAGGATCGTCGAGCCCTCGCCGCGCCGTCATCGTCCCGAGTCCGGCGGTGGGCTCCAGGGCCCGGATCAGGACCGCGCTACCCGGCAGGCAGACCACGTTGAGACACCAGTGGATCCCGTAGGATCGGTACACGTAGGCATGACCGGCCGGACCGAACATGGCCGCGTTCCGTACGGTTGGGCCGCAGAAGCTGTGCGAGGCCGGATCGTCGCCCGTGTAAGCCTCGGTTTCGACGATCACGCCGCCGATTCCCTCGACGAACAGGGTTGCCCCGACAAGATCCTGGGCGATAGTGACGGCGTCGCGGGCGAAGAACGCCGACGACAGGATCCCGGCGTTGCGCGATGACTTCGGCCATGACTTCGGCGACGACTTGGGCGACGACTTGGGCGAGGACTTGGGCATGTGCACGGGCTCACACGCCTTCCTGAGACCGGATCCGGTCATAGGCCGCCCGCACCGTCCCCTTGCCGTAGATCCGCTCCAGCCGGCGCACGGTGAAATGCCCGCGGGCCAGCGTCTGGAAATGATCGATGAAGGCAGCGTTGACGGCTGCGCCTCCGATCGCCCCGATCACCGGAACCGCCTGGGCGGCGACCTTCTGCGACACGACCACCCCGAAGCGGGCTCCGATCTGGGCCAGCAGGCGCAGGATGGCCGAGGTGCTCTCGTCGACGACGCCGCGCCCGGCCATCTGCTGCAGAGCGCGGGTGACGGACTTCGCCATGGCGGCCCGCACGGCGAAGTAGCCGGCCTCGTGCAGGTTGTCGGAGCCGGAATGCCCGCCCAGGGCGAAGACCTGGACGCAGGCCAGGGCCGTCTCGGGATCCTCGAGGTTCTCGCCCTCGCTCTGGGCGATGCGGGCGATCGACCGCAGCATGATCGTGGTCGAGACCGGAAGCTCCACCAGAACCGCCGAGATGCCGAGCGCCCCGCCCATGGCACCGGACAGGGCCGCCAGCGCCTTGTGAACGCGGGTCTCGGGGTCCCTACCCCCCTTT
This sequence comes from Microvirga terrae, assembly GCF_013307435.2. Lineage (NCBI taxonomy): Bacteria > Pseudomonadati > Pseudomonadota > Alphaproteobacteria > Hyphomicrobiales > Methylobacteriaceae > Microvirga > Microvirga terrae. The sequence goes on from NZ_CP102845.1 coordinate 3,148,161, forward strand.
GGAATCGTCTTCAGCGCATAGCGCAGGGCGCGGGTCAGCGCCGTCTGGGTTGCCTTCGAGATCACGTCCGAGACCGGCACCGGAAGCGCCTGCCCGAGCAGCTCGACCGGCCGACCGGCCAGGGCCGAAAGGCGGGCCACGTAGCTCGGCCCCTCAAGGGCGAACACGGCCTGCCGCAGCGCCTCGCGATCCTCGTCCGAAAGGGCGATCTCCGGCGGCGCGGCGCGATCTGCGGTTGGTGGCGGCGGTGTCTGGGGTCGAAGGTCGTGGCTCATGCCCTCTAATTGGGGATCCGAGGCCGCTTCGCACAGGCCGCAACCCTTCAACTCAGCTTGGCGTTGATCTTGAAGGCTGGAGGAGCCGATGTTGATTAGACCCGCCGCGGGTTTCGTTTCCGTGCTGATGGCCCAGGGCGCCGCGGCGCAGCCCCTTCCCCCTCTGCCGCCTCCACGGCCCGTCGAGACTCCTTCTCCCGCACCCTCTCCTGCCCCTCGGCCCGAGCCTTCCCCGGCGCCCACCGCCGGCGCGCCACCGGCCCCTCCGGCAGCCGACGATTGCCTGGCCGGACTGAAGGCGGCCGGGTTCGAGATCGAGCCAGCGGAGCCGCCCCAGGTCTCGAACGACCTCTGCCGGATCGAGACGCCCGTGCGGCTCAAGGCCGTGCCGGTTCCGACGAAGCCGGAGACGGCTGTCCGGCTCGCCAACCAGCCGATCCTGGCCTGCCGCTTCGCCGGACCGTTCGGGCACTGGATCGGCGCCCTCGTCGCCCCGCTCGTCGCTGGCATCAAGGGGAGCGACATGAAAGCCGTCCAGACCGGCCCCGGCTTCGAATGCCGCAACCGGAACCGAGCCGCCACGGGCAAGCTCTCGGCACATGCGCAAGGGCTTGCGATCGACATCGCCGGCTTCGAGCTCGCCAACGGCACCACCCTGCGGATCAAGCCTGAAGCCGACGCCGCACCGGATCCGGCGCTCGCAGCCTTGCGGACCGCGGCCTGCGGCTGGTTCACGACGATCCTCGGTCCCGGTTCGGACGAGGCGCACCACGACCACCTGCACGTCGACATCGAGCAGCACGGATCGAGCGACCGTTACCGCATCTGCCAGTAGGCGATCGTCGCGGCAAGGATCGCCTGAACGTGAACGAACGTCTCACGGGATCGTCCCCGCGAGGCGTCCGCGTTGTGCTATCACGGCAACCCCGTGACCTCACGAATCCCGAACAACCGCGAGCAGCGCCATGACCCAGCACCTGAAGATCGACTTCGTCTCCGACGTGGCCTGCCCGTGGTGCGTCATCGGCCTGCGGGGGCTCGAGCAGGCGCTCGCCGATGCCGCGGACGCGGTGGAGGCCGACATCACCTTTCAGCCGTTCGAGCTCAATCCGGGAATGTCCGCAACGGGGCAGAATCTTGTCGAACATATCATGGAGAAGTACGGGTCCACGGCGGAGCAGTCGGCCGCCAGTCGCGCGATGATCCGATCGCGCGGCGCCGAGGTTGGCTTCACGTTCAACATGACGGAGGAGAGCCGGATCTACAATACGTTCGATGCCCACCGGCTGCTCCACTGGGCGGGGATCGTCGGACGCCAGCGGGAGCTGAAGCTCTCGCTGTTCAAGACGAACTTCACCGATGGCGCAAACCTATCCGACCATGGAGTGCTCGTGGATGCTGCGGTCGCGGCCGGCCTCAATGGGGATGAGGCGCGCGAGATCCTGGCGTCGGGACGCTATGCGGAGCAGGTCCGCGGTGCCGAGCGGGAGTGGAGTGCCCGCGGCATCCGCTCGGTCCCGGCCATCGTGATCAACGGAACCTGGCTGATCTCGGGCGGCCAGCCGGCCGGTGCCTTCGAGCAGGCGCTGCGCGGCATCGCCGCCGAACTTGAGCAAGCCTCGGCCGGCGCATGACCGCGCGTCGATTGGGGCATCGCGGACGCTTTGAGCCTCCGCGGGCCATTTCGACAGGCTCAGACCCGGCGCCCAATCCGATGCAGGCCCTCACCAGCGCTGATGCACATGCGGGCGGATCAGACGGTCGTAGATGCTCCGGGCGGCATCCATCTGGTCTGCCGTCAATGCAGGCAGCTCAGCCGCCCGCGCATTCGAGACCGCCTGGTCCGGATTGCGCGCCCCTGGAATGACGACCGTCACGGCTTCGCTCATCAGGATCCATCGAAGCGCGAACTGCGCCATCGGCAGGGTGCCGGCCACCGACCGCAACTCCTCGACGGCCTTCAGGCCCACCTCGAACGGGACGCCCGAGAACGTCTCGCCGACGTCGAACGCCTCTCCGTGCCGGTTGAAGGCCCGATGATCATCGGCAGCAAACTGACTGCTGTCGCTCAACTTGCCGGTCAACAGGCCGCTGGCGAGCGGCACCCGGGCGATCACCGCCACCTGGCGCTCCTGAGCCAGGCGGAAGAACAGTTCGGCCGGACGCTGACGGAAGAGGTTGTAGATGATCTGCACGCTCGCGATCGGGTATTCGAGAGCTTTGATGGCCTCCTCGACCTTTTCGACGCTCACGCCGTAGTGTCTGATCTTGCCTGCTTGGACCAACCGGTCGAGGGCCTCGAACACCTCAGGACGGTAGTAGACGTCCGTGGGCGGGCAATGGAGCTGCACCAGGTCGAGCGCATCGGTCTGCAACCGTTCCAGCGAGCCTTCGACAAAGCGCGTCAGCGCGTCGGCCGTATAGGCGCCCGCCACATGAGGGTTCAGCTGACGACCGGCCTTCGTCGCGACGATCACGTCATCCTGGTGTCTTTGCTTCAGGACGCGAGCGATCAATCGTTCGGAGCGACCGCCGCCATAGACGTCAGCCGTGTCAATGAAGGTGACGCCGGCATCAAGGGCCGCATGGAGGGCGGCTTCGGCGTCGTGCTCGGAGACGTTGCCCCAGCTGCCGCCGATGGCCCAAGCGCCGAAGCCGACCTCCCCGACCTGCTGACCTGTTCTGCCGAATGAGCGCTTCTTCATGGAGTGATATCCTGGCTGATGGAAAGGGGAAGGCCTAGTCCGCCCGATCGGGCGTCGCAAGACCGGCAAGGGAATGGTCTCGTGTGCGTTCGAGAATGGGGTCAGCAGAAATCGAAGTCGCAGCCCTCGTCGGCCTGCAACACGCTCCTGAGATAGAGGCCCCAGTATCCTCGCTTCTCCTCGAACAGGTGGTGCGGCGGCCGCCATTCCTGGGCGCGGCGCCCGAGTTCGACTTCGTCTACAAGAAGCTCGAGACGCCGCTCGGACACATCCAGCCGGATCAGGTCTCCGCTGCGCACGAGCCCCAAGGGGCCGCCGGTCGCGGATTCGGGAGCGACGTGGAGCACGATCGTCCCGAAGGCGGTGCCGCTCATGCGCGCGTCCGAGATCCGGACCATGTCCGTCACGCCCGCCTGGGCGAGCTTCTTCGGGATCGGCAGATAGCCGGCCTCGGGCATTCCGGGGGCGCCTTTCGGGCCGGCATTGCGCAGGACGAGAACGTCGTCCGCCGACACGTCGAGCTCCGGATCGTCGATGCGGGCGACGAGATCCTCGACAGACTCGAACACGACCGCGCGGCCGGTATGCTGCAGGAGCTCGGGCGAGGCCGCCGAGTGCTTGATCACCGCCCCGAGGGGAGCAAGATTGCCGCGCAGGACGGCCATGGCACCTGTCCCTTTGAGAGGATTGTCCCGGCTCCGGATGATCGTCTGCCCAGGCACGTTCTCGGCATGATCGGCAATGGACCCGATGGTCTCGCCCGTGACCGTAACGGCGTCCAGATCAAGGTGATCGCGCAGTTCCTGCAGCAGGCGGGGAACGCCGCCGGCCCAGTGGAAGTGCTCCATGTACTTGGCCCCCGAGGGTTTCAGGTCCACGAGGACAGGAACGTCGCGCCCTATGCGATCGAACTCTTCCAAGTCGATTTTCAGGCCGCGCCGACGCGCGACCGCGGCCAGATGGATGAGGCCGTTCGTCGAACCGCCGATGGCCTGCAACACCACCATGGCATTGCGGAAAGCCGCCTCGGTCAGTAGCTCGCTGGGGCGGATCCCGCCCTCTGCCAATGAAACAGCCTGGCGGCCGCTCGCCTCGGCGGCCCGGATCCGATCGGCATGCGTGGCCGGTATCGAGCCGGTTCCCGGCAGGGCGATGCCGAGCGCCTCGACGAGACAGCCCATGGTGCTTGCGGTACCCATGACCATGCACGTGCCTTGGGTCGGGGCCAGACGGCCGCTGACGACCTCGACCTCGTCCTGGTCCATAGCCCCGGCCCGGTGCTGCCCCCAAAGGCGGCGGCAATCGGTGCAAGCCCCCAGCATCTCGCCCTTGTGGTAGCCGACCAGCATCGGGCCCGTGATCAGTTGGATCGCCGGAACATCGGCGCTCGCAGCCGCCATGAGCTGCGCCGGCACGGTCTTGTCGCAGCCTCCGATCAGCACCACCGCATCCATCGGCTGAGCGCGGATCATCTCCTCCGTGTCCATGGCCATGAGGTTGCGCAGGAACATGCTGGTCGGGCTGGCGAAGGATTCGTGGATGGAGATCGTGGGGAACTCCATCGGCAGTCCGCCGGCCAGCATGACGCCCCGTTTCACAGCCTCGATCAGGCGGGGCACGTTGCCGTGGCAGGGATTGAAGTCACTGAAGGTATTGGTAATTCCAACGATGGGGCGTTCCAGAGCATCGTCGGAGAAGCCGGCCGCTTTGATGAAAGCCTTGCGCAGGAACAAGGAGAAGCCGGGGTCGCCATAACTGGTGAGATTGCGTCGCAGGCCGAAAGCGGAAGGCTTGGGATTATTGGTCATGACGACAGATCATTGGTGTGCTAACAGGATTGTCAACAATAATGTCGGAGACCAAGCGAGGATCGCATGGATGGCGGGGAACGTCAGGCTTCGACCGATCGTGTGAGACTGGTAGCCAATGCCCTTGAGGAGGACATCGTCCTGGGATGGCTGCAGCCGCGGGAGAGACTGATCGAGGAAGACATCGCAGCTCGTTTCGACGTCAAGCGGCATGTGGTGCGCGAGGCGATTGCCGAACTCGAACGCATGGGGCTGGTCGAGCGCGTTCAGAACAAGGGCGCGACGGTGCGCATGATGAGCCCGACGGATGTCCGCCAGATCTATTTCGTCCGGGAGGCTTTGGAGACCCTGGCGGCGCGAGAAATCCCGCTGCCGCCCCGACCGGAGACGATTGCGAGGCTGATCGAAATCCATGGGCAGCATTCGGCTGCAGTCGAGAATGGCGATGCCCGGGCCGCGTTCAGGGCGAACATGGCGTTCCACACTGCGCTTTTCGAAGCCTGTGGCAATCCGCACCTCATCGAAGCGATCCGCACCCTCGCGCAGAAGGCTCACGGAGTTCGCTCCTATACGGCGGCAAATCCCATGCTCCTCGCCAGGGCGAGGGACGACCATCAAGCGATGATCGAGGCACTGGAAGCCTCCGATCGGGAGAGGCTGATTCAGCTTTGCCAGGATCACCTCAGACCGGCTCGGGAGGCCTACATCGCCTCCGTGGAGCAACGCTTCGGCAAGGCTGGCTGATGATCACTGTCGATGACGGGCCTCAACGTGATGGCAGGCGAGACAGAGTGCAAGCGCATGAGGCGGAAGGTCTGTCGCTTGTACCCTCCGAGCGATGCGCTGCTTTTGGGAGAAGCTCCGGCTTCGACCGGAAAGTGGCCGGTATTACCATCAAAGCAACCGAAGCAATGATTCAAACACAAGGGTGATCAACGATGGACCTTCAGCGCAACGCTTTCAAAACCGCTCTCAAGGCGGAGAAGCTGCAGATCGGGCTCTGGAGCAGCCTCTGCAGCAACATCGTGGCGGAGATCATCGCCCAGAGCGGATTCGACTGGATCCTTCTCGATATGGAGCATTCCCCGAACGAAGTTCCGGGGATCCTGAGCCAGCTTCAGGCACTCGCTGGCGGAACGGCGACACCCATCGTGCGTCCCGCCTGGAATGATCCCGTCCTCATCAAACGTCTCCTCGACATCGGGGCGCCCGCCGTTCTGATCCCCTTTGTTCAAACTGCTCAGGAAGCAGAACAAGCCGTCGCGGCCTGTCGCTATCCTCCGGCAGGCATCCGCGGCATCACGTCGGTGAGCCGCCCCAGCGGCTACGGACGGCTGCCGGCCTACCTCAAGCAGGCCGATCAAGAGACCTGCGTTCTTGTGCAGATCGAGACGTCTCAGGCTCTGGCAGACTTGGAGGCAATCGCCAATGTCGAGGGTGTCGACGGCGTGTTCGTCGGACCGGCGGATCTGTCCGCATCCTTGGGCCATATCGGAAACCCTCAGCACCCCGAGGTACAGGCTGCCATTCGAGATGCCGTTCGGCGGCTTCAGGCTATCGGGAAGCCCGCCGGCATTCTTGCCCCGCGAGAGGCGGATGCCCGGCGCTACATTGAATGGGGCTATGGGTTCGTTGCCGTCGGGTCCGATCTGGGACTTCTGGTCAAAGGCGCCGACGACTTGGCTCAGAGCTTCCGATCGAGTTCCTCGGGAAGCTCTCTGCCAGAAGGCCGATGAGAGCTCGATGGGCGACGGTGATGGCCCCTTGAGGCCGCCGGTCCAAGCTGGAATAGGCCATGATGAAGGATGGATCGGGACCCACGCGACAGCGTCACCGAGTGCCTGGCCGAGCAAGGCAGAGCGACTCGGGACCGCCTCCCAGGTTCCCGCCAAACGTCAAGGGCGGTTCCTAGAAGGATTCATTGTCGGGGATCCTGCGGGAGACATCTGCCCGGGATTACCCCCATATTCCCTGCCGCGCCGGTCCATTGAATGCGCTACCCTTATGCAAGAACCCGGCCCATTACGTGGCACTGCCATGCGTCTGGGACATGAACATACGGGGGCTTCAACACCTACATATCATCCACTGTCTCGGATCGAGGGCAAGTGGATCCTCTTCGGGACGCAAGTTGCTCGCGGCTCGGTTTCGGCCGCGAAAGCGGAGAACGGAATGGAAGGATCGATCGGGAAGAACAAGCATCCCCTCACCCGGGAAGCTTTGCAGAACGGCTTCGTCAGCGAGATGATCGCGCGATCGGGGAGCAACCTTCGGGTGCTTGGCGACGAAGAGCGGCGGCGATCCCTGGAAGCGACGCTCGCTGCTCAACCCGCTCCGGGCGATGATGTCTGGCTGTTCGGCTATGGTTCCCTGATCTGGAACCCCGCCTTCCACTATGCCGAGCGTCGACCCGTCCTGATCCGGGGCTGGCATCGCCAGTTCTGTCTGGCCACCCCCATCGGGCGCGGAACGCCGGAGCGCCCCGGCCTGGTTCTGGGACTTGATCGAGGAGGCTCCTGCAGGGGTGTGGCATTTCGCATCCCGCGTTCCGAGGCGGAAACGGAACTCGAGCTGGTCTGGCGGCGCGAAATGGTGACGGGAGCGTATGTGCCGCGCTGGGTCACGCTGTCCGGCCCGGACCTGCCCACCGGCACCGCGGGCATCGCTTTCACCATCAACCGGGCAGCACCGAATTATGTGCGTCCCGTCTCGGAGGCCGACACGGCCCGGGTGATCGCCACCGCCCATGGGGCGCTCGGCTCATGCCGGGATTATCTCTTCGACACGATCCACGGTCTGGAGGGATTTGAGATCCACGACCAGCATCTCAAGAGGATTGCGCGGCTGGTGCGTGAATACCGGGACTGAGAGATCGATAGCCCAAGTCGCGCTCCATTCCGGACCTACGAAGAGTTCGATTCGCCCTCGAATCGGCGGGTCAGAGCCGCAGAGCCTTCATGACACCCGAGATTGCGGGATGAACATTCCCTCCAAAAAAGAGACTTTCAGACCCATAGGTAAGTATTTGAATTGACTCAGTTTCAGCAAGATTATGAGTCAGGTATATGCAGGAGGCGAAAGCTCAATCGCATCAGACTTTTAGTCGTGAAGTCCGCATAGGAGTCTGCGTGGTCCCGTATCGAACTCTGCGCTCGGCCGCATCGGACTCGGCGTTGAAAAACGACGCGGCCACATAGGAATCTGCGCAGTCGCGCATCGGACTCGGCGAGGCCATCGGGCTAAAGGCCTGTCGATTAAGTCGAAATTTTCATGAAGCCTGCATCGAACTCTGCGCAGGCTTGAAGCCTCTCCGCTTGGAAGGAGTTCGAACTTCTTATGGGCCGGAGTTTTGACCAGAGCGTATCGAACTCAGCGCACCTCCGGCCGGTGCGCCGGAGGCCCAGCAGCCTTTTCCTACCCTGCTGGGCGTATTGAACTCTGCGTGGTCCTGACTGGGCTACGCTAGGGACGCGGGCATCGGAGAAGTCCGATCTGTTCCCAATGATCTCGGTTGACCCTTCCTGCGCGGAGGCGCGACGAAAGCTCTGGATAACTCTCGATCTCCGGTCATCACGAGGAACCCGATCCCGGCATTGGGGCGTTGCGAGTCCGCGAGCCACCTCCACGCCCGACGAGTTCAAGAGGCAATATGACCGCTGAAGACCATCTTGCCACGATCCGTGATGCCGATCTCCTGGAAGAGGTCGAGCGCGCGCGCGGCCATTTCATGTTCAAGACTATTGTCGAGCACATCGCCCATAAACAGGAACAGCGCGACGCCCAGCAGGCGAAGCAATCTGCCGTCGAGGCCCGGCGTGCGGCCATGAGCCGAGATCAAAGACGTCGCGATGCCGTGCGTGAAGTGATCGAAGCCGCACCGAGCTCCCCGGAAAACATCCAGAACATTCACAGCGTTCTGGCCCTGTGCGGGCTCCCGTATAGGGAACCAAAGGGTGAGCGCGAGTTCTTCCGCGAGTATGGTCGGAACACGCTCAGCATCATGGCTGGTCGCCTCAAGAACCCGAAGACGGGCCAGATGGAGGTTCAGGGGCTCCCCTATGGGCCAAAGGCTCGTCTCGTTCTGCTTCACCTCTGCACCGAGGCCGTTCGTCAGCGCAGCGCCCGGATCGAGGTTGCAGACAGTCTCTCCGGCTTCATCAAGCAGATGGGCTTCCCCGTGACGGGCGGCGAGCGCGGGACGCTCCGGCAGTTCAAAGAGCAGTTGAACCGGCTGGCAGCCTGTACGATGCAGATCGGTCTCTGGGACGGCGCATCGCGATCGAGCACGTTGAACGTCCCACCGTTCCGGCAGCTCGATATCTGGCTGACCGGCAGTTCCGATCAGGGTTTGCTCTGGTCGAACACCGTTCAGTTCCACGCCGACTTCTATGACAATCTCATTCAGCACGCGCTTCCGGTCGACATCCGGGCCGCGCGGGCGTTCTCCGGCTCAGCCCGGAAGCTCGACATGCTGTTCTGGCTCGGATATCGCCTGCGGACGGTGCAACGGCCGTTGAAGTTGAGCTGGGACAATCTTCATCAGCAATTCGGCTCCGACAACGCCAGCATCCGGAGCTTCAAGCAGGCCTTCAAGGGAGACTTGGCCCATATCAAGGAGGTGTTCCCGCGCCTGCGCGTGTCGCTCGACGACGGCGGGATGCTCCTGCTCCCGACGGACCCGAGCGAACTTCTGGTCCAACCCAGACGCCCCAAAGCAGAAAAGCTCAGTGCATCAGCCGCTTAAGAGCGCAGACTTCGATTCGCTCCGGTCTCGAAACCCCTGGATCATGACCATCGGGCGTACGCATCCGCGCGCTGGATATGGCTGGGGCAGTCCCGACGGACATCGGTTACGCGGTGGCGCATGGCATGCTGCCGCTTAAACGAACCCGGCGAGAGCGTGCGGCACATATGCCTCTTCCAGTTGCGCAATCTCCTCCGGTGTCAATTCGAGGGACAGAGCAGCTACGGCATCGTCCAGGTGCTGCGGCTTCGTGGCGCCGATGATCGGTGCGGTCACGACCGGCTTGTGCAGCAGCCAAGCCAATGCGACCTGCGCCCGCGGAACGCCCCGTCGGGCCGAGATCTCAGCCACCCGCTCCACCACCTTGCGATCCGCCTCCGCGGTCGTGGCATACAGCGACTTGCCGAATTCATCCGTCTCAGAACGGGCGCTGCTCTCATCCCAGTCACGGGTCAGGCGGCCGCGGGCGAGCGGACTCCAGGGGATGACGCCGATGCCCTCGGCCTGGCACAGACGCAGCATTTCCCTCTCTTCCTCACGGTAGAGGAGATTGTAGTAGTTCTGCATCGACACGAACCGTGTCCAGCCGTTCAGGTCCGCCGTGTAGAGCGCCTTGGCAAACTGCCAGGCATACATGGATGAGGCTCCGATGTAGCGAGCCTTGCCGGCCCTGACGACATCGTGCAAGGCCTCGAGCGTTTCCTCGATGGGTGTCGAGTAGTCCCAGCGATGGATCTGGTAGAGGTCGACATAATCGGTGCCGAGCCGGCGCAGACTGTTGTCGATCTCGGTCATGATGGCAAGGCGGGACAGCCCGGCTCCATTCGGCCCCGGGCGCATGCGCCCATGCACCTTTGTGGCGATCACCACCTCGTCCCGTCTCGCGAAATCCTTGAGCGCGCGGCCGACAATTTCCTCGCTTGTGCCGTCGGAATAGACATTGGCCGTGTCGAAGAACGTGATGCCGAGCTCAAGGGCACGCTTGATGAAGGGCCGGCTCTGCTCCTCGTCCAGAGTCCAGGGATGGCTTCCGCGACCGGGAACCCCGTAGGTCATGCAGCCGAGACACAGGCGGGAAATCTCAAGGCCGGAGCGGCCGAGCCTCACGTAATCCATGACCGTGTTCTCCTCCTATTCGCTGTACCGACGCCGGCCTCATCGCCACCCGGACCGGACACAGGGGCGAGGCATTGGGCGAATTCCCGAGCTGATGGACGAGTTATAAGGCTCATTGGGGGATCGACCAGCGGTCGGCCGACTGTCGGCAGACCCATCGAGGCGATACAGGCGTGACAGCAGGCTTGCCGTCCACGGCACTGCCAACCTGGTTCCATTCATGGGGCCCATACATGACTGAGGCTCATCGGTCCATGCAGACCCAGGCCTCTCATCGTTTCGGCGGAACGGACCTAGATACATCGCCGACAGCAGCCTCACTGATTCCGAACACAAGGACTTCGACCATGGACATCACGAGAGCCGGATCACAGCCATCCGGGAAGGGACCGCACGAATACTTCACCGGGACAGTGCGCATCGACCCCCTGTTCAGCCCGCCCGATCCGGCGCGGGTCGCCGGTGCCCTCGTGACCTTCGAGCCCGGCGCCCGCACCGCTTGGCACACCCATCCGCTCGGGCAGACCCTCATCGTCATGACGGGCCGCGGCCTCGTTCAGCGCGAGGGCGGTCCGGTCGAAGAGATCCGGCCCGGCGACGTGGTCTGGTTCCCTCCAGGCGAGAAGCACTGGCACGGCGCGTCTCCGACCACGGCCATGAGTCACATCGCCATCCAGGAGAAGCTCGACGGTTCACCCGTGGACTGGATGGAGCACGTCACCGACGAGCAGTACGGGGCGTCGGCCAAGGCGTAAGTTACCGTCAGGTCTGGCCCGGACAGATCCAGCGATATTCAATCCGAGCCTTGAGCCGGAGGCCTCGTCTCGATTCAGAACAGCGTCATGCCGGTCAGAGCAGCAAGTCTGGTCATGAGCGCGTCCTGGAACACGGGATCGGACGCTTCCGTGGCCGGGGCCTGCCGCTCGCGGTGGTACCAGTACCCACCGCTGACCATTGCGGCCGGATCGTTGCACGTCGCGAGCCAAGTCTGGGTGCGATGGCCCTCCTCCAGATCGTCCGGCGCTCCACGACCACCCATTCGGGTCGGGACCCAGCCCGGATCGACCGCATGGCTCAAGACCTCCGGCCAGTGCCGAGCGACGGCAAGAGCGAGCGCTGCAACGTAGAGCTTGCTTTCCGAGTAAGCGCGGGTTGCATCCCAGCGGCGCTCGGTCCAGTCGATATCGTGCAGCGGCCCGGTGCCGCCCCGGTGCATGCCGCTGCTCAGGTAGATCAGCCGTTGAGGGCGTTCGACCAGGGCCGTCAGCATGTACGGGGCAAGCGTGTTGACCGCGAGAATGGCCGCGTGCCCCTCCGGGGTCGCCGACCGGTCCTTCACCGCATAGATGCCTGCATTGTGGATCACGGCATCCATGCGACCGAGGGCATTGACCTGAGCCGCGACTGAGCGGGTCTCTGTTGCACTGCCCAAGTCACCGACCACGACGCCGGCCGCACGCGGTGAAAGATCCACGAGCGCTGAGGCGCGCTGCGCGGATCGTGCATGCAGAACGACCCGGTGCCCCTGCCCGATCAGAGCCTGAGCGGCTGCGCGGCCCAGCCCTTCCGTGCTGCCGGTAATGAAGATCAAAGCCATGGCGCTCCCCCTGTTCCTTGACGCCGTAAACTTAGGACGCGCGAGCACCGAGCGCAGCGATGACCTCCTCGGCAGCCCGCAGCCCACTCTGGTAAGCGCCGTGGGCCGTCGAGAAGTCGTACCGCTCCGTCGCCTCCCCGGCGAAGAACAGCCGTTGGTCGAAGGGACGGGCGAGCCGATCCCGCGCGCCGGCGCACCCGGGCAGGGCATAGCTGTAGGCGCCTCCCACATGCTCCATGCGGCTCCAGTCGGACACCGCCAGCGGACGGAGCGTGGCGCGGACCTCCGAGCCGAACAGCGCCGCAAGCTGATCGACGGCATGGACGAAGCCGGCCGCAGGGCCGCTCTCGGCCAACGCACGGGCACCCTCCCCGCCGGAGAATCCCTCGATCACAGGCCGACCGAACGGGCGGATATAGTAGGACCCCGTGCGGGCGTCGTGTGGATCACCAATCACATGGGTCTCCGGTTCGAAGGGACTGTTGCCCACGATTTCCAGGAACACCTTCTCGTTCCGGCCGAGCGGCAGGCTTCCGGCGGCATGTCGCCAATCGTCGAGTGAGGCCGGCAGCCTGATCATCCCACCGGCGAGCACCGAGGTCGAAACGGTGAGGATGGCGCTTCGCGCCGTGATCGAACCGGCGCGTGTCACGATGCTCACACCGTCGACATCAAGATCGATGGCTTCAACCGGAGTGGCGACGCGCAGCGCGACGGTAGCCGGCAGGCCTGCCGCGACGAGGGTGCCGTATCCCGCCGGGACCCGCCAGTTATACCTGGTTGAAGCCCTGTCGTAGGCGAGATAATCGGCAACCGAGAGACGTTCGAGGCTGGCTCCGCTGATATAGCCGCTGATCGCCTGAAGATAGGCGTTCCATGCCCCGCCCGGCTGCAGCGCATCGGCCGCGCAGTCCCTTGGCGTGGGCTCGCTGACCAAGCGCTCGTGCCATGCGGCATAAGCCTCATCGGCGGCTTCCTGCTCCGCCTGGGAAAAGCCGAGGTCGCCATATTGCTGGTTCCAGGCCGACCGCCTGCGGTCCACGGCGAAACCGGACGCTTCGGCGATGCCGACCCACGGATTGCGATCGGCTGAATGGAGCCAGCCGCAGCCGAGATCGAGCGCATGCCCGGCGATGTTGACCGTTAGGGCACGGCCACCGATCCGCTGCGATGCTTCCAGCAACAGCGTGGACAGTCCATGATCCGCCGAACGACGCGCGGCCCCAATCCCTGCGGCGCCACCTCCGATGATGACGACGTCCCAGTCGATGCCCATCCATTCGGTCCATTCGCTACGATCACGGTCACCTACACCCGCCACGTTCGAGCGTCCACGGGAAAGCCGACCGAAGCGTTCCCGGGCCCCACGTCAATAGACCGAAGGCGGTTTTGGTTCAGCCCCGATCAACCACCGCATCAGAAGTCATGTTCGCGGCCGCCGAGGATGATCGGCTTTGGACCGGCGTATGGGCCGGACGATGCAGCCGAACGCGCTACCGCGGAAATGCGGCTAGTCCAGGCGCTGGAAGACCGGTGCGAACCCTATCAAGGCGTCTCGCCCATCTGCACGCGATCACGCCCCGGTCGTCTGGTCGCGGAGCCGCATACCCTGCCTCATCACCTCGAAGATGACCGCAGTCGACCAGCCGAACAAGAGCACGCCGTTCATGGCCGCCATCGGTCCGAGCAGGCGCCAGTGCTCTCCGGGCAAGACGTCACCGTAGCCCAGCGTCGTGTAGTTCACGAACGCGAAGTACAGCACGTCGGCCCCGGGAGGAGCGACATCCAGGATCGCATAAGCGAGCGACCAAGTGATGACCTCGGCCACATGAGCGACCAGGAGCACTCCGACGACCGCCACCATGAGGACGGAAAGCCAGGTCTGTCCCGAACTGTGCTTCCATTTCAGCACCCGGCGGCCAGTTGCCACGACTGCCGCCATCACGATGGCATGGATGGCAATGTTGCCCAGGCTGACGGCGCCACCCACGAGGAGTTGTCGCAACATGGTCCACCTATTGCGGCGTCGGGGACGGGATGAGGTACAGGATGGCCGCGATGATGACGTAGAGTGCCACCAACTGGGCGCCTTTGAACCAGTTGGATTGGCCTGTCGTCGCAACAGTTGCGCCCAGGAGTACCGCCCCGAACAGCATCCACATCTCGGCCTGGGAGAACACCAGGCGGAACTCCGCCGGTCCGATGGCCGGTGCGAGCAGCACGAGGACGGGGGCGACGAAGAGGGCGATCTGCACGCAGCTTCCCAGGGCGATGCCGATGCTCAGGTCGGCACGGTCGGCCCGACCCATGGCGATCGCCGAGCCGGACTCGGCGGCGCCGCCGACGAGCGCGAGCACGATCACCCCCATGAACATCTGCGACATGCCCAGCGCATGGCCGGCCTGCTCGGCGGCGCCCACGAGGATCTCGCTCATCCATGCGGCACCGAGGGACGCGCCCAGCAGCGTCGCGACACCCCATGCGAGGCTGGGATGATCGTGCGTTCCGGTGTCGGCGGCGGGGGAGCTCAGTTCGGCGAAGGTTTCCGGATGGGTCTTCAGGGAGTAGAGCAGGAAGAGCCCGTAGAGGCCGAGCAGGACGGCGGCCACGACGAGATCCAGGGTGGCGTGCACCCCGAGGTGCGATTCCTCTTCCAGGACACGGTGGAAGGCGCTAGGGAGCGCCAGGCTGATCCAGGCGAGCACCATGGTCGACGAGTAGGTTCTCACTGCGTCTGGATTGTATTTCTGCGTGTGATGCCGGAGGCCGCCGAGCAGAAAGGACAGGCCGAGCGCCACCAGCAGATTGGCGAGTAGGGCTCCGACGATGGAGGCGCGCACCATTTCCACGAGGCCCGCGCGCAGGGCCGTCATGGCGATGATCAGCTCCGGGAGGTTGCCGAAGGTGGCGTTGAGCAGACCTCCAATCGTCGACCCGGTATGGGCGGCGACCTGCTCGGTTCCCTGAACGATGAGCTTGGCGAACGGCATGATGGCCAAGGCGGCACAGAAGAAGATGATTCCGGCCGGAGCGATGCCTGCATGATCGAGACTCGCGGCGATGGGTGCGAGAACCAGGAGCCACAGAAGAGATGGCTTCAGCCAGGAGGCCACGGGCGCGAGGCGTGCGTCGGGATAGGGCTTGTCCGTCATGATATCGTCTCTTTCCCGCGTGGGTCTGGACAGCTCGGCTCACCGCCCGTTGTCGATCTCGACCGAGCGGCAGACCCCTCCGACCGGGCATTGCGCGACGTCGGCTGTCCTGACCCAGGCGGGACGTGCGGTTTCCTGGAACGCGCAGAAGCTCCCATCGCGAACGTAGCGATCGTAGGTTGCCGGTCCGGTACGCAGCACGGCCGCACCCCGCGAAGCCAAGATCCCTCTGACCTGGGCGCAGGTCATCGCAAGGGTCGTGGAGCCTGACTGGGCGTCGGCACCTGTGACGAAGCCCGCAGCGACGGCGGCCACCAGGAGTGCCCTCATGGCTTGTCTGCCTCTCGAAAGGCACCATAGCCGAGCGGGAACTCAGCGCTTGATCGGACGGGACAACCTCTTGACACTTTGCGCCGCCGCATGGGGCGAGCCGATCACCGCCCGGTGGCGTCGGAGGAGCGAGGACGGAGCGAGGGCACCACCCTGCTCCCAACCTTCGTCTCAGCGCCCGCCCAGGTGCCGCTTCCAACCATGCACCGGCTACCTCTCCATAGGACTCCTGGAGGCTGACCGTATCCGGCAGACCAGGAAGCACCCGCCATCGACGCGACGCCCATGGCCCAAACTGCCAAGCGCTTGTCCTCTTCCGTCAAGCATGATGTTGCAGCCCGCCTACCATGTTGCATTGGCGGGCAGCAGAGGACGACGATTCGGTCCTCGGGGAGGTCACGATGAGACTTGCGGGATTCCTGGGCCCTGCCGGACTTGGCCTGATCTTGATCATGTCGTCCGCCATGTCGGGTGCGGTGGCGCAGAGTGGGCTTGCCCGGTTCCAGGGCGCATGGCTGTCGGGCAGCGTGGATTGTGAGGAGGTCTACTCCTCGGCCGGCAAGGGAGTCTCGTTCAAACGACCGGTCGACATCTTCGCCCCCGCCTTCATCGTGACCGGAAGCCGCCTGAGGACGCCCCAGGCGACGTGCCGCATCAAGTCGGCTCGGCCGAACGGGGATCGTCAGCTCCTCGTCCTCGACTGCGCCAATTCGGTGGCCGGCAGCGAGGTCAGGGTTCTCATGTCCCTGCAACCGGACGGCTCTCTCCGGCGCTATTTCAACGAGCGGGATACGACCGGCACAGAGTACAAGCAGTGCTCCCGTTGAGACTCGCGAAAAAACCCGACCGCGGAGCGTTGCTCGCCCCTGCGACGGCTTAGTAACAGTCTCAAACTGTCAAGACTCTGTCTCAAGCGATCAAGCACGTCCTTCCGGCGGGTATAATCTGGCCCGTTGCGGGCTGCGGGTCATCTGCGGCGTCGCCGCCAGGGTCGAGAATGATCGGGGTCCGGTCCGCGTGGCCGAGCCAATCCCGTGCGCTGCCGATGAACGAGGCGGCACAGGTCCGGAGGCACGCAAGAGAACCGGAGCGGACATCAAGCCTTTGGAGGCTGCCATGAAGAAACTTGCAACACTCGCCACGGCCGCGTTGATCCTGACGGGCAGTGTCGGGACGGCCGACGCACAATACTGGCGCGGCCCGGGCTGGGGCTATGGCGGGTACTATCGGTCGGGCTGGGGAGGCGGTGCCGTTGCGGCCGGACTGGTCGGCGGAGCGATCCTCGGTGGACTGATCACCGCGGCCGCGACGGCCCCTGCCTACGGGTATGGGTACGGCTACCCGGCCTATGGCTATCCTGCCTATGCCCCATGGCCGGGCTACTATTACCCCCGTCCCGCCTACTACTATCCCCGGCCGGTCTATTACGGCCCGGGCTACTATCCCCGCCCGGCCTATTACGGGCCGCGGGTCTATCCACGGCGCGTCTATTACGGCCCTCGCTACTATGGCGCATATCGAGGGTACTATGGTCCGCGCTATCTGGGGCCCCGGGTGGCCTACCGCCGATATTATTGAGGATGCCGGGCGCCGGCGTCCGCCACGGACCGACGCCGGCTGAGCCTCCGTATGACGGGCGAACGGCCGTGGTCTGTCACGCTTCGGCTCGGATGCAGCGCACCGAGCCGGTCGCCGCGGCTCCGTTGCAATGGGGAAAGTGCATAAGCGGATGACGGAGGTGAGCCCACGAGCCGCGTCCACGGATGGAGCGGCGGATCCCGCCCGCCTCTGGATCGTCGTGGGCATGCTCTGCCTGCTCATGCTCATCAACTTCGCCGACCGAGCGGTGCTCGGTCTGGCCGCTGTTCCGATCATGCGGGAAATGGGGCTGAGCCATTCCGAGTTCGGCCTGATCGCAGCGAGCTTCTTCACCTTCTTCTCGCTGAGCGCGGCGATCGGCGGCTTTCTCGTGAACCGGGTCGCCACCACCTGGGTACTGGCCGGCCTTGCGCTGATCTGGTCCCTCTGCCAGTTGCCAATGCTGCTGCCGGTCACCGTGACGGCCTTGGTGGCCAACCGGGTGCTGCTTGGCTTCGGCGAAGGCCCCGCCTACCCCGTGGCGGTCCATGCCGCCTACAAGTGGTTCCCGAGAGAGCACCGGGCATTGCCGACAAGCCTCATTGCCGTCGGAGCCCTGGCGGGCAACGGGATCGTTGCGCCGGTGATCGTCACCGTCATTGCCGCTTGGTCGTGGCAGGCCGCCTTCGGGCTGCTCGGTCTGCTCGGCATCGTCTGGTGTGTCGCCTGGCTGATGGTCGCCCGCGAGGGACCCCTTGTCGCCGAGGGCCGGGTCACGGGCAGCGTCGTCGAACCCGAGAAACAGCTGTCATACCGCCGCCTGCTCGGATGCCGGACGGTGGTCGGGGTCGAGATTGTCGGCTTCAGCGCCTATTGGCTCCTGACGATAGCGATCGTCTGGCTGCCGGCCTTCCTGCACCAGGCCTTCGGCTACACGCCAATCCAGGCCGGCTGGATCATGATGCTGGCTTCTCTCTGCCAGATCATTCTGCTGCCCGGCGTATCCAGCCTTTCCGACGGCCTCAAGCGGCGTGGCGTTTCGAGCCGGATCGCGGGCGGATGGGTTGCATGCGCGGCTGTCCTCGCCTCCGGCCTCATGGTGATCCTGATGTCGCTCTCCACCGGCTCGGTGCTCGTGATCGTCTGTACGGTGGTTGCGTTCTCTCTCTGCAACGTGATGTTCGTGCTCGGCCCCGTCCTGGTTGCCGACGTCACACCGGTCGCGCAGCGCGGAGCCGCCCTCGGCATGGTCAACGCCATCACGACGCTGGCGGGTCCCTTTGCCCCGACGGTCATGGGAGTGATGGTCGATGCCAGTGCCGGAACTCCCGAAGGAACCCGCAACGCACTCCTGCTTTCGGGACTTCTTGCCGTGGTCGGGGCCTCCGCCGGGTTTGTCCTGATCGACCCGGAGGCTGACCGGGCTCGGGATGCGCCATCGCTCCGGATGGAGCGTTCCTCAGCTTGAGACCGGCCGGGAGCCTTGCCGGCGTCGAGGGTTCTGGCGAAGCCCTCACCGTCCGGACCGACCCCCGTCGTTCATGGCCCTGGTGCACAGCGCCATCAGTCTGGTCATCTCCGATCCGTAGTCGCGCAGGGTCTCCTCGACCCAGCGGGTCTGGATCGCCGTCGCGTCTGCCGGGTTCCTGCAGCCCAGCATGTCCCGGGCGGCCTCACCGTCCTTTCCGAGCCGCATCGAGACGAATTCGATCATCTCGCGATGGCATTCCGTAGCGACGGCGATCCACGTCTCGGCCGACTTCGCCAAGGCCTGACCGCCATCGCCCGCCATGACGAGCGCATCGGTGCCGCGCCGCATCTCGGACGTGGCTGACATCTTCGGCATGATGGCCATGAATCGTCCTCCTTGTGTATGTCAGTGCCCGCCGAGCACGAGGGTCTGGATCGGGTACACCAGTGCCTGGATGCGCAGGATCATGGCGTGCACGAGCCCGACGGCATCCACCCCATGAAGGGCCAACCCCTTCAGGGTGCCGACCTG
Source organism: Microvirga terrae (assembly GCF_013307435.2). Classification (NCBI taxonomy): domain Bacteria; kingdom Pseudomonadati; phylum Pseudomonadota; class Alphaproteobacteria; order Hyphomicrobiales; family Methylobacteriaceae; genus Microvirga; species Microvirga terrae. The sequence goes on from NZ_CP102845.1 coordinate 3,167,468, forward strand.
CCCCGAAGCGATCAGGTCGTGGTTGCTGGTATAGGCGTTGGCGATGCAGCTGCTGCCCGGCGTGACGCCATCGAACCCATCCTCGTAGAGCGGCTCGAGAAAGACCAGGATCGTGCCCGGCCGGACCACCTGCTGCGCGTCGAGCAACTGCTCGCCGCTGCGGATCTGACCGGCCGCGATGAAGTCCTGCACGCCCGTCACCACCATCGGGATGACCGTCCAGGGCTTCGACGCGCAGGTGGCCTCGGCCACCATGCCGACCTTCATGATCTGGGCCTCGATCTGACCGAAGCCGGCCTGCAGGCGCCCTCGCCCGGCACCTTCCGGAATCAGGACGCCGGCGGGACGCATCAGTGGGTTGACGACGTCGCCCACGCGCAGCGTGAACTGCTCCACCTGCCCGTTCACGCCCGCCCGGACCACGGTCTTGTCCAGTTCCACCTGGGCTTGAGCCAGCTCGGCCTCGGCACTGGCCTTCTCGGCCGGCAGCAGGGTCGAGATCCGAGTCTCCGCCTGCGCCCGTGCCGCCGTGGCGGCGTCGATGGTGCCTTGGCGCCCCTGCACGGTGACCTGGAGCCGCTCGATGTCGCGCGTGGCCACGGCGCCTGGATTGCGGCGGTAGATCTCCTGCTTCGTCTCCAGCTCGTCGACGGCCTGCTGATAGGCGCTCCTCGCTTCGATGATCCTGCCTTCGGCCGCCGCGACATCGGTCCGCGCGGCCACCAGTTCGGCCTCGACCTCGGCGATCCGGCGGCGCGCGGTCTCCGCTGCAGCCTCTTGCTTCGAGTTGTCGAGCCGGAAGATCGGCGTGCCTTGTTTGACCGCGCCGCTCACGCTGTTAACGAAGATTTCGGCGACGCGCCCATTGGTCTCGGGCAGGATCGGGATGGTGCGGAAGAACGCCGTGGCGTTCGTGGTCGAGGGGTGGTTGTAGAAGATCACCGTGATCAGCCCGATGGTGAGCATCAGGCAGGTGATGATGCCCCAGCGCAGCTCGAACCACATCGAGAAGAGCGTGATCTCCTTGCCGATCCGTTTGCCCTGGGCATACCGGCGGTAGAGATAATCCGGCAGGATCGTCAGCAGGGAGCAGAGGAGAAGCTCAAGCATGGGTCCGCTCCTTCGGGGTCCGGGACAAGGCGATGGTTTTCGGCACCTGAACCGCGTCGCTGCTGGCTGCTTCCGTCGTGCTGGCGCCCAACCCCGATTCATCCGGCGCCTCGCCGGCCCCTTCGCCGGGCTTCAGGCCGGCGATCCTTTCGAGCGATCCTGCGATCCTGCGAAGTGGATTGCCAAAATCCGGAATGTCGATCAGGGCGAGCAGGAGCCCGGCCACCCAGAACAGGTGCACATGCGTGAACAGGGCGAGCAGTCCGAGCACGGCGACGATCTCGAATTGCAGCTTGTGCGACCTGTGCGCCATGCGCTCGGGCAAGGTGTGCAGCCGCAGGAACAGCAGGCCGACGGCCAGCACCGCGAGCACCAGGAACACCGCCACGACGACCATCAGGACATCGGTCTCGCCAGGCGCGGCGATGAACACCGGCAGGTGGTGGGGGGCGGCAGGATGCAGATTCATTGGCGCGGCCATGAAGGCTCTCCCAGGATCATCCAGGCAGTCGGCCCGAGGACGGGCGCCACCGGGCCTGTCGACGGATTGGGCAACGGAACATCGAACGTCATCAGCACCTCCCTTTGTCGCCCTTCGGTCCCAGGACGGTCCAATCACGCCATGATGCTGAGGCCGCCGTCGACATAGGTGGTTGTCCCCGTCAGCCGTCGGGCGAAGGGTGTCGTCAGGTATGCGGCGGTCAGGCCGACATCGTCGATATCGACCAGCTCGCCGATCGGAGCCCTCTCGATGGCCTCGGTGAGAAGCACGTCGAAGTCCTTCAGACCGGAGGCCGCGCGGGTTTTCAGGGGCCCGGGCGAGACGGCGTGCACCCTGATGTGCTTCTCGCCGAGTTCATAGGCGAGATAGCGCACGGCACTCTCCAGCGCTGCTTTCACCGGGCCCATGAGGTTGTAGTTCGGGACCACCTTGTTGGCGCCGTGATAGCTCATCGCGAGCAGCGTGCCGCCCTCCTTCATCAAGGGCTCCGCCAGGCGGGCCATGCGGATGAAGGAGTGGCAGGAGATGTCCATCGCCACCTTGAAGCCTTCGCCGGAGCTGTCCAGAAGACGTCCCTGGAGATCCTCCTTCGGTGCGAACGCGATGGAATGGAGGGCGATGTCGAGGCTGCCCCAGGTCTCGCCGATCCGCCCGAAGACAGCTTCAAGCTCACCGTCGCGCCCCACATCGCAGGGCACAAGAATCGAGGCGCCCAGCTCCTTCGCAAGGGGCTCGACGTAGGGCCGGGCCTTTTCGTTGAGATAGGTGATCGCGAGCTCGGCCCCGAGCTGGCGGAAGACCCTGGCGCAACCATAGGCGATCGAGTGCTCGTTGGCGATGCCGACGACGAGCGCCCGCTTGCCATGCAGTATGTTTGACTGAAGCGCGCCCGGAGGCAGCTCGGCCGGATGATCGTTCATGAACTTGCTCTCGCACGTCTGGTTTCGCGGGTCTGGCGGGGGCGCCTCGGCCGCGTCATGGCCTCTGGACGGCCGGCCGCCCGATCCTTCGTCAACTCCACCGTGATCGGCTCACGCTTTTCTCCGCTTCCGGCCCCATCCTCGGCGAGCAGCCGCCTGATCTCGACCAGCAAGGCGACTTGCTCGCTGTTGGCTTCGATCCGGCCCTCGACGCGGTCGAGCAGGTCGAGCAGACCACGCCGGTCCTCCGAGGTTCGCAGAAGCTTCGGCAGCGCCGACAGAGCCTTCACCGGCTCGTAATCGACGATATAGGACTGCTCCCGGATGATCCCGCGAGCCGCTTCCGCCGGCATGTCGATGAGTCCGATGTCCTTGCCGACAAGATCGCGGGCCCGCTTCATGGCCGAGAGCCTGCGACGGCCCGTACCGGCCTTCATCAGCAGGAGCGCCGTGCGGACGAACGCCCTCGTCCGGTCGCCCTCCTCGATGCGGGAGAGCGCCTCCTTGACCAAACGGGTATCTCGGACAGCGATGGACGGTTCATCCGGGACGCCCGCCGCTTCTTCCGCCGCCATGCCGATTCCGGCCGGACCATAGGTCCGGAAGAAAGTGTTCTCCACGGTGGCATCGCGCAGGTCACGATAGAGATCCCACGAGGCGGAGGTCAGGGCGGCAGTCCAGCGTTCCATCATGGCCATCGGCCCCTCGGTGTCGCGCGGAGCCCGGTTCGCCCTGGTCATGTCGGCCATGCCCTTTAGCGGCCACAGGAACGGGTTGAGGTCCGACACCGCCCAGCGTTGCGCCCGCTGCGGGTGCAGCGCCCGCCTCATGGCCGCCCCCGTAGGCGTCGCCACGGCGGAAACGGCGGGATGGACGAAGGTCTCGTAGGTGGAGGCAAGCATCTCGGAGGTTGCTTCGACGGCTTGGAACGGCATCTCGTCCTTGCGGCCATATTTTTGCAGGACCTGAAGGTCCTCGACCTGACGCTCAGTCAGCAGCACGTCGTAGCGCACGCTCCCGTCCACCTTCTGCTCCTCGACCTGCATGCCGTAGAGGCCGGGCGGCAGATGTTCGATGTAGTCGATCAGGTCGACGATCTGGGTGTGCTCGCGCTTGGCGACCGCCCCGGAGACGAAGATGCCGAGATGGCCGACGCTCTTGTGCATCAGGCCGACGATGACCTGCCCGTTCGCCTTGAGGGCCTCCGTCGTCGGATAGAGGTCGGCGACCCAGTTGAAGGCCTGTTGCGGCGGCGTGATGTTGTCGCCAAGCGACGCGAATACGATGATGGGCGACTGGATTGCCCGCAGATCGAAGGCACGCCCCTCCGACCACTCGGCGTCGCCGTCGGCGAGGTTGTTGCCCACGAACAGGTTCTCGACGATCCACCTGATCTCCTCCCGCCCCATCAGGAAGAATCCGCCCCACCAGCGCTCAAACTCGAGGAAGCGCTCCGGCTCGGTGTCGATCTTGGAAAAGAGCGTGTAGTATTTGTCGAAATAGGTGTTGGCCGGGTTGAGGTACTCGAAGTTCTCGACGAGGTTGGCCCCGTCGAAGGTTCCTGCCCCGAGATCGCTTGCCAGGAGCGCGGGCCAGGTGCCTCCGAGCATCCCGCCGGCATAGCGCATCGGGTTCTCGCCATCATTGCCGGCCCAATACGACATTGGCGCCCCGTTGATCACGATGGGACCGACCAGATCGGGCTCCAGTGCCCCGACCAGCATCGAGGCCCATCCGCCCTGGCAGTTGCCGATCACCACCGGCTTGCGGGTCTTGGGATGGCGCTCGCCGACGATGCGGAGGAACTCGGCCTCGGCGCGGGAGACATCCGCAAGGGTCTGCCCCGGCATCGGTTCGGGAAAGAAGATCACGAAGTAGACCGGGTGGCCTGCCTTGAGCGCCACGCCGACCTGCGAGTCCTGCTTGAAGCCGCCGATCCCCGGCCCATGGCCGGCCCGGGGATCGATGATAACGAAGGGGCGGCGCTCCGGATCCGTCGTGACGCCGTCCGGCGGGGCGATGCGCACGAGAGCGTAGTTCACGGGACGCGCGAACGTCCGGGCATCGGCGATCATCTCCCAACCGAAGTCGAGAAGCGGCGGCTTGCCGGCCTTCTCGTGCTCGATCCAGTTGTTGCCGCGCTGGCGCAGGGTGTCCCAGAACAGGATGGAGCGCTGCGTGAAGTCGAGCCAGTAGGAGCTTGCATCGCGCCAGAATTCGAGCGGTGTCGCGGGACGGGTCGGCCCGTCCCGCAACGGCTCGCCGGCGACCTTCATCGCGCCGAGGTAGCGCCGCCATGCGTTTGCGCATCGCTCATGATAGACCTGCGTGACCGTCGCCTGTGCACGGGCGACCTTCTCCACACGCGTCAGCGCTGGATTGTCATCGGGTCCCGTTCGAGGTTCGGCCTGCTGTTTCGCTGTTCGCATCATAGTGTTCCGCACGGGAGGGCCTCAGTCGGGGGTCACCGCTTGGTTTCGCCCCATTTGAGAAAGAAGCCGACATCGCCCGGCATTCCGCCCGGCCACTCGATGATCATCGCGTTCAGCTTGAAGCCCGCATCCCGGAGCTGGTCTCGCCACAGCTCGTAGGCTTGGCGCGGACGTCCGGTCAGCGTTTCCGGCCAGGTCTGGTCGGCATTGTTGATCGCCCGCCCATGGTCCGAGCAGAGGTCATTGGGGAACCGCATGACCATCAGCTCCGTCTGGCCGCGCTCCGCCGCAGCGCGCAGCTTCGCCTTCAGCGGCACGAGGATGTCCCTCAATTGCTCGGTAGTCAGTTCCAGCGGCTCCGACATCCGTTTGATCAGATCCTGACGCGCCTTCTCGGCCCGGTCCATGCCTTCCGTAGACTTGGACGCTTTCGCCGTCTTCATCTCGGTCATGTAGTTGCGCAGGTCCGCGGCGGACATGAACGTCTCGTCCCCAAGCTGATCCTGGGTCTTGCCTTCGTCCGGCTTGGTGTTCAGCGTTTCCATGACATCGATCTCCCTGTTCAAGATGCGAGCCGCTCACGGGTCGCGTCGAGCACGCGGCCCGTCTGCCGTGCGATCACCAGCTCCTCATTGGTGGGAATGACCCACGCGGTCGGCCCGGTACCGAATGTGATCTGGGGTCCCCCGGCGCTGTTGGCCGCCTCATGAAGGCTGAACCCTGCCCAGGACAGGCCGGAGATGACCTCGGCGCGGGTCGCCACGTCGTTCTCGCCGATGCCGGCCGTGAAGACGAGCCCGTCGATGCCGCCGAGCGCCGCCACGAGCGAGCCGATCTCGCGGGTGATGCGATAGACGAAAAGGTTGATGGCGCGCCTGGCATCCTGGTCGCTCGCCGCCTTGGAGCGAAGAACCCGCATGTCGTTCGAGATGCCGGACACCCCGAGAAGGCCGGACTTGGTGTAGAGCATGCGCTCCGCCTCCTCCGGCGAGAGCTTCATCTCGCGGAGCATGAAAAAGACGACGCCCGCATCGATAGCGCCGCAGCGGGTGCCCATCGGCAGACCGTCGAGCGCGGAGAACCCCATGGTCGTCGCGACACTGACCCCGCCTTTGAGCGCACACAGGCTCGCGCCGTTGCCGAGATGGGCGACGATGACCTTGCCGTCGGCCAGACGAGGGTCGTAATCGCGGAGGGTCGATGCGATGTATTCGTAGGACAATCCGTGGAAGCCGTAGCGCCGCACGCCGAGATCGCGCATCTCCCGCGGCAGTGCGAACAGGCTCGCGATGTCGGACTGGGTCTGGTGGAAGGCCGTGTCGAAGCAGGCAATCTGCGGCAGCCCCGGCAGCCGGCGGCGGACGATCCGGATCGGCTCGAGATTGTGGGGCTGATGCAGCGGAGCCAGCGGCACCAGAGCCTCGAGGGCCTCGACGACGGAATCGTCGACCAGCACCGGAGCGGAGAAGGATTGCCCGCCATGAACCACCCGATGTCCGATGGCGGCAAGCTTTCGTCCCTCCTGATGGGAGCGCAGCCATGACACGAGATGCATCAGCGCTTCCTCGTGCCCGATCCGGTCACCGGAACTCCAGGTCATCTCGTCGAGGGCCGCCCCGTCATTGTCCTTGACGACGAAGTGCGCTGATCCTCCGAGCCCCTCATACAAGCCCTTCCAGACGAGTTGCGGCTCCGCATCGTCCACCATGTCGAAGACCTGGAACTTGAGGCTCGACGATCCGGCATTGAGGACGATGAGGACGGGGATCATGGCTCAGACCTCCGGGATGGCGAGCTTCGCGCGCTGCGCGTCGGCGACCAGCGAAGCGACCGCGCAGGAGGCCAGGCGGGTGATGGTCGAGTCGGCCCGACTGGTGAGGATGACCGGCACGCGGGCGCCGAGCACGATGCCGGCGGCATCGGCGTCGGCCAGGAAGGTCAGGCTCTTGGCCAGCATGTTGCCCGCTTCGAGATCCGGCACCACCAGGACATTGGCCTGCCCTGCGACGGGGGACTCGATCTTCTTGATCTTGGCGGCGCCGAGGTCGATGGCGTTGTCGAGCGCGAGAGGTCCGTCGAGAATGCCGCCGGTGATCTGCCCGCGGTCGGCCATCTTGCACAACGCCGCGGCTTCGATGGTGGAAGGCACCTTCGGGTTCACGGTCTCCATGGCCGACAGGATCGCCACCCGCACGGGGTCGACGCGCAGGGCCCGGGCGAGGTCGATGGCGTTCTGCACGATGTGAACCTTGTCCTCCAAGGTCGGTGCGATGTTCACCGCCGCATCGGTGATGATCAGCGCGGTCTCGTGTGTTGGAACGTCCATGACGAAGCAGTGACTGATCCGGCGGGCGGTGCGGAGTCCTCCCTCGCGACGGACGATGGCGCCCATGAGCTCGTCCGTGTGCAGGCTGCCCTTCATCAGCGCTTCCGCCTGACCGCACCGTACGAGGTTGACGGCCTCCTCCGCGGCCGCGTGACTGTGCCGGGCCTCGACGATGCGCATCGTGGACACATCCTTGCCGAGCGCCGCCGCGGCGGCCGCGATCCGGGCCTGCGGCCCGACCAGGATCGGCTCAATCAGGCCGAGATCGGTTGCCTCGAACACCGCCCCCAGGGAGGCTGCATCGCAGGGGTGAGCCACCGCGACTTTCAACTTCGGGAGGGACTGGGCGACTGCCACAAGCCGATCGTACTTGTCATGCCGCCGTCGATCCTGGGACACATCTTGGGATTGAACCGCAACCGTCATGCTGGCCTCCGCTCTTTGCTCCCGATTGACGGTCGCCACTGGTTGCCGGAGGTGGGAGTATGGCCGTTTCAACCCGCGCTGCTTGACCTGTTGGGCCATCGTGTTGACAGTTTTGGACTGCCGTCCCGAAATGACCGGCCATCCCGCACGGCCATGTCAGGAGGGGTCGCCCGAGCGGCGGGTTGACGGAATGCTGGACTCTCGGTCGCGCCGCCTGTGGATTCGCGGCGCCTTCCGAAGACCGGGGTGATCGCTGCGCCATGCCGAAGGCGTGTGTCCCGACCAGCGCCGGAAGGCGCGCGTGAACGCGCTCAACTCGGAGTACCGCAAGACCGCCGCGATCTGGCTCAGCGGCATGTCGGTATTCTTCAGAAGGTCGCACGCGATCTCGAACCGGATCTCGTTCGCCACCTGTCGGAAGGCGAGGCCTTCATTGCGCAGGTGCCGGCTCAAGGTGCGGCGGTGCATGGAAAAGAGACGCGCGATGCTCACCGCGGAACAGGTGTCCCGGAACAGTTCAATCCGAAGCACCCGGCGAAGGTCTTCGGTGAGGGAGTCGAGTCCAGAGGCCGAGGGCGCTTCGTCTGCCCGGCGGGTGAACGACATCTCCATCGCTCCTTCCCCTTTCCTGCACCATTCTTGTACCGTTCATCCCCGCGAACAATCCACAGAGCACGGGTGTGATCCCATCTGGGCATTCTTGCACGCGACGTCACGGGAACGGCCGAGTTCCGCCCTGCCGGGTCGACGGCGCGCGGAAGCATTCTAGGCCAGCGGGAATGGGATGCTTGACCAGTCTGGACAATCTCTTGACAGTTTACGCCGCAGGCCGTCCGCGGCGACGACATCCCGCATCACGCTGGGCCACCTCCCCGGACACGCGTCAGATCGACTGCAGCAACATCAAAATTTCGGCTTGGCTGGAGCCCGGCCGGTCTCGTCGATCCGCGATCAGGCATCTCAAAGTGTCAAGAGATTGTCCCTTTCAGTCAAGCACTGCCATCCGGGAATCCTAAGATGATGCCCAAGGGAAGGAAACCCTTCCGGCGAGAACGGAAACGGAGATGCGCGCCGATCCCGCGGCGCCTCCTAAATCCGAATAGGAGGACACGCCATGACTCGCTCCAGCAAGGATGACGAGCTGCTTTCCACACCGCCCGATCCGGCCAGTCTGCCCGCAGGCATCGACCGCCGGACATTCTTTGTCCGCCATGCCGCGATCGGCGCGGCGGCCGTGATGACCGGCACCACCTGGGCGCCTGAGGCTCGCGCCCAGCAGGCCGCGACGGAAGCCGCCGCGCAGCAGGCCAAGAAGGAAGCCGCAGGCGGCGATGCCGGCCTCAAGATGAGCTCGGCCCTCTCGCCCGATCTCGACGTCGTCAAGTCGTCGAAGGGCCCGGTCATGACGGTGGCGGACGAATTCTACAAGGTCGGCCCCGGCCCTTCGAGCTCGCATACGATCGGGCCGATGCGGATCACCTATGACTTCTATCAGCGCGTCACGAAGCTGCCCGCGGATCAACTGGCACAGGCCACCGGCCTCAAGGTCCATCTCTTCGGCAGCCTGAGCGCCACGGGCAAGGGCCACGGCACCGAACGCGCGGCCCTCGCCGGCCTTGTCGGCAAGGAGCCGGCGACCGTCGATCCGCGCTTTCTCGACGAGATGATCGCCAAGCCGGATCAGACCTATCCGGTGAAGGTCGGAAGCAAGTCGTTCAACCTGTCCCTTGCCGATATCGTCTATGACGCGACCAAAGGGGACTTCCCGCACCCGAACACCATGACGGCCCGCCTCATGGCGGGCGACAAGGTGCTCTACGAGCAGGAGTATTATTCGGTCGGCGGCGGCTTCATCGAGTGGAAGGGCTATGAGCCTCCCAAGAAGGGAGCGCCGAAATACCCCTATGCCACCATGAAGGAACTGCGCCAGCACGCGGAGAAGAATAATCTCTCGATTGCCGACGTCATGATGGCGAACGAGATTGCCGTATCCGGAAAGAACGAGGAAGAGATCAACGCCTTCCTGGACAAGATCGCCAATGCGATGATCGCCACGGTGAAGACCGGTCTGTCCTACAAGGACGACGTTCTGCCCGGGCCGATCAAGCTCCACTCCAAGGCGGCCACGGTCTACGAGCGGGCGATGGATGACACCTACATGAGCGACCGCGCCATCGGGCTGGTCTCGGCCTTTGCCCTGGCCGCTTCCGAGGAGAATGCCCGCGGGCACCTCGTCATCACGGCGCCGACCGGCGGGTCCGCCGGGGTGATGCCGGCGATCGTCTACGCCCTGACCCAGAGCGGACGCGCGGTGCCGTTGGACAAGATCCGCCAGGGCCTGCTGGCCGGCCTGGCCGTCGGCTACCTGTGCAAGCACAACGCGACGCTGGCCGCCGCCGAAGGCGGATGCCAGGCCGAGATCGGCGTCGCGTCCGGGATGGCCGCGGCCCTGATCACGCAGGTGCTGAACCAGCCGCCGCACGTGATCGAGAATGCCGCCGAGTCGGCCCTCGAGCACCACCTCGGCATGACGTGCGATCCCGTCGCGGGCTATGTGCAGGTTCCCTGCATCGAGCGCTGCGCCTTCGGGGCGGTGAAAGCCTGGGCGGCCGCCATGATCGCCACCAACGAGATCGCGAGCCGGCACCGGGTCGATCTCGACACGACGATCAAGACGCTGTCCGACACCGCGAAGGACATGAACCCGAAATACAAGGAGACGAGCGAGGCCGGCCTCGCCCAGAACCTCGTGCTCTGCTGAACCGCCCTGCGGGCGCGTGTGAGCGGCCGCTGACCTGTCGCAGGAATGTCCCACGGATGTCGTGGGAGGAGGCCGTCATGCCCGATGAAGCCACTGCCACCCGGAGATACGCCGATACACCGGAGCAACAGGCGGGACAGAAGGCCGGAGCCCGCCCGCGGGCCGACGCCTCCGAGGCCGCTGATCGCACGGAGGGATGGGTTGGATTCGCGCCCGGTCGCTGGCAGAACGCCATCGACGTCCGCGATTTCATTCAGCGCAACGTCACGCCCTACGACGGAGACGAGAGCTTCCTGGTGGCCCCGAGCGAGCGCACGAAGGCCGTCTGGAGCAAGCTGCAGCCGTATTTCAAGGAAGAGATCCGCAAGGGTGTTCTGGACGTGGACGCCAAGACCCCCTCGTCGCTGACCTCCCATGGACCCGGCTATATCGACCGTGACAACGAGGTGATCGTCGGGCTTCAGACCGATGCTCCGTTCAGACGCGCCATCATGCCGTATGGCGGGCTGCGCATGGTCGAGGCCGGGCTGAAGGCGGCCGGCTTCGAGCCGGATCCGATCGTGCACGAGGTCTTCACCAAGTATCGCAAGACCCACAACGACGGGGTCTTCGATGCTTACACGCCGGAAATCATGGCCTGCCGGCGCAGCCATATCATTACGGGCTTGCCCGATGCCTACGGCCGCGGCCGGATCATCGGCGATTACCGCCGGGTGGCTCTTTATGGGACGGACAAACTGCTGGCCGCCAAGCGCGCCGAGCGGGCCCTGCTCGACGCGAAGTGGCCGAGCGACGATGTCATCCGCGAGCGCGAGGAGCTGTCCGAGCAGATGCGGGCTCTGGCCGATCTGGCCGAGATGGGCAAGATATACGGCCTGGACATCACCCGTCCGGCAGCGAACGCCCGCGAAGCTGTGCAGTGGACCTATTTCGGTTATCTCGGTGCCATCAAGGAGGCCAACGGCGCGGCCATGTCGATCGGCCGCATCTCGTCCTTCCTCGACATCTACATCGAGCGCGATCTGAAGAGCGGAGCTTTGGACGAGGCGGGCGCCCAGGAACTCATCGACCAGCTCGTTCAGAAACTTCGCATCGTCCGCTTCCTGCGCACCCCCGATTACGACGCGCTTTTCTCGGGCGACCCCTACTGGGCGACCGAGTGCGTCGGCGGCATGGATCTCAACGGCCGCCCTCTGGTGACCCGGACGAGCTTCCGCATGCTGCACACGCTGACGAATCTCGGCCCGGCGCCGGAGCCCAACATGACCGTGCTCTGGTCGAAACAGCTGCCGGACGGCTTCAAGCGCTACTGCATCAAGGTGTCGGCCGAGACCTCGTCCATCCAGTACGAGAACGATGATCTCATGCGCCCTTACTGGGGAGACGATTACGGCATCGCCTGCTGCGTCTCGGCCATGCGCATCGGCAATCAGATGCAGTTCTTCGGGGCACGGGTGAACCTCGGCAAGTGTCTGCTCTATGCCATCAACGGCGGCCGGGACGAAGTCAGCGGCGAGCAGGTCGGTCCGACCGTAACGCCCGTCCAAGGTGACGTCCTCGACTACGACGACGTCATGGGAAAGTTCGACGCCATGATGGAATGGCTGGCGCGAACCTACGTCCATGCCATGAACTGCATTCACTACATGCACGACAAGTACTACTACGAGCGTCTTGAAATGGCGCTGCACGACCAGCAGATCCTGCGCACGATGGCCTTCGGCATCGCCGGCCTGTCGGTCGTCGCCGACAGCCTGTCGGCGATCAAGCACGCGCAGGTGAAACCCATCCGGCGCGAGGACAGGCTGATCGTCGATTACGAGATTACGGGCGACTTCCCGAAATACGGCAACAACGACGACCGGGTCGACACCATTGCGGCCGATCTGGTCTCCTCCTTCATGAGGAAGATCCGCAAGCATCCGACCTACCGGAATGCCGTTCACACGCAATCCGTGCTCACGATCACGAGCAATGTCGTCTACGGCAGGAACACGGGCAATACGCCGGATGGCCGCAAAGCCGGGGAACCCTTCGCCCCCGGGGCCAATCCAATGCATGGCCGCGACAGCCATGGATGGCTCGCCTCGTGCCTGTCGGTGGCAAAACTCCCCTATGCGGATGCGCAGGACGGGATCAGCTACACCGTGTCCATCACGCCGAGCCTCAACCGTCTCGACCAGGGCGAGAAGATCAAGCAGGCGGTGAAGGTCATGGACACCTATTGCGGCCAGGGCGGGTTCCACATGAACCTCAACGTCCTCAATCGGGACACCCTGCTCGACGCCATGGAGCATCCCGACAAGTACCCGCAACTGACCATTCGGGTCTCCGGCTACGCGGTCAACTTCGTGCGCCTCACGAAGGAACAGCAGATGGATGTGATCAGCCGGACATTCCACGGTGAGTGAGGCGTGACGTCATGGCCGATGAGTCCTGGGCCAAGAGCCGGTACGACCTGCAGCAGGCGCGCTCCCCGGACGCACCTGACACGGCCTCGTTCAACGACCCTCGGGGCGACGTCGGGTGGATTCACTCGTACGAGACGGGATCCACCCTCGACGGGCCGGGAATCCGGGTCGTGGTGTTCATGAGCGGCTGCCTGCTGCGCTGCCTGTATTGCCACAATCCGGATACATGGCATCTCAAGGACGGGACGCGGGTGTCGTTCGAGCGCGCCAGAACCGCGCTCGAAGCTTACGCGGCGCCGCTGCGTGCCATGGATGGCGGGTTGACGATATCGGGTGGGGAACCCCTCGTCCAACTGCACTTCACCAAGCGGCTCTTCGCGGCCGCCAAGGGGATGGGCCTCCACACGGCCCTGGATACGTCGGGCTTCCTCGGCGCGCGGGCCGATGACGAGTACCTGCGCCAGGTGGATCTCGTGCTGCTCGACATTAAATCCTGGGATCCGCAGACCTACCGCCGGGCCGTGGGCCAGGACATCAAGCCGACCCTGCAATTTGCGGAGCGGCTGGCGGCCCTCGGCAAGCCGGTCTGGGTCCGGTTCGTCCTCGTCCCGGGGCTGACCGATGATCCGGACAATGTCGAGGGCA